>NZ_LT629693.1:4128136-4428920 GCF_900099825.1 Bradyrhizobium ottawaense | reverse complement strand
GCGATCAAGACTTTCTCTTCCAATCCGCCGCCGCTGCCGATCGATGAGGTCGCCGAAGCCAACCAGTTCCTGCAATGGCTCTGCGCGGACAATTTCACCTTCCTGGGGGTGCGCGAATATCGCTTCTCGCCCGACAGCGATGCGTCCGACGACATCACGACCGGTGAAGGCCTCGGAATCCTCCGCGATCCGGATGCGAAGGTCCTGCGCCGCGGTAGCGAAATGGTGGTGATGACGTCGGAAATACGCGAGTTCATGCACGAACCCACCCTGCTCATCGTCATCAAGGCCAACGTCTCCAGCCGCGTTCATCGTCGCATTCGCATGGACTATGTCGGCATCAAGCTCTATGCGCCCGACGGCCGGCTAGAGGGCGAATTGCGGGTCGTCGGCCTGTTCACCTCGGGCGCCTATACCCGCTCCGCACGGCAGATCCCTTATGTCCGCCACAAGGTGACGCGGGTGCTGCAACGCGCCGGCTTCGACCCGAACAGCCATTCGGGCAAGGCGCTTATGCATATTCTCGAAGAATATCCGCGTGATGAACTGTTCCAGGTCGACGTCGATACGCTCTACAATTTCGTCATGGAGGTACTGATCCTCTACGAGCGTCCGCGCGTCCGAGCGCTGGTGCGGGTGGACAAGTTCGATCGCTTCGCCTCCATCCTCACCTTCATTCCGCGCGAGAAATACGACACCGACGTTCGCATGCGCGTCGGCGCCTTCCTCTCGCAGATCTACAAGGGGACGCTGTCGGCCTCCTACGTTTCATTCCCTGAAGGGGCGCTTGTGCGCGTCCACTACATCATCGGGCGCTATGAAGGCAAAACTCCCGTCGTCGAACGCTCCACGCTCGAAGCCGGGATCAGCGCCATTGCCGCGACCTGGGCCGACAAGCTGAAGGCCGCGCTCACTGTCTCGACCGATGGCATGCGGGCGCGCATGCTCGCCAACCGATATGCCCAGGCCTTCAGCGGCGGCTATACCGAGGTGTTCGGCGCGGAACAGGCGATCACCGATATCGCCACCACCGAAAAACTCACGCCAACCCGCCCCGTGGCGATTTCGGTTCACCGTGACGAAAGCGAGGCCGATCCCAAGCGCTTTGGACTGAAGGTGTTCTCGCGCGGCGCGCCCCTGTCGCTGTCCTACCGCGTGCCCGTGATCGAAAATCACGGCCTGCGCGTGGTCAACGAACGCACCTATCAGATCGCGCCGCGCGCCACGCCGGCGCCTCCGCCGGTTTGGCTCCACGAGATGACGATCGAGACCAGCGACGGCCAGCCGATCACGATCAGCCCGGAATTCAGCCATCGCCTTGAAGCCTCGATCATGGCGGTGGTCCGCGATCGCGCCGAATCCGATGGATACAACGGCCTGATCCTGCGCACCACCCTGGGCTGGCGGGAAGTCTCGACCATCCGGGCGCTGTCCCGCTACCTGCACCAGATCCGCGCGCCGTTCACCCAGGATTATATGTGGGAGACCTTGCGCAAGAACGCCGCTATCACGGCCAGCCTCGTCGCGCTGTTCCAGACCCGCCTCGATCCACGCCTCGCCTCCACGGATGCCGAGCGCTCGGCACGCGAAACGGCCCTGCTTGCCGAGGTCGAGGAGCAGCTCAAATCCGTCGCCTCGCTGGATGAAGACCGCATCCTGCGCCGTTTCACCAACCTGGTGCAGGCGACGATTCGCACCAATCTGTGGCAGATCGGCGAGGATGGACATCCGCGTCCGGTGATCTCCTTCAAGTTCGACGCGCGTCGGATCGACGACCTGCCGGCCCCACGACCTCTCTACGAGATCTTCGTCTATTCACCCCGTGTCGAAGGTATTCACCTACGCTTCGGGAAGGTTGCGCGCGGTGGCTTGCGCTGGTCCGACCGGCCGCAGGATTTCCGCACCGAGATCCTTGGCCTGGTGAAAGCGCAGCAGGTCAAGAACGCCGTGATCGTGCCGGTCGGCGCCAAGGGCGGCTTCGTGCCCAAGCGACTGCCGCCGCTTTCCAATCGCGACGCCTGGCTCGCGGAAGGCACCGAAGCCTATCGCATCTTCGTTCGCTCACTGCTGGAACTCACCGACAATCTCGACGGCGACATCGTCGTGCCACCCGAATCCACCGTGCGCCATGACGGCGATGACCCCTACCTCGTCGTCGCCGCCGACAAGGGCACCGCCACCTTCTCCGACCTTGCCAACGCAATCTCGGCCGAGAAGAACCATTGGCTCGGCGATGCCTTCGCATCCGGCGGCAGCCAGGGCTACGACCACAAGAAGATGGGGATCACGGCACGCGGCGCCTGGGAGGCGGTCAAGCGCCACTTCCGCGAGCTCGGCACCGACATTCAGACCATGCCGTTCACCGCGGTCGGCGTGGGCGACATGTCCGGCGACGTTTTCGGCAATGGCATGCTGCTCTCGCCAGCGACAAAGCTTGTGGCGGCTTTCGATCACCGCGACATCTTCATCGATCCCTCGCCTGATCCTTCGATCAGCCTCGCCGAGCGCAAGCGCCTGTTCGACCTGCCGCGATCGAGCTGGCAGGACTACAGCAAGTCGCTGATCTCGCCGGGCGGCGGCGTGTTCTCGCGCCAGCTCAAGGCGATCCCGCTCGCTCCGGAGGTGCGCACCCTGCTCGATCTCGACAAGCCGCAAGCCACGCCTTTCGAGGTGATGACGGCGATCCTGAAGGCGCGCGCGGATCTCTTGTGGTTTGGCGGCATCGGCACCTATGTCCGCTCCGCCGGGGAAAGCGACGATCAGGTCGGCGACCGCGCCAACGATCCGATCCGCATCACGGGCAGCGACGTGCGCACCCGGGTGATCGGCGAAGGCGCCAATCTCGGCGTCACCCAGCGCGGCCGCATCGAAGCGGCGCAGAAGGGCGTCAAGCTCAACACCGACGCCATCGACAATTCGGCCGGCGTGAACACGTCCGACGTCGAGGTCAATATCAAGATCGCGCTGGCGCGCCTCGAGCGCGAGGGACGCCTCAGCCCCGCTGACCGCAACAGCCTGCTTGCCGCGATGACTGACGAGGTCGGCACGCTCGTGCTGCGCAACAACTATCTGCAGTCGCTGGCACTCTCGCTCGCCGAACGCAAGGGCGTGGCCGAGACCGGCTTCCTCACGCGCCTGATGCAGTCGCTCGAGCAGCGCGGCTTGCTCAGCCGCGCGGTGGAGTTCTTGCCCGACGACGCAGCGCTCACCGAGCGCACACGGCGCGGCCAGTCCCTCGCGCGGCCCGAACTCGCCGTGCTGCTCGCCTACGCCAAGCTGACACTTTACGATGACCTGCTCGTCACCAGCGTGCCCGATGATCCCTATCTTGCCCGAGAACTATCTCAGTATTTTCCGCGCGAGGTTCAGGACAAATTCCCGACAGCGGTCGAATTCCATCGCCTTCGGCGGGAGATCATTGCGACCAGCCTCGCCAATGCGGTGATCAACCGCGGCGGCCCGGCCTGTGTCGTGCGCCTGATCGACGAGACGGACGCCGATATCCCAACCATTGTTATGGCCTACGTGGCGGTCGATGAATGCTACGGACTGAAGTGGCTCAATGACGTGATCGATGCACTCGATACCTGCATCGACGGGCAGGTGCAGCTGTCCCTCTACGCTTCTGTCCAGGACCTCCTGCTCTCCCGCATGGTCTGGTACGTGCGCAATGTCGATTTCAAGGACGGGCTGGAGGCCGTCGTCGCGCGCTTCGGCCCGGCTATCCGCGAGATCGTCGCCGGGCTCGACACCGCCCTGCCGCCGGACCTGCAGGCGGCACGTGCCAAGCGTCGGCAGAACCTGACCGATGCCGGTATCCCGGCAGGCCTCGCCGGCGAACTGGCCGATCTCGACGCTCTGGTCTCGGCACCCGATATCGTGACGGTTGCGGAGCGCACCAGCCGCCCCATCGGTGACGCCGCCGCGACCTTCTTCGCCGTCGAGGCGAATTTCCGTCTCGACCGGATCGTCGCCGCCGCGCGCAGCGTGCCGGCAAACGATTATTTCGAACGTATGGCGATCGATCGCGCAGTTGAGCAGATCGCTGGCGCCGAAAGAAGACTGGCCGCGGATATGCTGGCAACCGGCCAGTCCGGCCAGCATGCTGTCGAGACCTGGCTCGCGGCTCACCCCGAGGCGACGCGCATCCGCCGCTCGGTCGAGGAGATAGCTGCCAGCGGCCTGACGCTCGCCAAGCTGACGGTGGCGGCGAACCTGCTGGGGGACTTGGTCAAAGCCTGAGGCGTGCGAGGCAGCGATGTGAAACTCTAAAGGGCAATGCTAGCGCAGGCTGTTAGCCCGCGAACGGAGGAATCCAATGATCCACGCTACTTGCCATACCGCCGATAATGTCCGCTGCATCGAGTTCGATGCCACACCATGGTTCAGCGAGGCTGACGCTCCCAGCATTATCGATTTAGCCCAACGAGGATGGGCCAGCACGGCGATTGCAGATTCCCTTGAGCGCCGACGAGGATACGAACGCCTGCACGACCTCGTTGAGTATGCGGCGAAGCGACTGCAACCGGAATCCCTAGAGGACCCAACCTGGGAAACCTTCGAGTGCGTCGTCGATGGACCCGACGCCGTGGCCTGGCTCGAGAAGAACCGGCCCGACGTTGTGGCAAGGATCCGGTAAGCCACGGGGGGCGCCAGCAATTGCGACGATTGATTTGGCGGCATCGCAAGCGAAGCGGAAATGGCGCGCCATTCAGAATAAAACAATGAACTCGTATGTCATTGAAATAACGATATAATTTCGAAGGAGGGGGAACGATCACTCAGCGTCATCGCCTAAACGAGCCAACGTTTGCGCCGCTTGTAGTGCTTCACATCGCGGAATGATTTTCGCTTTTCGCCGGCGACACCAAGGTAGAATTCCTTGACGTCCTCATTTTCGGCGAGCGCCCGCGCCTCGCCGTCCATCACCACGCGGCCATTTTCGAGGATATATCCGTGGCTCGCGTATTTGAGCGCCATATTGGTGTTCTGCTCGGCGAGAAGAAACGAGACACCTTCCTTGAGGTTGAGATCCTTCACGATCTCGAAGATCTCTTCGACAATCTGCGGCGCGAGCCCCATCGAAGGCTCGTCGAGCAGGATCATCTTCGGGCGCGACATTAAGGCACGGCCGATCACGCACATCTGCTGTTCGCCGCCCGACGTATAGCCGGCGGTCGAAGCACGCCGCTCCCTGAGACGAGGGAAATAGGCGTAGACTCGCTCCAGATCCTGCGCGATCGCCGCCTTGCCGTCCCTGCGCGTGAAGGCGCCGGTCAGGATGTTCTCTTCGACAGTAAGGTGAGCGAAGCAGCGCCGCCCCTCCATCACCTGAATGCAGCCGCGCCGCACCAGATCGTTTGGTGACAGGGACTGCACTTCAACGCCGTCGAACAGGATCGAGCCCTTGGTGACCTCGCCACGCTCTGCATGCAGCAGATTGGAGACCGCCTTCAGCGTCGTTGTCTTGCCCGCACCATTGGCGCCGAGAACCGCGATAATTCCGCCCCGCGGCACATCCAGCGATACACCCTTCAACACGAGGATGACGTGACTGTAGACAACCTCGATATTGTTGACCGACAGAAACATCGCTGTCGTTTCTGTCGCCGTGGCGGCCTTAGGGATTGACACGCAGCTCTCTCCAAACGGTTGCGGCTTTCAGGATATCCGGGAGGAGGTGAACGCTCCTCCCGGACCGCCGAGATGCGTTCAGCTTTCTTTCGAGCAGTCGCGCGGCTGAATCTTCTTCTCCGCGGCATACTTCGCGGAAACATCGTCGACCAGTGGTTCGGTGATGGATTGGTTGGCCGTGTACCAGTCGGAGATGACTTTCCAGCCCTTGCCGTCCCACTGCTGTACCCGCCCCACACGCGCGCCCTCGTGGTCGGAGCAGGAAATCTTGATCGGTTTCAACATGCCCTCGAAGCCGAGTTCCTTGAGACGCGCCTCGGAGAGGTTGAGGTTCTCCAGACCCCAACGGACCTGCTCGCCGGTGAGCGGCTTCTTGCCGAACTTTTCCTGCGCCTTGCGGATCGCCTCCACGCCGAGCATGGCATTCACCAAACCGCGGTTGTAGAGAATTTCGCCGACCTTGCCCGGCTCCGACAAACCTTTGCCCTTTGCATAGACGTACTTCTCCACGTCGGCGTGCACGGGGAACTTGCCGGCGCCATGCTGAAGCATCAGCGCCTTGTAGCCTGCGGCTTGATCGCCTGCGGGCGTTACATCCGGCTCTGCGCCCGACCACCAGACACCGATCATCCTGTCGCGCGGATAGGCTACAGCCGCCGCTTCCTTGATTGCCGTGCCGTTCATGACGCCCCAGCCCCAGAGTAAAACATAGTCCGGCCGGTTCTGGCGGATCGCCAGCCATTGCGACTTCTGTTCGACACCGGGGTGCGTGACCGGGATCGGCGTAAACTCAAAGCCGTGCTTCTGTGCCAGCACTTGCAGCGCAGGAATCGACTCTTTGCCGTACGGGCTGTCGTGATAGACAAACGAAATCTTCTTGCCTTTCAGCTTGTCGAAGCCGCCGACCTCCTTGGCGATGTGCTGGATCGCGATATCGGCCGCGGACCAGTACGTGCCGAGCAGCGGGAAATTGTAGGCGAACACGGCCCCGTTCTTGGAATCGGCGCGGCCATAGCCCATCGTGATAATCGGGATCTTGTCAGTCGTGGTCTTTTCGGTAAGGGCGAATGTAATGCCGGTCGACAGCGGATTGAAGAAGGCCGCGCCGGTCGGGCCTTTGCCTTTGAGACGCTCGTAACACTCAACGCCCTTGTCGGTGGCGTAGGCGGTCTCGCACTCCTCGACCAGAAGCTTGACTCCGTTGATGCCGCCGTCGCGCTCGTTGATCAGGTTGTAATAGTCGGCCACGCCGTTTGCGTACGGTACGCCATTCACGGCGTACGCGCCGGTCCGGTA
The DNA here is from genome assembly GCF_900099825.1 of Bradyrhizobium ottawaense. Taxonomy (NCBI): domain Bacteria; kingdom Pseudomonadati; phylum Pseudomonadota; class Alphaproteobacteria; order Hyphomicrobiales; family Nitrobacteraceae; genus Bradyrhizobium; species Bradyrhizobium ottawaense. The sequence continues at coordinate 4,421,990 of NZ_LT629693.1, read as the reverse complement.
GGACAGTATCGGGATGAACTGCTCGTTCTGCGCCGCAGCCGGAGCGGCAAGCGCCGCGCCCGATAGTATGGCTGCCGCCAGTATCAGTTTGTTGCGTACCATATCGACGTCCTCCTCGTTCAGCCCGGTTTTGCGGTAACGGGTCTTGTTTTGTTTTGCGGGCTTCCTTGCTCCTTCTGCCAACGACCGCCGCTCCGCGTTGCGATCTCCGGCTTCCTTCGCATTGACCGCCCCTTCAGTAGGGAAACGGCCAAAGTCTGAGCTTCTCCTTGCCAAGCGATATGAGCCGGGCAAACCCATGTGGCTCCTTGATGAGAAGATAGCAGATCAACGATCCGAAGATGATGAACTCCAGGTGAGTGATCGTTTCCGTCGACAGCGGCACGCCGAGCTGGGTTGGAATCAGGTTCAGCATGATCGGCAGAATGAGGATAAAGGCCGCACCTACGAACGAACCCATGATCGATCCCAGCCCGCCGATGATCACCATAAACAGAAGCTGCAGTGAGCGGTCGATCGAGAACGCGAGCGGCTCCCACGAGCCCAGATAGACGAACGCCCAGAGTGCGCCCGCCACGCCGATGATAAATGAAGAGACCGCGAAAGCCGTGAGCTTTGCGTTGAGCGGCCGGATACCGATCAACTCGGCGGCGATGTCCATGTCGCGGATCGCCATCCATTGCCTACCGAGATTGCCGCGAACAAGGTTCTTCGCCAGAACCGCGAACACCGTTGCGAAGGTCAGGCAGAGCAGATAGCGCTCGATCGGCGTGTCCAGGACCAGACCGAAGAAATTCAGCGTCGGTGCATTGACCGACCCTGACGGTGCGTAATTGGTGAACCACGGCACCCGCAGGAACACCCAGTCGAAGAAAAACTGCGCTGCGAGCGTTGCAACCGCCAGATAGAGGCCCTTGATCCGTAGACTGGGAACACCGAAGAGGATTCCGGCAGCCGCCGCCGTGAGCCCGCCGAGCAAAATGGATAGCAGCACGGGCAACGGCGGGATCGAAATCGCGAAGTCGAGCCAGGCGAGCGGAATATGAACGCCGGTCCCAAACTTGTAGGCAGAGTAGGCGCCGATGGCCATGAACGCGCCGCTGCCGAGCGAGATCTGGCCGCAATAACCGACGAGAATGTTTACGCCGATAGCGGCGAGTGCGAGGATCAGGAAGGGCAGCAGAATGGCGCGCAGCAGATAGTCGCTGCCGAACGGCCAAATGTGGAAAGTTGCCAGCAGCGGCACCCCAATGAAGGCGACACCGAGCAAGACGGCGAGCGCCATGCGGTCCTGACGGATCGGGAAGATCGCCATATCCTCCGCGTAGGTCGTCTTGAATTGGCCAGCCTCGCGATAAAGCACAACTCACTCCTCGTCTTTAGATACGTTCGATGATCCTCTCGCCGAACAGACCCTGCGGCCGCACGAGCAGCACCGCCAACGCCAGCACATAGGCGAACCAATATTCGATACCGCCACCCATATACGGCCCCAAGAACACCTCGGCGATCTTCTCGCCCGCACCCACAATGAGCCCGCCGACGATGGCTCCTGGAACGGAGGTAAAGCCCCCAATGATCAGAACCGGCAAGGCCTTCAACGCGAGAAAAGTGATGGAGAACTGTACGCCCAGCTTGGTGCCCCACACAGTCGCCGCAACCAGCGCAACGAGACCGGCAACAAGCCAGACCACGAACCAGATCCAGCTGATTGGAATCCCGACCGACTGCGCGGCCAAGTGGTCGTCGGCAACAGCCCGGAGTGCGCGACCGGTCTTGGTACCCTGGAAGAAGATCGCGAGGCCGGCGACCAGAATGCCGGCGATAATGCCGCCCCAGACATCCAGCTTGTTGACCAGAATTCCACCCGGAAAGTGACTTTCGAACAGGAACCAGGCGTCCGTCGGGAACAGCCGCAACGGGTAAGCATCGGAACCGAAGATCATCTGCGCCGCACCCTCGAGGATGAATGTCACGCCGATCGTGGACATGAACAGCGTGAGGCCGTCCTGGTTGACAAGGGGTCCGATCACGAACCGCTCGATCAGCCAGGCCGTTATCGCCATGATCACGACAGCGAAGCCGATGCCGAAGATGATCGCAGCCCAAAGCGGGAAGCCCTTGGCCACCAGGAGGTCGAGCGAGCGAACCAGCGCAAGCCCTGCGAGCAATACCATTGCACCCTGGGCAAAATTGAAGACACCGGATGCTTTGAAGATCAGCACGAAGCCAAGCGCGACCAGCGAATACAGCACGCCGGACATCAATCCGCCGATCAGCACTTCGAGAAATTGACCCAACGCGATCACGCAATGCTCCTTAATGCGCGACGCCGAGATAGGCGTCGATGACAGCCTGATTCTTCTTGACCTCATCCGGCGTGCCGTCAGCGATCTTCACGCCATGATCGAGCACCACCACGCGATGGGAGAGATCCATCACCACAGCCATGTCGTGCTCGATCAGCGCGATGGTCGTGCCGTAATGGTCGTTTATGTCGACGATGAACCGTGACATGTCCTCCTTCTCTTCGAGGTTCATGCCTGCCATCGGCTCGTCGAGGAGAAGAAGATCGGGCTCCATCGCAAGGGCGCGACCGAGTTCGACGCGCTTCTGCAGGCCGTATGACAAACGCGCAACCGGCACCTTGCGGATCGCCTCAATTTCCAGAAAATCGATGATCTCCTCGACCCGGTGCCGATGCTCGATCTCCTCTGCCAGCGCAGGGCCGTAACGCAGCATCTGCCACAGAAGGCCCCGGCGCATCTTCAATGTGCGGCCAGCCATAATATTGTCGAGCGCGCTCATTCCCTTGAACAGCGCGACGTTCTGAAAGGTGCGCGCAATACCGCCACGGGACGCCTCGAAAGGCTCCATCCGGGCGCGGGTCCGTCCCTTGAAGGTGATGGCACCATGATTCGGATGATAGAAGCCATTGATGACGTTGAGCATAGAGGTTTTGCCGGCGCCGTTCGGTCCGATGATGGCGCGAATTTCGCCCTTCCTGATGTCGAACGAAACGTCCGTCAGCGCTTTCACGCCGCCAAACGCCAGCGATACGCCCTTGACCTGAAGCAGGATTTCGTTTGTGTCCGGCGCCCTCATGCGGCCTTCCCCAGGGATTCCGTCGAACCAGCTGTTTGCAAGTCGCGGATCTTGACCCGCGCCGCGATCACGCCCTTGCGGCCATCCTCAAAAGTGACTTCGGTGGAAATGTCGGCTTCATGCGAACCGTTGTAGAGCGCCGTGACCAGTGGCGCATAGCGCTCGGCGACGAACCCGCGGCGAACTTTCTGCGTGCGGGTCAATTCGCCATCGTCTGCGTCGAGTTCCTTATGCAAAATGAGAAAGCGGCGAATCTGCGCGCCAGCCATCACCTTTTCCTCCGCGAGGGAGCGGTTCACCTTGGCAACATCTTTCGCCACCATGTCATAGACCAGCGGATGCCCCGCCAGCTCCTGGTAGGAACCGTAGGCGATGTTGTTACGTTCGGCCCAGTTCGCCACAGCGGCCGGGTCGATATTGAGAAAGGCGCAAACGAACTCCCTGGTGTCGCCGAACGCGACCGCTTCCTTGATGTTGGGAAAGAACTTCAATTTGTTCTCAAGATACTTCGGCGCAAATATCGTGCCGTCGGCCAGCCGGCCGACATCCTTTGCGCGATCGATGATCTTCAGATGGCCCGTCTTCTCGTCGAAGAAACCGGCATCGCCGGTCTTGACGTAACCGTCAGGCGTCAGGGTCTCCGCAGTCTTCGCCTGATCCTTGAAATATCGGACAAACATGCCGGGTGAGCGGAATTGCACTTCACCTGATTCCGCAATGCGGATGTCGACGTTAGGCGCCGCCGGCCCAACTGTATCGGAGTAGATCTCCCCGTCAGGCTGACAGGTGACGTAGAGGAAGGCTTCGGTCTGACCGTAAAGTTGCTTCAGGTTCAATCCGATCGAGCGGTAAAACGCGAAAAGATCCGGACCGATGGCCTCACCTGCAGTATAGGCAACGCGTACGCGAGACAGGCCAAGGACGTTTTTAAGGGGCTCGTAGAGCATCAAGCGCCCGAGCGCATAGAGCAGCCGGCCTGACAGCGGCACCGGCTTTCCGGTCAAAATCGACTCGCCATACCGTCGCGCAATGCCAAGGAAGTAGTCGAACATTCGCCGCTTGATTGGCGCAGCGTCCTCCATGCGGATCATCACCCGCGTCAGCATGTTTTCGAAAACGCGCGGCGGAGCGAAATAGAAGGTTGGTCCGATCTCGCGCAAATCCTGCTCGATCGTCTCACCGCTCTCGGGACACGCCATGCAGAATCCAGCGGCAAGGCCCTGTGCATAGTTGAGGTAATGATCGCCCGCCCAGGCGAGCGGCAGGTAGGCGAGCGCCACTTCGTTGTCGGTCAATCGATCGAATCTGACAGTATCCGTCGCAGCGTCGATGCAGCCTCGCGCCGACAGCATGACGCCCTTCGACGCGCCGGTTGTTCCCGAGGTGTAGAGGATGATCGAGATGTCAGAACCTTCACCCTGCCGGATGAATTCATCGATCTTCCCGCCAAGCGCAGCGTTGGCCGCAAGCGCGGCGCGGCCGTCTTCGATGACATCGTGGATTGCGGTCAATCGGCTGTGATCGTAGTCACGGAGTCCACGCGCCTCGTCATAAACAATCGTGTGGAGATGCGGCACCCGGTCCGATACGGACAAAACCTTGTCGACCTGCTCCTGATCTTGCGCGGCGACAAACTTCACGTCGGCGTGAGCGAGGACATAGGCAAGCTCGTCAGCCACCGCATCCGAATAGACCGGAACCGGAATCGCGCGCAGCGTCTGCGCTGCCATCACGGTCCAGTAGAGCTTCGGCCGGTTGGAACCGACGATGGCGATCGTGTCTCCTGGCTGCAATCCAAGTCGCTGCAAGCCCGCGGCATAAGCCCGCACGATCTCGGCGACCTGGGTCCAGGTCCACGTCTGCCAGATGCCAAGATCCTTATGCCGAAACGCCGGACGGCTGCTAAACTGCGCGGCATTTCGCAGCAGCAACTTGGGGAACGTGTCAAACGATCCGCCAACGGCCATGTCGGTCTCCACCGAAAAACCGGCGCGTTGGTTCGCGCCTGCTTATGGTGACCAGCGCCCTTCTGGCAGCGGCCATGCCAGTTCCGCATGCTTCTCTTCACAATACAAGGGATCGAAAGTCCTACAAAGCCCAGTTTGGCAGACCCGGACGCGGCCGATTGGGTATTAATGAGAAAGTAGCCTCACGACGGGTCTAAAGTGCGAAATAGCGGGCGGACTGCACGCAGTGTCCGCTTCGCATTTGATTGCAGAAACATGCGGACATGAACGATCGTGTTCGCAGATTTATTCCGAATGGTGTGAAAATGGCGCGCCCGAAGAGATTCGAACTCCTGACCCCTAGATTCGTAGTCTAGTGCTCTATCCAGCTGAGCTACGGGCGCGTTTTTCGCTAAGGCATTTGGGCGCAAGGCCCGGATGCATCCGATAAAGCTCGGAAATCTCGCGAAGAGCGCCTTAGCTACCCGCTCCGGCCCTGATTGGCAAGCGGGGGAAAGGCCGGTCGGGGCGCATAATTAAGGGTGTCATTCCCCGGTGCGCATTTGCGCAGATGAGGGCGATGCGCAGCATCGAACCTCAGATGTGCCCTGCACATCGGGGAATCCAGAGGTAATCGCGCGAGATTCCGGGTTCATCGCTTCGCGATGCCCTCAGGTGCGCAATTGCGCGCCGGGGAATGACGGGATGGCGCGGTTTACGCCCGCGCCCGCTCGTTGCGGACGCTCTGCAGTTCCACCGGACGGTCCGGAATCGAGACCCGGAAGGTGGCGCCGATGGTGCCTTCGACCAGGTGGATGTCGCCGCCATGGGCGCGGACCAGTTCGGCGGCAATCGCCAGCCCAAGCCCGCTGCCGCCGGGGCGGCCGGAACTCTGGAACGCCTCGAATAGATGCTCGCGGGCGCGCCCCGGCACGCCGGGGCCGGTGTCGGAAACCTCGATGATCGCGACCGAGCCTTCGCGGCGGCCGGTGATGCGGATCTGCATCGTCGCCGCATCCCCCTTGGGGCGGCTTTCCAGCGCCTGGGCGGCGTTGCGCACCAGGTTGAGCAGCACGCGAAACAACTGGTCCGGATCGGCGTCGATGGCGAGCCCGCGCTCGATCGCGCTGATCCAGCCGACCGACGCGTCGGCGGCAAGGCCGGCGGATTCGCGCACCTCGGCCACCACAGGTTCGACCAGGATCATGCGGCGGTCGGGAGCGGCTTCCTGCGCGCGGCCATAAGACAGCGTCGACTGGCAAAAATCGATGGCACGTTCCAGCGAGCGCATCAGTTTCGGCGCAAAGCGCTGCACCCGCGGATCCGGCACGCTTGACAGCTGGTCCGACAACAGTTGCGACGACGCCAGCAGGTTGCGCAGGTCATGGTTGATCTTGGAGACGGCCAGGCCAAGCGCAGCGAGCCTACTCTTCTGATGCAGCATCGAAACCAGGTCGCGCTGCATGTCGGACAATTCGCGCTCGGCAACGCCGATCTCGTCGCCGCGCTGGCTCGGCACGATGATTCGCGCCGAACTTTCCGGGTTTTCGTGGAAGCCGACGAGGCTTGCCGTCAGCCGCCGCATCGGCCGCACGAACAGGTAATGCAGAGCGAGGTAGACGAGGCCGGCGGTCAGCATCGCGATTCCGAGCGACACGACCAAGAGATTGCGGGAAAACCGGTACATCGCCTGCCGCAGCGGCAGCTCATCGATCACGACCTCGATGAATTGCGCGCCGCCGGGTGCCGGTCCGACCACGCGGATGGTCTGGTTACCGCGCTCCAGCATGGTCTCGAAGGTATCGACGATCGCGGACCACGCGGTCATGGTCCGCATGTCGATGTCATGGTCGATCGCGTCCGGCAGGTCGGCGCTGGCGAGCAGGCGCCGCTGCTGACCCATCTTGATGGCGACCGCGCGGGCTCCGACGCTGGTCAGGATCTGCCGCGCCAGCGAGTCCGGAACCATGCCCAGCGGCGCGGCATCCAGCACCAGGGCCGCGGTATTGGCTGCGGCCAGCCGGTCGTTCAGCCGGTTCATCCGAAAATTCGCGATCGCGGGTACGTAGATCATCAGGCCGGCGATCATGACGAGGGGAATGGTGAGCAGCAACAGCTTGCCGGACAGCCCGAGGCGCCGCCGCGGCTTGGGCCGAGGCGCTTCCATGGTCGGCTGGTCGTCGGTCGCTGACACCTGATATTTGCCTTTGATAACCCTGCTTTGGGTCCGGCCGGACCCAAAAACCAGGCCCAAACCGATCTCGACCCCGAACTACCTGATTCCGAGGATCGTTTCATATTCCCGACCGGTCAAATTACCGATCGCTCATGTTGGCGGGTTCCGGGAGCCGGGCGCGGACCGCCGTCTCACCGTTAAAAACCCCGCGAAAACAGATATATTCGCCCCAATTGCGCCATTTCAAAGAACCCCGGTTGCGGCGCTGCGAAGCGTTGACGAAAACAGGTCGCTCCCGTATAAGCCGCGCCAACTGTCCGCGATGGCCCGGTTCTCCGGGGGCGGCTCATTTGGGGCCGTAATGGCCTCGTTTCGGGCCGGCCAGCATCACCGGACTTAATCTCAATTCAACAGGCACATTGCCCGGTCAGCGGAGAACTACCCGTGAAGCGGACTTATCAACCCAGCAAACTGGTGCGCAAGCGCCGTCACGGCTTCCGCGCCCGTCTCGCCACGACCGGCGGCCGCAAGGTTCTCGCCGCACGTCGTGCGCGTGGCCGCAAGCGCCTGAGCGCCTGAACCGGATCTTCCGGAGATTACAATATGGATCGGCTTAGGCAGCGGGCGGACTTCCTCGCCGTTGCCAATGGCGCGCGGGCCAACGCTGCGGCTTTCGTGTTGCAAGGCCGCTCGCGCGACGATGACGGCCCGGTCCGGATCGGTTTCACCGTCACCAAGAAGAACGGCAACGCGCCCGAGCGCAATCGCATCCGGCGCAGGCTTCGCGAACTGGTGAAGCGGTTGGACGTCATATCGATGCGACCGCACCATGATTATGTGCTAGTCGGGCGGCGTGCCGCACTCAGCCGCGATTTCGAAACCATGCTCGACGATCTTCGCTCGGCAATGCACCGGCTCGACCGGCAACCATCGCGAACCGGCGATGGCAGCCGTAAACCGAATTGAATGACGAGACCTTGAAACGATGACCGACAATCGCAACACCATCCTGGCCGTCATTCTGTCCGGCATCGTGCTGATCGCCTGGCAGTATTTCTACAACGTGCCGCAGATGGAAAAGCAGCGCGTGCAGACCCAGACGCAGGCCGAACTGGCCAAGCCGACGCCGCAGACCGCGCCCGGCTCGACCACCCCTGGCGCGACACCGTCCGCCAATGCGCCGGCCAACGCCCCGGCGGCAGCCGCCGTCGTCAGCCGCGATGCCGCGATTGCCGCCAGCCCGCGCGTCAAGATCGAGACCCCGAGCCTGATCGGCAGCATCTCGCTGAAGGGCGCGCGCATCGACGACCTCTCGCTGGTCAAGTTCCGCGATACCGTCGATCCGACCTCGCCGCCGATCGTGCTGTACTCCCCGTCGAACACCGCAAGCCCCTATTACGCCGAGTTCGGCTGGGTCCCGGCGTCGGGCTCGACCGCGCGGATTCCCGACCAGAACACGGTCTGGCAGCAGGAAGGCATCGGCAGCCTGTCGCCGGGCCATCCGGTCACGCTGAAATACGACAATGGCGACGGCCTCACCTTCCGCCGCATCATTGCGATCGACGACCGCTATCTGTTCACCCTGAAGGACGAAGTGAGCAATGTCGGCAACGCGCCGGTCACGCTCTATCCGTTCGCGCTGATCTCGCGCCACGGCACCCCGCAGGTCTCGGGCTACTACATCCTGCATGAAGGCCTGATCGGCTATCTTGGCGAACAGGGCCTGCAGGAATACGGCTACAAGAAAATCGACGACGCCAAGTCGGTCGGCTTCAACGTCACCGACGCGTGGCTCGGCATGACCGACAAATACTGGGCGTCGGCGCTGTTGCCGGACACCACCGCCAAGCTGCAGGCGCGCTTTTCTTCCAACCTCGTCGGCACGGTCAGGACCTACCAGACCGATTATCTGCAGGACCCGCAGACGATCGCGATCGGCGGCACCGCCAGCGCCAACGCGCGGCTGTTCGCCGGCGCCAAGGAAGCCAGCGTCGTCGGCATCAACTTCCCGTTCGCCGGCCTCGGCGGCTACAACAAGGAACTCGGCCTGAACCATTTCGATCTGTTGATCGACTGGGGCTGGTTCTACTTCATCACCAAGCCGATGTTCCTGGCGCTCGACTTCTTCTATCGCCTGGTCGGCAATTTCGGCATCGCCATTCTGCTGGTGACCGTGCTGGTGAAGCTGTTGTTCTTCCCGCTCGCCAACAAGTCCTACGCCTCGATGGCGAAGATGAAGTCGGTGCAGCCGCAGCTCGCCGCGCTGAAGGAGCGCTATCCGGACGATCGGCAGAAGCAGCAGCAGGAGATGATGGAGATCTACAAGAAGGAGAAGATCAACCCGATCGCCGGTTGTCTTCCCGTCGCCTTGCAGATCCCGGTGTTCTTCTCGCTCTACAAGGTGCTGTTCGTCACCATCGAAATGCGCCACGCGCCGTTCTACGGCTGGATCAAGGATCTCTCGGCGCCCGATCCGACCAACCTGTTCACTTTGTTCGGCCTGTTCCATTACGACCCGACGCAACTGCCGCTGTTCGGGCACTACCTCGCGCTCGGCATCTGGCCGATCATCATGGGCATCACGATGTGGTTCCAGATGAAGCTGAACCCGACGCCGCCGGATCCGACCCAGCAGATGATCTTCGCCTGGATGCCGCTGATCTTCACCTTCATGCTGGCAGGCTTCCCCGCAGGTCTCGTGATCTACTGGGCCTGGAACAACACGCTGTCGGTGCTCCAGCAGAGCTTCATCATGCGCAAGAACGGCGTGAAGGTGGAGTTATTCGACAATATCAAGTCGACCTTCGCCAAGAAGGCGATCGAGAAGACGTGATCACCCCACGCAGGTGACAGTCAAACTGTTATCCAAGACGTCATGCCCGGGCGTGTCCCGGGCATCCACGTCTTTACGGTGTTGATGACAAAAGACGTGGATGGCCGGGACAAGCCCGGCCATGACGAACAACGGAAACCCCTTCGCATGAACGCTGAAACCGATGCGAAGCTGATCGAGCAGGGGCGAAAACTGTTCGCCGGCGAATGGCAGTTCGTCTGGGCCTCGCCCTCGATCGAGACGCTGCCGCCGATGGCCAGCGTGGAAGTGGCGTTTGCCGGCCGCTCCAATGTCGGCAAGTCCAGCCTCATCAATGCGCTGACCGGCCGCAGCGCGCTGGCGCGCACCTCGCATACGCCGGGCCGCACCCAGGAACTGATCTTCTTCGAAGGCCCTGATAACGCCGGCCTGCGGCTGGTCGACATGCCCGGCTACGGCTACGCCTCGGCGCCGAAAACCAAGGTCGCGTCCTGGACCAAGCTGATCCATCAATTTTTGCTCGGACGCGCCACGCTGGCGCGGGTCTATGTGCTGATCGACGCCCGCCACGGCATCAAGGACGTCGACCAGGACGTGTTGAAGACGCTGGATAAGTCGGCGGTCAGCTATCAGGTGGTGATGACCAAGGCCGACCAGGTGAAGCCGGCCGAGCTGCAGAAGCATATCGAGGAAACCACGGCCGCGCTTGCCAAGCATCCCGCCGCATTTCCGGAAGTATTGGTGACGTCGTCGAAGAACGGCACCGGCATGCCCGAACTGCGCGCCGCGATGGTGCGCCTGCTGGGCGAGCGAAGCTGATGTCCCGCCTCTCGCGTATCCTGATCGTTCTCGCCGCCATCATGGGCGCCGACGGCGTCATCCTGGCCGCCGCGGCCGCGCATGGCGCCGAAGCATCGCGGCTGGCATCGGCGTCCTCCATGCTGCTGTTTCACGCGTCAGCCGTGCTCGGTGCCGTCGCCCTGGCCGACCGCGGCCTCCTCCATGCCCGGCTCGGCATCGCGTCGGCCATCGGCTTCGTCATTGCGGCCAGCCTGTTCGCGGGCGACCTGACCTTGCGCCAATATGCCGGCCACGGCCTGTTCCCGATGGCAGCGCCAACCGGCGGCACGCTGCTGATCGCAAGCTGGCTCGCGCTGGGCGTCGCTGCCGCATGGCCCAGGCAGGGTTGAAACCTTCCACCTTCTCCCATCGAAGTCGGATTTATCCGACTTCGACATATTAATATGCCCAACTCGGGTAAACCCGAGTTGGGGTGGGAGAAGGCAAGAGCACTTTGCGCCCTGCCCGGCAATCAGATAGAACCCCGCCCGACATCCGGAATGACGAGAGCCGCTTCATGACCGACGTGCCGAATATCAGCCCCCTCGATCAGGCCCGCATCCTGTCGGAAGCGCTGCCGCACATGCAGGAATATGACGAGGAGACCATCGTCATCAAGTATGGCGGCCATGCCATGGGCGCGGAAGAAACCGCGAAAGCATTTGCCCGCGACATCGTGCTGCTGGAGCAGACCGCGATCAATCCGGTGGTGGTGCATGGCGGCGGCCCGCAGATCGCGACCATGCTGAAGCGGCTCGGGATCCACTCCGAATTCGCCGCCGGGCTCCGCATCACCGACGCCGCCACCATCGAGATCGTCGAGATGGTGCTGGCCGGCTCCGTCAACAAGCAGCTGGTCGGCTACATCAACGAAGCCGGCGGCAAGGCCGTCGGTCTCTCGGGCAAGGACGGCAACATGGTGAAGGCGTCGAAGACGACGCGCACCATGGTCGACCCGGATTCCAATATCGAAAAGGCGATCGATCTCGGCTTCGTCGGCGATCCCGACAAGGTCGATCTGACGCTGCTCAACCAGTTGATCGGCCACGAGCTGATTCCGGTGCTGGCGCCGCTGGCGACCTCGCACGAGGGCCAGACGCTGAACGTCAACGCCGACACCTTTGCGGGTGCGGTGGCGGGCGCGCTCAAGGCCAAGCGGCTGCTGCTTCTCACCGACGTTCCCGGCGTGCTCGACAAGTCGAAAAAGCTGATTCCGGAATTGTCGGTCAAGGAGGCGCGCAAGCTGATCGCCGACGGCACCATTTCCGGCGGCATGATCCCGAAGGTCGAAACCTGCATCTACGCGCTGGAACAGGGCGTGCAGGGCGTCGTCATCATCGACGGCAAGACGCAGCACGCGGTCTTGCTCGAATTGTTCACCAATCAAGGCACCGGCACGCTGATCCACAAGTGACCCGCGCGATCCCCACGCCTGCGATGCAAACGCGCCGCCTCAGCGCAAGAATGCGGCGGTATGGGAGGCGCACGATCCTGGCGCTGCCGGCGGCGGCGATCTCGCTGTTCGTCTCGGCAGCACCGGCCTTTGCCGATCTCAAACTCTGCAACCGCATGAGCTATGTGGTCGAGGCCGCGATCGGCATCGACGACAAATCGGCCACCGCGACCCGCGGCTGGTTTCGCATCGACCCCGCCGCCTGCCGCGTGGTGCTGCAGGGATCGCTGACCGCCGACCGGATCCTGCTGAACGCCCGCGCGCTCGGCGTCTACGGCGCCTCGCCGATCCCGCAGAACGGCGGCGACACGCTGTGCATCGCGCCGGAGAATTTCGTCATCGCCGCGGCCCGCCAGTGCCGCGCCGGGCAGACGCCGGCGCCATTCACCCAGATCACGCCGACCTCGACCGACGACGGCCATATGGTCGCGTATCTTGCCGAAGACTCCGAATATGACGACGAGCAGGCGCGGCTGGCCGGCATCCAGCGCCTCCTGGTGATCGCGGGCTACGACGCCGCCCCGATCGACGGCGTCGACGGGCCGAAGACGCAGGCCGCACTCAGCGCCTTCCTGAAGAGCCGCGGGCTTAGCCCCGACATCGTGCAGTCGCCGAATTTCTTCACCGCCATGATCGACGCGGTACAGACACCTTCTTCCACCGGACTGACCTGGTGCAACGACACGCCGCACAAGATCATGGCCGCGGTCGCGACCGACGACGGCAAGGCCATCACCAGCCGCGGCTGGTATCGCATCGATCCCGGCAAGTGCCTGCACCCCGACGTCACCGGCCAGCCCAAGCAGGTGTTCAGCTTTGCCGAAGCGGTCGACAGCGAGAACCGCACCATCAGGATCAAGGACAGGCCGTTGAACTGGGGCGGCGGAAAAGAGCTCTGCACCCGCGACAGCAAGTTCGAATTTGCCGAGCAAAGCGACTGCCGCAGCCGCGGCCTCACCCCGATCGGCTTCGCGCCTGTCGACATGTCAGGCGGCGGCAAGACGCTGCGGTTTGCGCTGCCGTGATGATACAACTCGCACGCCCCTCCATCGTCGTCCCCGCGAACGCGGGGACCCATAACCACAGGACAATGTTTGGGGCGTTATGCCAGCCGCAGCCAAATGCAATTGGCACTGCGCTCAATAATTCCCTGCACGGCGTATGGGTCCCCGCGTTCGCGGGGACGACGGATTGAGAGAGCTATGAAATCATCGCGCGCCTTCGGCCATATCGACACCTGGGTGTTCGATCTCGACAACACGCTGTATCCGCACCACGTCAATCTCTGGCAGCAGGTCGATGCCCGGATCGGCGAGTTCATCAGCGCTTACCTGAAAATCTCCGCGGACGAGGCCCGCGTGATCCAGAAGGACTATTACAAGCGTTACGGCACCAGCATGCGCGGCATGATGACCGTGCATGGCGTGCGCGCCGACGACTACCTCGCTTATGTGCACAAGATCGATCACTCGCCGCTGGAGCCGAACCCGGCGATGGGAGCGGCGATCGCCAGACTCCCGGGACGCAAGCTGATCCTGACCAACGGCTCGACCGATCATGCCGGCGCCGTTCTCGATCGTCTGGGCATCGGAGAGCATTTCGAAGCGGTGTTCGACATCATCGCCGCCGAACTGGAGCCGAAGCCGGCGCCGCAGACCTACCAGAAGTTTCTGCGCGTCCACGGCGTCGACCCGACCAGATCGGCGATGTTCGAAGACCTCGCCCGCAACCTCGTGGTGCCGCATGAACTCGGCATGACCACGGTGCTGGTGGTGCCCGACGGCGCCAAGGAAGTGGTGCGCGAGGACTGGGAACTGGAGGGCCGGGATGCGGATTACGTCGATCATGTCACGGACGATCTGACCGGGTTTTTGCAGCGTCTCGCTTAACTCTCTCCACGTCGTCCCGGCGAACGCCGGGACCCATAACCCCAACTGTCAGACTTGTACGAAGCTGGAGCCACAGCGGGGTGCAACAACCGAGATTTGTGGTTATGGGTCCCCCGATGTGCAATTGCACATCTGAGATCGCGCTTCGCTTGTCCGGGACGACGGGAGTGCTTGACTCTCCCTCTCCAAATCCCGAAAAAGCCTCTCAAATTGCCGCCCTAACATCCCGCTCCTAAGGAAATCCCGATGTCCCTGTCCGCGCTTGAATCCACCGTCAACACTGCGTTCGATGCCCGCGACGGCATTTCGACCGCGACCAAGGGTGAAGTTCGCGACGCCGTGGATCATTCGCTCGAACTGCTCGACAAGGGCGAGGTGCGCGTCGCCGAGCGCGAGGCCAACGGCAAGTGGAAGGTCAATCAGTGGCTGAAGAAGGCGGTGCTGCTGTCGTTCCGCCTCAACGACATGAGCCCGATTCCCGGCGGCCCCGGCAAGGCGTCGTGGTGGGACAAGGTGCCCTCGAAGTTCGAGGGCTGGGGCGAGAACCGTTTTCGCGATGCCGGCTTTCGCGCCGTGCCCGGCGCGATCGTGCGCCGCTCGGCCTTCATCGCCAAGAACGTCGTGCTGATGCCGTCCTTCGTCAATCTCGGCGCCTATGTCGATGAGAGCACCATGATCGACACCTGGTCGACGGTCGGCTCCTGCGCGCAGATCGGCAAGCGCGTGCACATTTCCGGCGGCGTCGGCATCGGCGGCGTGCTCGAGCCGCTGCAGGCCGAGCCCGTGATCATCGAGGACGACTGCTTTATCGGCGCACGCTCGGAAGTCGCCGAAGGCGTGATCGTGCGCAAGGGCGCGGTGCTGGCGATGGGCGTGTTCCTCGGCGCCTCCACCAAGATCGTGGACCGCGACACCGGCGAAACCTTCATCGGCGAAGTGCCTGAATATGCCGTGGTGGTGCCCGGCGTGCTGCCGGCGCGTCCGCTGAAGAACGGCCAGCCCGGCCCTGCCACCGCCTGCGCCGTCATCGTCAAGCGCGTCGACGAGCGGACCCGCGCCAAGACCAGCATTAACGAACTGCTCCGCGATTAGAATTGCGGCTTTTTAGGCGGCCGAAAACCGGTTCGGGACCAGCAAAGCGAGATCGAAATGGTGCCGCACAAGGCTGGCCCGCCGCCGGTTTGGCGTGTTAAGCCGGGCTATGAATGATGCTGTTTCCATCACGCGCGACCTCGTCCGCTGCCCGTCCGTTACCCCCGCCGATGCCGGTGCGCTGGGTGTCCTTGAAAACCTCCTGAAGGCCGCCGGCTTCGAGCTGCACCGCGTCACCTTCAGCGAGCCCGGCACCGAGGACGTCGACAACCTCTATGCCCGCCTCGGCAACTCGGCGCCGCACATCACCTTTGCCGGCCACACCGACGTGGTGCCCGTCGGCGACGAAGCGGCGTGGAGCCATGGCGCGTTCTCCGGCGAGGTCAAGGACGGCTTTCTCTACGGCCGTGGCGCCGTCGACATGAAGGGCGGCATCGCCTGCAGCGTCGCCGCGGTGCTGCAATATCTCGCCGACAACGGCGGCAAACCAAAAGGTTCGATTTCGTTTCTGATCACCGGCGACGAGGAAGCCATCTCGGTCAACGGCACCGTCAAGCTGTTGAAGTGGGTGGCCGAGCGCGGCGAGAAATTCGACCACTGCGTGCTCGGCGAGCCCAGCAACGTCGAGGTGCTCGGCGACTGCATCAAGATCGGCCGCCGCGGCTCGCTGTCCGGCACGCTTTATGTCGACGGCGTGCAGGGCCACGTCGCCTATCCGCATCGCGCGGCCAACCCGGTGCCGGATATTTCGCGGCTGATCGTGGCGATCTCCGACGAGCCGCTCGATCACGGCAGCGCCCAGTTCCAGGCCTCGAACCTCGAATTCACCTCGGTGGACGTCGGCAACACCGCTGGCAATGTGATCCCGGCGCAGGCCCGCGCGAAGTTCAACATCCGCTTCAACGACAACCACACCCAGGACAGCCTGCGCGCGCTGGTCGAGGCGCGCCTGAAAAAGGCCTGCGGCAACCGCATCCGCGCCCACATCAAGTGGGAGTATTCCAACTCCAACGTGTTCGTCACCAAGCCCGGCGCCTTCACCGATCTCGCGGTCAGCGCGATTGAAGAGGTCACCGGCCGCAAGCCGGAACTCTCGACATCCGGCGGTACCTCGGATGCACGCTTCATCGCGAGCTATTGCCCGGTGATCGAATTCGGCCTGGTCGGTCAGACCATGCACCAGGTCGACGAGCGCACACCGGTGTCGGATCTGGAAAAGCTGACGAGGATCTATCGCGGCGTGCTGGATCGGTATTTCGGTTGAGCTGTCATCGTCCGCGAAAGCGGACGATCCAGTACGCCCGTGACGTCTCGGTCGATCACGGAGCCACGGAGTACTGGATACCCCGCCTTCGCGGGGTATGACGACCATCAATAATCCACCCGCACCAGATACAGCCCCTCCGGCGGCGCGACGATGCCGCAGGCGGTGCGGTTGCGGGCGGCCAATGCTGCCGTGAGATCATCTGCACTCCAGCGGCCTTCGCCGACCCAGACCAGCGAGCCCACCATCGAGCGCACCTGGCTGTGCAGATACGAGCGCGCCGAGGTGACGATATCAACCGCATCGCCGTCCCTGATGACGTCGAGCTGGTCGAGCGTCTTCTCCGGCGACTTCGCCTGGCATTCGGTGTCGCGAAACGTCGTGAAATCGTGTTTTCCCAGCAACCGCTGCGCGGCGGCATGCATCGCGTCCGTATCAAGATGGCGCGGCACCCGCCAGCTACGGCCGATGTCGATGGCGAGATTGGCGCGGTGGTTGGTGATGCGATAGCGATAGTGACGCTTGATGGCGGAGAAGCGCGCCTCGAAATCGTCGGGTACGATGTCGGCGCTGAGTACACCGATCGGATGCGGGCGCAGATGCGCGTTCAATCCGTCGCGCAGCCGGCCCGGTGGAAACGGCTTTTGGATATCGCAATGGGCAACCTGTCCCAAGGCGTGGACGCCGGCATCGGTGCGGCCGGCGCCATGGACGCGGACCTGCTCGCCGCAGATCGCTTTCACCGCGGTCTCCAGCGCGCCCTGGACGGTCGGTGCATTGTCCTGGATCTGCCAGCCGGAGAACGGCGTGCCGTCATATTCGATGATGAGTTTGTAACGGGGCATCAGGCTAGCCGCGCCGGTGGTTTTAGCGGCGTACCGCGAAGGAAATCCGCGGCTTTCATCGGCGCCCTGCCGGCGCGCTGCAGTTCCAGAATCCGGATCGCGCCATCCGCACAAGCAATCGTCAGGCGGTCGTCGAGCACATCGCCGGGCGCGCCCGCGCCTTTTGCGGGTTCGCAGCGTAGGATCTTGATGCGGGCCGGCTCACCATCGGTCGCGAGTTCGCACCAGGCGCCGGGAAATGGCGACAGCCCGTGAATATGCCGCAGCACCTGATGCGCCGGCCTGTTCCAGTCGATGCGCGCTTCGGCCTTGTCGATCTTGGCGGCGTAGGTGACGCCCTCTTCGCTCTGCTTGCTCAACTGCAGCCCGCCGCGCGCCAGCGCGCCCATCGCGCGCACCATCAGATCGGCGCCGAGCGGCGCCAGCGCATCGTGCAGGTCGGACGAGGTCATGGTGTCGGTAATCCTGAGGCGCTCGGCCATCGCGACGTCGCCGGTATCAAGGCCGGCATCCATCTTCATCACCATCACGCCGCTCTCCGCATCGCCCGCCATGATGGCGCGATTGATCGGGGCCGCACCGCGCCAGCGCGGCAGCAGCGAGCCGTGCAGGTTGAAGCAACCGAGCGGCGGCGTATCCAGAATGGCCTGCGGCAGGATCATGCCATAGGCGACGACGACGGCGGCATCCGCCTCGTGCTCGCGGAATTCGTCGAGCGCTTCCGCTGTCTTCAACGTCTTCGGCGTCAGCACCGGTATATTGAGCCGCCGCGCTTCCTGCTCCACCGGGGTCGGCTGCAGCTTCATGCCCCGCCCGGCCGGCTTCGGCGCGCGGGTATAGACCGCCACGACCTCATGGCCATGGGCCACCAGTTCCAGCAGCGTCGGCACCGCGAAATCGGGCGTGCCCATGAAGATCAGGCGGAGTGGCATGACAAGAACTCGATGCGTTCCCTCCCCCCTTGCGGGGGAGGGTTAGGGAGAGGGGTAAGCCACAGGCACCGAATTCGCGGTACCCCCCTCTCCACCTCTCCCCCGCAAGGGGGGAGAGAGCAGACCGGCCGAGGGGCAAGAGTCCTGTCTTTCACTTACTCCGCCGCGCGCTTCGCGGCCTTGGTGAACTTCTTCAGCACGCGGTCGCGCTTCAGCTTCGACAGATAGTCCACGAACAGCACGCCGTTGAGGTGATCGATCTCGTGCTGGATGCAGGTGGCGAACAGGCCGTCGGCGTCCTCCTCATGCACCTTGCCGTCGAGGTCGGTGAAGCGAATGCGCACCTGGGCCGGGCGCTCGACTTCCTCGTAATATTCGGGGATCGAGAGGCAGCCCTCCTCGTAGACCGACAGCTCTTCCGAAGACGAGATGATTTCCGGATTGATGAAGACGCGCGGCCGCGGCGTGGTCTCGCCGTCCTCGTCGCGCTTGGCGAGGTCCATGGTGATCAGCCGCACGGGCTGCGCGACCTGGATCGCCGCTAGCCCGATGCCGGGCGCGTCGTACATGGTCTCGAACATGTCGTCGGCAAGCTTGCGGATCTCCGCCGTCACTTTCTCGACGGGTTTGGAGACGAGCCGCAACTGCTTGTCGGGCAGGATGATGATTTCTCTGAGTGCCATATCGCGCGATTTAAGCCGCCGGTCTGCCGGGGTCAATGCGCGCAGGAAGCCATTAACCCGGCCTTAACCATGATTTTTGAGGCTTTGTTAACCACGAAAATAAACCTGCTGTTAACCATAAATGTTCCCTCTTCGTTCGCTCCAGCGTCCGAATCGGCTACAAGGCGTGCATGAACGAGATTCTTTTCACGGCCGGCGACCTGCCGATTCGCTTCAGCGACGCCCTGATCGGCTTTGGCGCGCTCGCGCTGGTGCTGCTGCTTGTCATCGCCATCGTCATTGCCCGCTCGGGCCGCCGTGGCGCGGAACTGGCGATGGCGCAGGCGATCCGCGCCGACGAACTGGAAGAGCGGCTCAGCGAAATGTTGCAGGCGCAGAACCAGTCCACCGGCCGCGTCGATGCGATGGCGCAGGCGCTGGCCGGCCGCCAGGCCGAGATGGCGCGCGCGGTCAACGAGCGGCTGGATTCGGTAACCCACCGCGTCGGCCAGTCGATGGAAGCGACCACCCGCAACACGATGGATAGCCTCCGCGTGCTGCACGAGCGGCTCGGCATCATCGACAATGCGCACAAGAACCTCACCGACCTGACTTCGCAGGTGACCACGCTGCGCGACGTGCTCGCCAACAAGCAGTCGCGCGGCGCCTTCGGCCAGGCCCGGATGGAGGCGATCGTCCAGGACGGGATGCCGATGGGCTCGTACGAGTTTCAGCACACGCTCTCGACCGGCAAGCGGCCGGATTGCGTGGTGTTCCTGCCCGACCAGCGGCCGCTGTGCATCGATGCGAAATTTCCGCTGGAAGCCGTCACCGCACTGCATGACGCGCGTACCGACGACGAGAAGAAATTCGCCGCCCAGCGGCTGCGCAACGACGTCATGAAGCATGTCAGCGACATCGCCGAAAAATACCTGATCACCGGCGAGACCCAGGATACCGCGCTGATGTTCGTGCCGTCGGAATCGGTCTACGCCGAAATCCACGACGGTTTCGACGACGTGATCCAGAAGGCCTACCGCGCCCGCGTCGTGCTGGTGTCGCCCTCGCTCTTGATGCTGGCGATCCAGGTGATGCAGCAGATCCTGAAAGACGCGCGGATGCGCGATGCCGCCGACCAGATCCGCACCGAAGTGCTCAACCTCGGCGACGACCTCGGCCGCCTGCGCGATCGCGTGGTGAAGTTGCAGAAGCATTTTGGCGACGCCAACGAGGACGTCCGGCAAATCCTGATCTCCGCCGACAAGATCGAAAAACGGGCGGGGCGGATCGAGGAGCTCGATTTCAGCAAGCCCGACGCGCCGGCGGAGCTGCCGCGTGCGGTCAAGGCAGATACGTCCGAACTGTTTCCCCTGCCGCGCAAGCTGCAGGCGGGGGAGTAGCGTGGGTTTGAGTTTAGCTGACGCCACATACTAAGCTGTCATCGCCCGGCTTGACCGGGCGCCCCAGTATTCCAACTCAATCCCAATTGGGATGACCTTACCCGGCTATCGCGAAGGCGGGGTATCCAGTATTCCGGCGCGACCATTGTTGACCGCAAGCTTCGCGGAATACTGGATCGTCCGCCTTCGCGGACGATGACAGGGTATTTGAAGACGGGGTCATTTCCTGCCCGAATCTGCTAACACCCCTGCATGACCACTCCCGAAGCCGTCCCCCCGACATCGACCACACCCAGACCCGCGACCTCCTGGCGCGATGGCCTCGCGGTCTATCTGCAGCCTCGCGTCCTGATCGTGCTGCTGCTCGGCTTTTCCTCCGGGTTGCCGCTGGCCTTGTCAGGATCGACGCTATTGGTGTGGATGCGCGAGTCCGGTGTCGATCTCGGCACCATCGGGCTGTTCGCGCTGGTCGGAACGCCCTACACGCTGAAATTCCTGTGGGCACCGCTGGTCGATGCGCTGCATGTGCCGTTGTTCACGCGCGCCTTCGGCCGCCGGCGCGGCTGGCTGGTGTTTTCGCAACTGCTGCTGGTTGTCGCGATCCTGCTGCTGGCGCTGACCGACCCTGCGCGCTCGCCGCTGTTTGTCGCGCTCGGCGCGCTATTGGTCGCGGCGATGTCGTCGACGCAGGACATCGTGGTCGATGCGTTCAGGGTCGAGAGCCTGCCGGAAAGCGAACAGGCCGCCGGCATGGCATCCTACGTCGCGGCCTATCGCATCGGCATGCTGGTCTCGACCGCGGGCGCGCTGTTCATCGTCTCCGGGTTCGAAGGCACCGGTATCGCGCGCAGCAGCGCCTGGATGTGGGGCTATGTGGTGATGGCGGCGCTGGTGCTGATCGGCACCGTCACCGCGCTGGCCGCGACCGAGCCGGAGCAATCCGCGCGCGCCGAGGCCGCCACCCGCACCGAGACCGCACTGGCGCGCGTGCTGAAGGCCGCGGTCGGCGCGTTCTCCGAATTCCTCACCCGGCGCGACGCGCTCGCAGCGCTCGCCTTCGTGGTGCTGTTCAAATTCACCGACGCGTTTTCCGGCACCATGACCGCCCCGTTCGTGATCGATCTCGGTTTCACGCGCAACGACTACGCCGCTATCGTCAAGGGCGTCGGACTGGCCGCGACATTGATCGGCGGCTTTGCCGGCGGCTTCGTGGCGCGGCGCTATTCGCTGGCCGCCAGCCTCTGGATCGGCGGCGTGCTGCAGGCCATCGCCAACCTGTCGTTCTCGTGGCTGGCGATTGTCGGTGTCAATGAATGGGCGCTGGCGTTCGCGATCACGGCGGAGAATTTCACCAGCGCCATCGGCACCGTGATCTTCGTCGCCTATCTGTCGGCGCTGTGCAGAAATCCGCTGCACACCGCGACCCAGTATGCACTGCTGACGGCGCTGGCCGCGGTGGGGCGGACCTATCTGTCGTCTGGCGCGGGCTACGTGGCGAAGGCCACGGGGTGGCCGGCGTTCTTTGCGATCTGCGTCGTGGTCGCAATCCCGAGCCTGATCCTGCTGGCGTGGCTGCAACGGCGCGGCCATTTTGCGTCGCTCGGGCCGGTGCGGGTTTAGATTTAGTGGGTTAGGCGAAGCCGTAACCCACCGCGACGCGTACAAGAAAGATGGTGGGTTACGCTTCGCTAACCCACCCTACATTCTTGCCGGGCGATGACAGCAACCTAGTGCTTGGTCACCACGCTCCATTTGGTGATGACGGCTTCGCTCATCTGCCCGGCATCCTGCGCGCAGGCGATTTCATCGACCTTCACCGAGATTTCCTTGCCGATGAAGTTCTTCAGTTGCGACGCCTGCGCGTCGCTATTGGTGATGAGCTGGAATGTCTCGGGCCCGGTCTCGAGATTGCAGAGCCCGTTCGGCGGCGGCAGCCGGCGCGGTTCGCTGGTGACCTGAAAGGTATTGACCTTGGCACCCCGTTTGCCGCCACGAATCTTCATGGCGCTGAGTTCCCCCGACAGCACATCGCCGGCATTGATCGGCTTGCCGGCCTTCGCCGGCGCGGGCTCGGCCTGCTGCGCTTGTGCGGAAGGCGCAGCCAGCGCCACGGCCATCATCACCGCAAAGCAGGAGCGTTTGCCGAATCGTCGTTTCGTCATGTCGATCAGTTCCGTCTGAGATGGTTAGAACAGCGTACGCTGCCGCATGGCTGCGGATAGCGTACCTTCATCGAGATAATCAAGCTCGCCGCCGACGGGAACACCGTGGGCGAGCCGCGTCACCCGGACGTTAGCTTCCTGCAACAAATCGGTGATGTAGTGCGCGGTGGTCTGGCCGTCCACCGTGGCGTTCAGCGCCAGGATGACTTCGCCGACCTGGGGATCATGCGCGCGCGCCACCAGCGCGTCGATGGTGAGATCCTGCGGACCGACGCCGTCGAGCGGCGACAGCGTCGCGCCGAGCACGTGGTAGCGGCCATTGGTCGCATTGGCCCGTTCCAGCGCCCAGAGGTCGGCGACGTCGGCGACCACGACGATGGTGGCGCCGTCGCGCCTCGGATCGGTGCAGACCGTGCAGGGGTTTTGCGTGTCGATATTGCCGCAGGTCTTGCAGACCTGGATCTTGTCGATCGCCACCTGCAATGCGCCGGCCAGCGGCGTCATCAGCGCCTCGCGCTTCTTGATCAGATGCAGCGCGGCACGCCGCGCCGAGCGCGGGCCAAGCCCCGGCAGCCGCGCCAAGAGCTGGATCAGGCGTTCAATTTCGGGGCCGGCAACCGCAGAAGCCATTTCAGGTCAGACCAAGCATTCAAATAAGGCCAAGCACTCAAGTAAGACCAAGACCTGGCGGCAGACCAAGCCCGCCGGTCAGCGCCTGCATCTTTTCCTGCATCGCCGCCTCCGCCTTGCGGCGGGCGTCATTATGCGCGGTCACCAGCAGGTCTTCGAGCACCTCGCGCTCCTCGGCCTTCATCAGTGACGGATCGATTTTGACGCCTTTCACTTCCATCTTCGCGGTCATGCGCACGGCGACCAGCCCGCCGCCGGAAATGCCCTCGACCTCGACATTGCCGAGCTCTTCCTGCATCGCCTGCATCTTGGATTGCAGTTGCGCCGCCTGCTTCATCATGCCGAGAAAATCAGCCATCATGTTTCCTTAAGACTCGTCTATCGATCAATCGTCGTCGCTGTCGGAACTCTCAGCGGGGTCTTCCCCGGTAGCATCGGATTCCGGCGGCTCGGCGGCAAGTTTGCGCACTTCGACGACTTTGGCGCCGGGAAACCTCGCCAGCACTTCCTGCACCCGTGGATCGGCTTCCGCGGCGCGGGCCTGCTCGTTCTTCCTGACCTCGTTCTGCGAACGCAGCGTCGGTTCGCCGGCCTCGTTGGACACGATCACGGTCCACCGCCGTCCGGTCCACTGTTCCAGCTTGCGGGAGAGATCGTTGACCAGCCCCCGCGCGGCGTTGCGCTCCAGCGCCACTTCCAGCCGCCCGTCCTCGATACGGACCAGCCGCATGTCGGACTCCAGCGCCGTCTTGGCCATGATATCGCGCTTCTCGCCGGCCAGCGCGACGAGCTGCGGAAAACTCGTGATCCGCAATGCCGCCGGCGCGGAATTCGCCTCAGGCTGAGGCGCCATCATTTGCGGGCGCGCGGATGCTTCGGCGCCGCTTCGCGGCGACGTGGGCACGCGCATCGGCGAGGAAGACATCGACGACGAAGCCGCGGACGAAGACGACGACGCTGTCGAAGCCGGTGCCGATCGCGACGCCGAGGCGCTGGCGGCCGCCTGCGCGCCGCCGCCGTTCTGCTCGATCATTCTGATCGCTTCGTCCGGCGTCGGCAGGTCGGCGACATAGGCGATGCGCACCAGCACCATTTCGGCCGCGGCCGCCGGCCGCGTCGCAGTCTGCACCTCGGTGATGCCCTTGAGCAGCATCTGCCACATCCGCGACAGCACCCGCATCGACAGCTTGGATGCGAATTCGCGGGCGCGGACGCGCTCGGTCTCGCCGAAGGCGACATTGTCGGCGGTAGCAGGAACGATCTTCACGCGGGTGACGAAGTTGACGAATTCGGCGAGGTCGCTCAGCACCACGACCGGATCGGCACCGACGTCGTATTGGGCGCGGAATTCGTTGAAGGCGCTGGCGATGTCGCCGCGCGCCAGCGAATCAAACAGGTCGATCACGCGGGTGCGGTCGGCGAGGCCCAGCATCTGCCGCACCGCGTCGGCGCGCACCGTACCCGCCGCATGCGCGATCGCCTGATCGAACAGCGACAGCGAATCGCGCACCGAGCCTTCTGCGGCGCGGGCGATGATGCCGAGCGCCTCGGGTTCGACCTCGACGTTTTCCTTGGTGGCGATGTTGCCGAGATGGGTCATCAGCACGTCGGCCTCGACCCGGCGCAGGTCGAAACGCTGGCAGCGCGACAGCACCGTGACCGGCACTTTGCGGATTTCGGTGGTGGCGAACACGAACTTGGCGTGTTCCGGCGGCTCCTCCAGCGTCTTCAGGAAGGCGTTGAAGGCCGCGGTCGACAGCATGTGGACTTCGTCGATGATGTAGACCTTGTAGCGCGCGCTGGCCGGCGCATAGCGCACGCTGTCATTGATCTGGCGCACGTCGTCGACGCCGGTATGGGAGGCAGCGTCCATTTCCAGCACGTCCATGTGCCGGCTTTCCATGATCGCCTTACAATGCACGCCGAGATCCGGCATGTGGATGGTCGGCCCCTTCACTGACCCGTCGGGCTTTTCGTAGTTCAGCGCGCGGGCGAGAATCCGCGCCGTGGTGGTTTTGCCGACCCCGCGGACGCCGGTCAGAATCCAGGCCTGCGGAATTCGCCCGGTTTCGAACGCATTCGAAACGGTGCGGACCATGGCCTCCTGGCCGATCAGGTCGTCAAAACTGGAGGGGCGGTATTTGCGCGCCAGCACCCGGTAGGGTTTTGTCGCGTCCGGCGCGCCGCCAAGCGCGAAACCGCCCTGGCTGGCGCTATCGGGATGATCGGGGGGAGCGCCAGCATCACTCATCGGTCGATCCGCAATTGATTGTCTCTCAAGGCCGGCTTGCGGAAAGGAACGAAATTAAGCGCACGGTACGAACTGGCCGCTTCCATGCGCTTTTCGCTCGAAAAACAGGTAGGAGACTGACGAGCGAC
The DNA here is from genome assembly GCF_900099825.1 of Bradyrhizobium ottawaense. NCBI lineage: Bacteria > Pseudomonadati > Pseudomonadota > Alphaproteobacteria > Hyphomicrobiales > Nitrobacteraceae > Bradyrhizobium > Bradyrhizobium ottawaense. The sequence continues at coordinate 4,396,403 of NZ_LT629693.1, read as the reverse complement.
CCGATCCGGACCTCGTTAGGGCTGCTTCCTTCCGGACCTGACCCGGTTGGCGAGAGGCTCGTCCACCGCCAATCTCCCGGTCCTTATTTGGGGCCAAAAGGGCCGGAAAGCAAGCGGGGCTTTCCCTGTCATACCCCGCGAAAGCGGGGTATCCAGTACCCCGCGGCCCGACCGAAAACGGCAAGGCCGCGGGGGTTTGGATCATCCGCTTTCGCGGATGATGATGCCTTGATATGAAACGGTATGAGTGCCCCCAACAAGAAGGCACTTTATAAGCCCGACATGCATCGGGTACGGGAACTGTTATGCCCTCTGACGCCTCCGACTGGTCGCTGCACTCCCAGCTCAAGAAAGACACCATCGATATCGGCGACCTGCCGCTGTGCCGGGTGCTGGTGATCAAGGACGCGCATTATCCGTGGCTGCTGCTGGTGCCGCGCCGGAACAATGCGGTGGAAATCATCGACCTCAACGAGGTCGAACAGGCGCAGTTGATGACCGAAATCTCCCGGGTCGCGAAAGCGCTGAAAGAGGTCACCCAATGCGACAAGCTGAACATCGCGGCATTGGGCAATCTGGTGCCGCAGCTCCATGTCCACGTCATCGCACGGCGGTCGAACGATGCCGCCTGGCCGCGTCCGGTCTGGGGCGTGATGCCGCCGCTGCCGCATGACGCCGAGGAAGTACAGAATTTCATCAGCGCACTTCGCCGCAAGATCTGGTTGGGTTGAAATATGTCTGCATTCGATAAGTATCCGCTCGGAAAGCCTGCTTTCGTTACCCACGTTCTCGACCGCGCCGCGCATCTGCGCAGCAACGACGAAAAACTGTTCGCGCTGGAAGGCCACCGCGACGCCCGCGCTTATGTGATCTATCGCGATTCGCTGGTGGTGAAGCAGGAAGCCAGTGGCCCGCGGCTGCTGCTTGGCATCGACGAGGCGGTGAAACTCGGCGCCAACCCCGGCACGATCTTCCTGGGGCTGCGCGACGGCGCGCCGCTGTTCGGCATGGGCATCGCGGCACAGGCGGCGGAAAAGTTGGTCGGCCGCGACGACGTCGCCATCACCGAGCTGCGCGGCATGGCGATGCAGGGACTGGCTCCGGTCGAGCAACTCTCTGCGATCGCGATGGCCAAATCGATGGTGACCTGGCATCAGCGCCACGGCTTCTGCGCCAATTGCGGCACCCGCACCTCGATGAAGGAAGGCGGCTGGAAGCGTGAATGCCCGAACTGCAAGGCCGAGCATTTTCCGCGCACCGATCCGGTCGTGATCATGCTGGTCACCCATGGCGACCGAATCCTGCTCGGCCGCCAGAAGCAGTTCATGCCGGGGATGTATTCGTGCCTGGCCGGTTTCGTCGAGGCGGCCGAGACCATCGAGGACGCGGTCCGCCGCGAGATTTTCGAGGAATCCGGGATCCGCTGCACCGACGTGAACTATTACATGACGCAGCCTTGGCCCTACCCGTCATCGCTGATGATCGGGTGCACCGCGCGCGCCACCACGGAGGATATCGTCGTCGACCGTGCGGAACTCGAGGATGCGCGCTGGTTCACCCGCGCCGAGGCGACCCTGATGCACAAGCGGGAGCATCCCGACGGCCTGTTTGCCGCGCACCCGTTCGCGATCGCGCACCATCTGATCGGCCGCTGGGTGCATGGGGGCAACGATACCGGCGCATAGCGGGAACCCGGCCATGGTTCAGTCGATTAACCCCGGACCAAGGTTCCGGCACACAGCGGAGCCGGCATGACGGATTCCCGGATGAACTTTCACGACAAGGCCCCCAAAATCCCGCCCCGTATCCTCTGCATCGGAATGCCGGTGCGCGACCTGACTTTCCGCGTCAGCGGCGTTCCCGCCCGCGGCTCCAAGGAGAACGCCACCCATTTCGAGCAGATCTGCGGCGGCAATGCCCTCAATGCCGCCATCGGCATCGTGCGGCTCGGCGGCCGCGCCTCGATCTGCGGGCCGATGGGCGATGTCCGTGACACTTCGGACCGGTATATCCTCGACAAGCTCGCGCATGAGGGCATCGAGACCAAGCACGTCGTCCACATGCCGGGCCTCGTGACGCCGATCTCGGCCATCATGATCGACCCGAGCGGCGAGCGCACCATCGTGACCTTCCGCGATCCGGAGCTCTGGAAGGTTCACCTGCCGCCCACCGAGACGCTGCTGGACGATTGCGCCGCCATTCTCACCGAAAGCCGCTGTGCGGAGTTCTGCACCGACCTTTGCGCCGAAGCCGTCCGGCGCGGCATCCCCGTCATCGTCGACGTCGACCGCGCGATGTCGCTGCGCGAGGGGTTGCTGAACGCGTCCTCGCATCTGGTGTTCTCGAGCGAACCGCTGCAGGAGACCGCCGCTGTCGCCGACGATGCCAAGGCGCTGCACAAGATCGCCAAGCTGACCAAGTCGTTTCTGGCGGGTACGCGGGGGCCCCAGGGCACCATCTGGCTCGACGAGCACGGGGCCATCCAGGAGACGCCGGCCTTCCCGGTCCACACCGTGGATACGCTGGGCGCCGGCGACGTGTTCCATGGCGCCTTCGCGCTCGCGATCACCGAGAAGCAGGAACTGCGGCAGGCGCTCCGATTCGCCTCCGCCGCCGCAGCGCTGAAATGCACCCGGTTCGGGGGCGCCTTCGCGGCCCCGCAACGTGCTGAAGTTGAAGCACTTTTGAGCCAAAACCAAGGGGCCGATGCGGCTCGGACGGGTCGCTAGCGGGGACTTGCACGAGAAGATTTTTCTATATATGAGGTAGATAAACCTCTTCTATGGAACATTTTTCTCATGACCGACCTAGCCATTCAAATCCCTGAAGCCAATCGCCGCCTCGACGCCATCGACCGCAAAATCCTGACCGTGCTGCAGGAAGACGCCTCCCTGTCGGTGGCCGAGATCGGCGACCGGGTCGGGCTGTCTTCGACGCCGTGCTGGAAGCGGATCCAGCGGCTTGAGGCCGATGGCGTGATCCTGCGCCGGGTCGCCCTGGTCGATCAGAACAAGATCGGGCTCGGCATTTCGGTATTCGTCTCGGTCGAGAGCGCCGATCATTCCGAGGCGTGGCTGAAGACCTTCGCGGGCGCTGTCAGCGCCATGCCCGAGGTAATGGAATTCTACCGGATGGCCGGCGACGTCGATTACATGCTGCGCGTCGTGGTCGCGGACATGCCGGCCTATGACGTGTTCTACAAAAAGCTGATCAGCGCCGTACCATTGAAGAACGTCACCTCGCGCTTTGCGATGGAGAAGATCAAGTCGGTTACCGCCTTGCCGGTGCCGGCGGCGTAACGGACACGGTCATCGCCCGCCTTGTGCGCGATTGCGCACTGGTGCGGGCGATCCAGTATTCCAGAGCGGTCCGATTAGAATCGATAGGCCGCGGCGTACTGGATACCCGCATTCGCGGGGTATGACGGCTGAATATGCCGCTCGACCGGCCGTAGTCGCACGGGATCGCATTTAAACAATCCATTAACCTATCCATTTACGCGCAATTAGCTTCATCACGATACCTTCACGCGATGGAGCGGGGCCGCATCCGCCAATGCCGCCATGTCGGGATGTCTGCGCTGCCCGCGCTGCTGGTGGTGCGTCCGGACGATCATGACGGGCTGACGAGACGACGACAAGCCGGCGCCTGGCTGACGATGGATCCGCAGGCGATCGCCACCTGCTTCGCGAAATAGAACACATACTTTTCGAACTCAATCGGGGGACTGGGAATGACCATCGAAAGCGATGATCTGGCAAACCTACGCGAGACCACCAGCAAGACGCTGCTTGCGGTGCTGTGGCTGCACGTGCCGATTGCCGTCACCATCGGCATGATGCGCGGCACCGGCTGGATCGTACCCGGCGCCGTCATGATGGCGATGGCGCTGGCCGCGACGGTATCGTGGCGCGCGTCCGGCAACGGACTTTCCACCCGCCTGATCTTTGCCCTCGCCCTGATGGGCGGCGTGTCGGTGTTTGCCTTCCAGCTCGCGGGGCACGCCTGGCAGATCGACATGCACATGTACTTCTTTGCCGCACTCGCCTGTCTTGTCGCCTATTGCGATTATCGCCCGATCATCGCCGGCACGGTGGCGGTCGCGCTGCATCAATTGGTGCTGAATTCCCTGCTGCCGGCCGCGATCTATCCCGGCGGCGCCGACTTCGGCCGCGTCGTGCTTCACGCCGTCATTCTGCTGATCGAGGCCGGCGTGCTGATCTGGCTCTCGCTGACGTTGTCGCGACTGTTCGAGACCTCCGCGGAGAAAACCGCCGAGGCGGAAGCGGCCAGCGCCGCCGCAGCCCGCGCCAATGTCGATCGCACCGAGGCAGACCGGCAAGCCAAGCAGGATCGCGACGCGGCGCGACGCGAACTCGCGGCCGGCTTCGAACGCAAGATCGGCGGTATCGTTGAGGCGGTTGCGATAGCCGCCAGCGAGATGCAGGGCCTGTCCTCCTCGATGAGTAGCAGCAACGCGGAAACCACGCGGCAGACGGCGGCAGCAGCCTCGGCGTCGAACCGGGCTTCGTCGAACGTGGAAACGGTGGCGTCGGCGACCGAGGAACTCACGGCGTCGATCAACAGCATCGCCCAGCAGGTGACGCGTTCGGCCGAAATCGCCAACAAGGCCGCCAGCGAAGCGCGCCGCACCAACAGCGTGGTCGAAGGGCTTGCCGCCGGCACCCAGAAAATCGGCGAAGTGGTGACGCTGATCCAGAACATCGCCAGCCAGACCAATCTGCTGGCGCTGAACGCCACGATCGAAGCGGCCCGCGCCGGCGAGCACGGCCGCGGATTCGCCGTGGTCGCCAGTGAGGTCAAGGCGCTGGCCAACCAGACCGCCAAGGCGACCGAAGAGATCTCGACGCAAATCCAGGATATCCAGAACGCCACCACCGAGGCCGTCAACGCCATCCAGGCGATCGGCGGCACCATTGCCGAGATCGACGAGATCTCCAACGAAATCGCCGCCGCCGTCGATCAGCAGGGTGCCGCAACCCGGGAAATCGCCGGCAATGTGCAGCAGGCCGCCGACGGCACGCGGGAGGTCAACGACAACATCCTCAGCGTCAGCCGCGCTTCCGAACAGGCCGGCCGGGCGACGTCAAAGCTGCTGGATGCCGCCAACGGCCTGTCGTCGCAATCCGACCGCCTGAAGTCCGAGGTCGGCAATTTTCTGGGTTCGCTGCACGTGGCGTAGGGATTGTCATACGCGGGCTTGACCCGCGTATCCATCTACCTTCGTAAATTGCTCTTTCAAGAAGATGGATTGCCGGGTCAAGCCCGGCAATGACGAATTAAATCTTCTGGTTATACGCGCCGACTTCCGGATGCGTGCGCAGCACCGAATCCATCGCCTCGAACAAATCCCGCATCCGTTGCTCGCTGACGGGACTCTCGACCACAACAACCAGTTCCGGCTTGTTGGATGAGGCCCGCACCAGACCCCAACTGCCGTCCTCGACGGTGACGCGCACGCCGTTGACGGTGACGAGATCGCGGATCTTCTGGCCTGCGACTTTCTCGCCGTCTTTCTGCAACGCCTCGAAATGCTTCACCACCGCATCGACGACGCCGTATTTGGTTTCGTCCGCGCAGTGCGGCGACATGGTCGGCGACGACCAGGTCTTCGGCAGTGCGTCTTTCAGGTCCGCCATCGATTTGCCGGGTGCGCGATCGAGCATCTCGCAGACCGCAATCGCCGAAACCAGACCGTCGTCATAACCGCGGCCGTACGGCTTGTTGAAGAAGAAGTGCCCGGATTTCTCGAAGCCGGCCAGCGCGCCAAGCTCGTTGGTGCGGCGCTTCATGTGGGAATGGCCGGTCTTCCAATAGGTGGTGTGCGCGTCCTGCTTCTGCAGCACCGGATCGGTCACGAACAATCCGGTCGACTTCACGTCGACAACGAACTGCGCATTGTTGTGGATTGCCGACATATCCCGCGCCAGCATGACGCCGACCTTGTCGGCGAAGATTTCCTCGCCGGTGTTGTCGACCACGCCGCAGCGGTCGCCGTCGCCGTCGAAGCCGAGGCCGACGTCGGCCTTGTGCTCGAGTACCGCATCGCGGATCGCGTGCAGCATCTCCATGTCTTCGGGGTTCGGATTGTATTTCGGGAAGGTGTAGTCGAGTTCGGTGTCGAGCGGGATCACCTCGCAGCCGATCGCTTCCATCACCTGCGGCGCAAACGCGCCGGCGGTGCCGTTGCCGCAGGCGACCACGACCTTGAGCTTGCGCTTGATTTTCGTGCGCCCGGTGAGATCGGCGATGTAGCGCGCCGGGAAATTTTCGTGGAATTGATAGGCGCCGCCGGCCTTGTTGTTGAATTCGGCATTGAGCACGATCGCTTTCAGCCGCGTCATCTCGTCGGGACCGAAGGTCAGCGGCCGGTTGGCGCCCATCTTGACGCCGGTCCAGCCGTTGTCGTTGTGCGAGGCGGTGACCATCGCGACGCAGGGCACGTCGAGATCGAACTGCGCGAAATAGGCCATCGGCGTTACCGCGAGCCCGATGTCGTGCACCTTGCAGCCGGCCGCCATCAGGCCCGACATCAGCGCGTATTTGATCGAGGCCGAATAGCTGCGGAAGTCGTGGCCGACGACGATTTCCTGCTTGACGCCAAGTTCCGCAATCAGCGCACCGAGCCCCATGCCCAGCGCCTGAATGCCCATCAGGTTGATTTCCTTTTCGAACAGCCAGCGCGCATCATATTCGCGGAAGCCGGTCGCCTTCACCATCGGGGCAGATTCGAACGCATAGGTATTCGGAACCAGCACGGATTTCGGCTTCGGAAACATCAGATCGCCTTGTCTTCAAAATGAAAAGGAACTCCGCAGCCTTAGCGGATGCATGCGCGCCGCGATAGGCGGGATCGGCGCCTTGTGACGGTTAATTGCGGCGGTTTGGTAACCGGGAAACCTTACTGCTCCAGCACCATCTTGCCGTTGGCGTATACGAAGCGCTTCAGCTTCGACAGGAACGACAGGCCGAGCAGGTTTTCCGACAGCGCTGAGTCGGGCAGCACCATGGCATCGACGTCGCGGACAATGAGGCCGCCGATTTCGACCATGGCGAGCCGGGTGCGCGCCGCCTTGATGGTGCCATTGGCGGTGCTGACGGTCGCATTGTAGTCGCCGCGGGCCGGGCGCAGGCCGAACCGCGCCGCGGACTTCTCGTTCAGCGCAATCACCGAGGCGCCGGTGTCGACCATGAAGTCGATGCGCTGACCGTCTATCCGGCCGTCGGTCTGGAAATGGCCGCGGGCGTCGCGCGCAATGCTCAAGGTGCGGCTGGAGGCTGGCGCTTCCGTCTCAACCGAAGCCTTTCGCGGCGCTGTGGTCGCGGAAGCCGCCGCCGGCGACATCTTGTCCGCCATCTGCGCCATGAAGGTGCCGAGGCCGACCAGGATGGCGGCAAAAATCATCAGGTTACGCATGACGCCACACACTCGTTTCCGGGGCGGCCAATAACACCACGGCAGCCGCCAAGCCGCGACTAACGGAGACGGCCAGGGCCGTCATTTCAGCGAAAAGGATGAGTGAAGTGTTAACGGCGAGCGCGGATTACGTCCCCCGCGGCTTGACCCGCCGGGTCGGCAGCGCGCTGGCGGGGTCTTCCGGCCAGGGGTGCCGGGGATAGCGGCCGCGCAAATCGGAGCGAACGGCGGCGTAGCTGCCGCGCCAGAAACCCGGCAGATCGCGCGTCACCTGGACCGGCCGCTGCGCCGGCGACAGCAGTTCCAGCACCAGCGGCATCGCGCCCTTGGCGATCGAGGGGTGGGTGTTGAGCCCGAACAGTTCCTGCAACCGGACCGCAATCGTCGGCCCCTGCTCGGCCTCGTAGTCGATCGCCAGCATGGTGCCGGTCGGCGCTTCGAAGTGCGTCGGCGCTTCGCGCTCCAGCCGGGCGCGCAGCTCCCACGGCAACAGCCCCATCAGCGCATCCGAGAGATCGCCGGCCGAAACCTCTTTCAGCGAAATCTTGTCGTAGAGAACAGGCACCAGCCAGTTCTCGGATTCGGCCGCCAGCGCCGCATCCGACAGATCGGGCCAGCTATCGCCTTCCGCCTTGCGCAGGAAGGTGACGCGGTCGCGCCATTGTTGCAGCGATTTCGACCATGGCAATTTGTCGAATCCTGCGCCGATCAGTCCGGCGGCAAAAATGCGCGCCGTTTCCGCCGACGGCGACAGCGCCATCGGCGCTTCCGACAACGTGATCGCGTGCAGCGTCTTTTTGCGGCGCGCGCGCAGCGCCATCGCCGCACGATCGAACGAAACTTCTTCGGCGTTTTCGATCTGGCCGGCGAAGCGCAGCTCGATATCGGCTTGCGTGATCGACGCCGCCAGTAGAATTCGCCCCTGCGCCGCCGTGCCTGTGAGTTCGCCGACCGCGATATAGGGCGCGCGCGCCAGCGACGAGGTCTGCTCGACCGCGGCGCCGCGGCCGTTGGCAAGCACGAAGCTGCCGTTGCCGCGGTTGCGCGCGACCCGGTCGGGAAAGGCAAACGCCAGCATGATGCCGGTGGGTGGCGCAGTGTCTTCGGCGGGCGCTCCCTCGGTTGAGGCTACCTGCGAGGCCCAGCGCTGCGCGAGACTCCGTGCGCTGGAGGCGCGCTGCGAACGGTCGCGGCGAAACTGATCGAGCCGGACATCGAGATCGACGCTGTCGCCGCCGAGGCCGCGTTCGGTCAGGATGGCGGCGATCGAGGCCGCCTCCTCGCCGGCGCCGAGCCGGTGCGAATCCACGATCATGCGCGCCAGCCGCGGCGGCAGCGCCAGCGCGCGCAGGCTTTGCCCCTCCGCGGTGATCCGGCCATCGCCGTCGAGCGCGCCGAGCTCGCTGAGCAGGCTGTTCGCTTCCTTCAGTGCCGGCGCCGGCGGTGGGTCGAGAAACGCCAGCGTCGTCGGGTCGCTGACGCCCCATTGCGCGAGATCGAGCACCAGCGAGGACAGGTCGGCGGAAAGAATTTCGGGTTGGGTGTAGGCCGCCAGCGAGGCGGTCTGCGGCTCGTCCCACAGCCGGTAACACACCCCGGGTTCGGTGCGGCCGGCGCGGCCACGGCGCTGATCGACCGCGGCGCGCGAGGCCCGCACGGTTTCCAGCCGCGTCAGGCCGATGTCCGGCTCGTAGCGCGGCACCCGCGCCATGCCGGAATCGACGACGATGCGGACGCCTTCGATGGTCAGCGAGGTCTCGGCAATGGATGTCGCCAGCACCACCTTGCGTTGGCCCTTTGGCGCCGGCGCGATGGCGCGATCCTGCACGGCGGCATCGAGCGCACCGAACAGCGGCACGATCTCGATGCTGGCGTCGTGAACGCGTTCGCTGAGGAAATTCTGGGTGCGGCGGATTTCGGCGGCGCCTGGCAGGAAGGCCAGCACCGAGCCGGGATCGGCACGCAGCGCTGACGCAATGGCATCCGCCATCTGCCGCTCCAGCGGCGCATCGGGCTTGCGGCCGAGATAGCGCGTCTCGACCGGAAAGGCGCGGCCCTCGCTGGCGACGACCGGCGCATCGCCGAGCAACTTGGCGACCCGCGCGCCGTCGAGCGTCGCCGACATCACCAGAATGCGCAAATCCTCGCGCAAGCCGGTCTGGGCGTCGCGCGCCAGCGCCAGGCCCAGATCGGCATCGAGCGAGCGCTCGTGAAATTCGTCGAACAGCACGGCGGCAACGCCGTTGAGTTCGGGGTCATCGAGAATTTGCCGCGAGAAGATACCCTCGGTCACGACCTCGATCCGGGTCGCGCGCGAAATCTTCGAGCCGAAGCGAACGCGATAGCCCACCGTCTCGCCGGCGCGCTCGCCGAGTGTCTTCGCCATGCGTTCGGCACTGGCGCGCGCCGCAATCCGGCGCGGCTCCAGCATGATGATCTTCTTGCCCTTCAGCCAGGGCGCGTCGAGCAGCGCCAGCGGCACTCGCGTAGTCTTGCCGGCGCCCGGCGGCGCCACCAGCACCGCGGCGTTATGGCCGGCCAGCGTGTACGCGAGCTCATCGAGCACGACGTCGATCGGAAGCGGCGTATCGAAAGTGCGAGGCAAGTTCTCTGACCCGTCATCACCCGCCTTGCGCGCAATTGCGCACGGGAGCGGGTGATCCAGTAAACGCAGGCATCCCCGATTACGAAGACCGGGGGTACTGGATACCCCGCATGCGCGGGGTATGACAACCGTGGTTGCGGCTACAGTCCCGGCTCGACGCCCCGCCCGATGCTCTCGTAGACGAAGCCGTGGGCCGCCATGTCGTCGGCGCGGTAGATGTTGCGCAGGTCGACCACGACGGGCTGCGCCATCGCGCTCTTGATCCGGTCGAGGTCGAGCGCGCGAAACTGCACCCACTCGGTGACGATCACCAGCGCGTCGGCGCCGCGCACGCACTCATAGGGGTCCTCGCAATATTCGATATCGGGCAGTTCCTTGCGCGCCTGTTCCATGCCGACCGGATCGTGGGCGCGCACCTTGGCCCCCATGTCGAGCAGCCCGGTGACCAGCGGAATCGACGGCGCCTCGCGCATGTCGTCGGTATCCGGCTTGAAGGTCAGACCGAGCACCGCGACGGTCTTGCCGCGCAGATTGCCGCCCACCGCGTTGGCGACCTTGCGCGCCATCGCGCGCTTGCGGTTGTCGTTGACGCCGAGCACGGCCTCGACGATCCGCAACTGCACATCGTGATCGAGCGCGATCTTGACCAGCGCCCGGGTATCCTTCGGAAAGCAGGAGCCGCCAAAACCCGGTCCGGCGTGCAGGAACTTCGAGCCGATGCGGTTGTCGAGCCCGATGCCGCGCGCGACTTCCTGTACGTTGGCGCCGACCTTTTCGGAGAGATCGGCGATCTCGTTGATGAAGGTGATCTTGGTGGCGAGAAATGCGTTGGCCGCGTATTTGATCAGCTCCGCGGTCCGCCGCGCGGTGAACATCAGCGGCGCCTGGTTCAGCGACAGCGGCCGGTAGATGTCGCCCATCACCTTGCGGGCGCGCTCGTCCGAGGTGCCGACCACGATGCGATCCGGAAACTTGAAATCGCGGATCGCAGCACCCTCGCGCAGGAACTCCGGATTGGAGGCGACCGCGACGTCGGCCGAGGGATTGGTTTCGCGGATTAGCCGCTCGACTTCGTCGCCGGTGCCGACCGGCACGGTCGATTTGGTGACGACCACGGTAAAGCCGGACAATGCGGCGGCGATCTCGCGGGCGGCGCTGTGCACGTAAGTGAGGTCGGCGTGACCATCGCCGCGCCGCGACGGCGTACCGACCGCGATGAACACCGCATCGGCTTCCGCGACCGGCCCGGTCAGGTCGGTGGTGAAGTCGAGCCGCTTGGCCTTGACGTTGGACGCCACCAAGTCATCGAGGCCGGGTTCGAAAATCGGGATCTCGCCTCTGAGCAATGCAGCGATCTTGCCGGCATCCTTGTCCACGCAGGTTACCTGGTGGCCGAAATCGGCAAAGCAGGCGCCGGATACCAGCCCCACATAGCCCGTCCCAATCATGGCAATGCGCATCGAAGAACCTGCTTCCAGGGCCGGACCGGTCTGACCAGATCAGAACCTTGGTCTTCAGCCCTTGTTTGAAGCGTTTTCTTTACCCGAGCCGGCATCGATTTCGCTCGAAAACGCTCTGTGGTGGTTAACGCCCGTTCAGCTTTGCGTCGCCTCTTAAAACATTTGCGGGCAAAGGGGAATCCGGAAAAGCCGCCGAACCGGCATGTCATTCGTATGAATAAAGGAGAAAGAAACCGATCAGGCAGATGATGCCGGTTTACCGCGCCGAAAAGAGGCATTGATGACCATAAACGGCACATCCGCTATGTCAGAGCGTCCCGCATTTGCGGGGGCAGCCGCGCGGCCCGTCCGTGTCGATTGGGTCGACTATGCCAAGGGCGTATGCATCGTCATGGTCGTGATGATGCATTCGGTGCTGGGCGTGGAGGCCGCGGCCGGCCAGACCGGTTTCATGCACCTGTTCGTGATGTTCGCCAAACCGTTCCGGATGCCGGATTTCTTCCTGATTTCAGGGCTTTTCCTCTCCGTCGTGATCGACCGCGACTGGCGCACCTATCTCGACCGCAAGGTCGTCCACTTCGCCTATTTCTACCTGCTGTGGGTGACGATCCAGTTCGGCTTCAAGGCGCCATCGTTTGCCGCCGAAACCAGCTGGCATCATGTCGGCTACCTGTATCTGGAATCCTTTATCGAGCCGTTCGGCACCTTGTGGTTCATTTATCTGCTGCCGATCTTCTTCGTCGTCACGAAACTGTCACGCCGAATCCCGCCGCTGGCGATCTGGCTCGTGGCAGCGGCACTCGAGACGGCGCATATCGCCACCGGCTGGACCGTGGTCGACGAATTCTGCGCGCGCTTCGTCTATTTCTATTCCGGCTATTGGGCTGCCGCTTACGTGTTCGCGCTGTCGGACCGGGCGCGGGCGCGGCCTGCGCTCGCTCTCGCAGGGCTGGCGCTGTGGGCGCTCGTCAATGGCGGTCTGGTCGCATCTGATATCAGCGAGTGGCCCCTCGTTTCGCTGGCGCTCGGGTTTGCGGGAGCCTGCGCCATCATCGTGATCGGCACGCTGCTGGCGCGGGCGCACCGGCTCAACTTCCTGCGCTATTGCGGCGAACATTCCATCGTCATCTATCTCGCCTTCTTCCTGCCGATGGCGGCGACCCGCACGCTGCTGCTGCGCAGCGGGCTGATCGGCGACATCGGCACGGTCTCGCTGATCGTGACTATCGCAGGCGTCGCCGGCGCACTGGCGATCTGGCGGCTGGCACTGGCACTGCACGCCAACTTCCTGTTCGAGCGTCCCGACGCATTCTGGATCGCGCCGAAAAAGCCGGAACCGGCGCTGCAAGCGGCGGAGTAGGTTTCCCCAAGCCGCGTTCGCTGACGATGACGGTGTGTATTGGACGCAAAAACCCGTCCCCAAGGCTGTCAATCCCGCGCAAAAATCCCTAAATTTCGGCCATGCCGAAAACAGCCCCCAAAGCCGCCGCAAAGCCCGACGCCGTCAAATCCCTCAAGAAGGGCGACCATGTCTTTCTGGTCGACGGTTCCTCCTACATTTTCCGCGCCTATCACGCGCTGCCGCCGCTGAACCGCAAATCCGACGGACTGCAGGTCAATGCCGTGCTCGGCTTCTGCAACATGCTGTGGAAGCTGTTGCGCGACATGCCCGAGGATAACCGGCCGACCCACCTGGCGATCATTTTCGACAAGTCGGAGATCACCTTCCGCAACAAGCTTTATCCGGATTACAAGGCGCACCGGCCGCCGGCGCCGGACGATCTGATCCCGCAATTCGGGTTGATCCGCGACGCCGTGCGCGCCTTCGACCTGCCCTGCCTGGAACAAGGCGGCTTCGAGGCCGACGACCTGATCGCGACCTACGCCCGCGAGGCCGGCGAACGCGGCGCCACCGCGATCATCGTATCGTCAGACAAGGATCTGATGCAGCTCGTCACCGACAAGGTGACCATGTACGACACCATGAAAGACCGCCGCATCGGCATCGCAGAGGTGATCGAAAAGTTCGGCGTACCGCCCGAGAAGGTCGTCGAGGTGCAGGCGCTGGCCGGCGATTCCACCGACAACGTGCCCGGCGTGCCCGGTATCGGCATCAAGACCGCGGCACAACTGATCGTCGAATATGGCGACCTCGAAACGCTGCTGAAGCGCGCCGGCGAGATCAAGCAGCCGAAGCGCCGCGAAGCCCTGATCGAGAACGCCGAGAAGGCGCGGATTTCGCGAAAACTCGTGCTGCTCGACGACAAGGTCGCGCTCGACGTGCCGCTCGACGAACTCGCGGTGCACGAGCCTGACGCGCGCAAGCTGATCGCCTTCCTCAAGGCGATGGAATTCTCCACCCTGACCCGCCGCGTCGCCGACTATTCGCAGATCGACCCTTCCGATGTGGAAGCGGATGCGGCCAGCAAGAGCGGCGCCAATGCCGCCTCGCCTTCGCCTGCCGCGGCCAAGGCCGGCGGCGCCAATGCCGCCTCGCCTTCGCCTGCCGCGGCCAAGGCCGGCGGCGCCACCGGCGACCTGTTTGCGAGCCCGCCCGCTACCGCCAAGCCCGGCGCCGACAGGCAGGACAAGGCCGCGAGCGTCAAGGGCACGCCGATTTCGCTTGCCGCCGCCCGCGCAGAGGCGGCGCGTAAACTGCCGGTCGATCGGACCAAGTACAAGACCGTCCGCAGCCTCGACGAACTCAAGGCCTGGATCATCAGAGCCTGGGACGCCGGCACATTTGCGATCGATGCCCAGGCGAATACCGACGACCCGATGCAGTCCGACATCATCGGCATCGCGCTGGCGCTGGGGCCGAACGATGCCTGCTACGTACCGCTGGCCCACAAGCAGTCCGGCGGCGGTGCCGGCCTGTTCGACGCCGGCCTCGCGCCGGACCAGATCAAGGCCGCCGATGCACTGGCGGCGCTGAAGCCGCTGCTGGAGTCGGCCGGGGTTCTCAAGATCGGCTTCAACATCAAGTTCAACGCCGTGATGCTGGCACAGCACGGCATCACCGTGCGCGACCTCGACGACGCCCAGTTGATGTCCTACGCGCTCGATGCCGGGCGCAATTCGCATGCGCTCGATGCGCTGGCCGAACGCTGGCTCGGCCATGCCATGATTGCCTACGGCGATCTTGTCGGCAGCGGCAAGAACAAGCTCGGCTTCGATCAGGTCGCGATCGACAGAGCGACCGAATACTCGGCCGAGATCGCCGACGTGATCTGGCGGCTGTCGCGGCTGTTGAAGCCGCGCCTCGTCGCCGAGCACATGAACGTGGTCTACGAGACGCTGGAGCGGCCACTGGTCAGCGTGCTGGCGCGAATGGAGCGGCGCGGCATCTCGATCGACCGACAGGTCTTGTCGCGGCTGTCGGGCGAATTCGCCCAGACCGCGGCACGGGTCGAGGCTGAAATTCAGGAAATCGCGGGCGAGCCGATCAATGTCGGCAGTCCGAAGCAGCTCGGCGACATCATCTTCGGCAAGATGGGATTGCCGGGCGGCAGCAAGACCAAGACCGGGGCATGGTCGACCTCGGCGCAGGTGCTCGACGAACTCGCCGAGCAGGGCCACGAATTCCCGAAGAAGATTCTGGAGTGGCGGCAGGTATCGAAACTGAAATCGACCTATACCGATGCGCTGCCGGAATATGTTCATCCGCAGACCCATCGCGTGCACACCACCTACGCGCTAGCGGCGACCACCACGGGGCGCCTCTCGTCCAACGAGCCCAACCTGCAGAACATTCCTGTTCGTACCGAGGACGGCCGCAAGATCCGCCGCGCCTTTGTCGCCACGCCCGGCCACAAGCTGGTGTCGGCGGATTATTCCCAAATCGAATTGCGGCTGCTGGCCGAGATCGCCGACATCCCGGTGCTGAAGCAGGCGTTCCGCGACGGGCTCGACATTCACGCCATGACGGCGTCCGAAATGTTCGGCGTGCCGATCAAGGACATGCCGAGCGAGGTGCGGCGCCGGGCCAAGGCGATCAATTTCGGCATCATCTACGGCATCTCGGCGTTCGGTCTGGCCAACCAGCTCGGCATCGCCCGCGAGGAAGCTTCCGCCTACATCAAGAAGTATTTCGAGCGCTTTCCGGGCATCCGCGCCTACATGGATGCGACGCGCGATTTCTGCCGCGCCAACGGCTACGTTGAGACGCTGTTCGGGCGGAAATGTCATTACCCCGATATCAGGGCCTCCAACGCCTCGCATCGCGCCTTCAACGAGCGCGCCGCGATCAACGCGCGATTGCAGGGCTCTGCGGCCGACATCATCCGCCGCGCCATGACCCGGATGGAAGACGCGCTCGCCGAAAAGAACCTCTCGGCGCAGATGCTGTTGCAAGTCCACGACGAACTGATCTTCGAAGTGCCCGACAAGGAGGTGGCGGCGACGCTGCCGGTGGTGCAGCACGTCATGCAGGACGCGCCGTTCCCCGCGGTGCTGCTCTCGGTGCCGCTGCAGGTAGACGCGCGGGCGGCGAACAATTGGGACGAGGCGCATTAGCTCTTACCTCGCCCCGCTTGCGGGGAGAGGTCGGATCACATCGCAGATGTGATCCGGGTGAGGGGGTACAGGTCTCACAACGTTCTGAAGTCGCCGACAGAGCCCCTCACCCCAACCCTCTAAGAGCGAGCCTCGCTCGTCTCGACCCCGCAAGAGCGGGGGCGAGGGAGCAGACTGCGACCGCATCCAGAAATGTCCTCGGAGCAATTTCCGAAATGACAGCGCGACTGCCGACGCGCTAGAACGCGCACATCCCCTCGCGCGAGTCTGCCATGCCTCACATTGCCACGCTGCTCGGTTTCGCCCTGGTCTCGCTCGGCATGGTGCTGACGCCGGGGCCGAACATGATCTATCTGATCTCGCGCTCGCTGACGCAGGGCCCCGCGGCGGGGATCGTGTCGCTCGGCGGCGTGGCGCTCGGTTTCGTATTCTACATGCTGTGCGCGGCGTTCGGCATCACCGCGCTGTTGTTCGCGGTGCCCTACGCCTATGACGCGCTGCGGTTTGCCGGTGCGGCCTGTCTGTTGTGGATGGCGTGGCAGGCGCTGAAGCCGGGCGGCCGTTCGCCGTTTCAGGTGAAGCAATTGAAGGTCGACGGCCCGCGCAAACTGTTCGCGATGGGCTTCGTCACCAACCTGCTGAACCCCAAGATCGCAATGTTGTATCTGGCACTGCTGCCGCAGTTCATCGATCCCGCTGTCGGCAGCGTGCTGACGCAATCGCTGGTGCTGGGCACGATCCAGACAGTCATCAGCGTCGGCATCAATGCCGTAATCGCGCTCACCGCCGGATCGATCGCGATGTTTCTCGGCACCCGCCCGACCTGGCTGTTGGTGCAGCGCTGGCTGATGGGGACGGTGCTGGCGGGCCTGGCGGTGCGGATGGCGCTGGAGACGCGGAAGGCGTAGCGCGGCCTTTCTTGCCTCTCCCGCTTGCGGGGGTCGAGACGAGCGAAGCTCGCTCTTAGCTAACGCCCGGTTCAGATACCGAGCACGCTCTGGTAGGCGAACAGCGCCGGCGCGCCGCCTGTGTGCAGGAAGACGACATCCTCGTCCTTGCGCCAGCGCCCCTGGCGGATCAGGGCGATCAATCCTGCGAGTCCCTTGCCCGAATAGACCGGATCAAGCGGGAGGGCCTCAAGCTGGCCTGCAAGTCGGATCGCTTCGATTGTGGCTTCATGCGGAACGCCATAGGCGGGTCCCGCATGCCCTGCGACGACCTCCACCGCGGCTTCGTCGAACGGTACATCAAGCAGATTGGACGCCTCGCGCGCGAACGCCACGACATCGGCTCGCACCCGCACGGGCTCGGCGTCGATATCAATTCCCACGATCCGCGTGTTCGGCATTGCCACGGCGGCACCGGCCACGAGACCGGCCTGCGTGCCGGCGCTTCCGGTGCAGTGCACGATAGCGTTTGGCACGAAGCCCAATAGCGTTGCCTGCGGTTCGATCTCTGAAATCGTCGTGGCATAAGCGACGGCGCCCAGGGCATTCGACACCCCGTATGGCACAAAGTACGGCTTGTGGCCCTTCGCTTCGAGGTCGCCGACCAGCGTGCGAATGGCTGCGTTACGGTCACCGGTCCACGGCACTTCATGGAGCTGCGCGCCGAACAACCGATTGAGAAACGCGTTGCCCGAGGTCCTGTATTCCGGCGTCGGTGGTTCGAGCCGGCCATGGTAGACCGCAAGATGGCATGCGAGGCCGAGCTTTGCCGCGGCCGCAGCAACCTGTCTTTGGCTATTCGATTGCACAACGCCACCTGACACGATCGTATCGGCACCACGGGCAAGTGCCTCATGCAGGACGTAGTCCAGCTTGCGCAACTTATTGCCGCCAAAACCGAGGCCGGTAGCGTCTTCGCGCTTGACCCACAGCCGCGGTCCACCAAGGAAAGATGTCAGTCGCTTCATCGGCTCGAGAGGCGTCGGCAAACTGGCCAACCCCAGGCGGGGAAAAGCAGCGAGTCGATCGGATAATGACTTGCGATCAATTTGCATCGCTCTGCCCGTCCGGCTCCCGGCAATGACGCCCAGAACTCAATCCAGCTTCGCTTCCATGCCGCGCCTGGTCGCCGGGCGCGCCATCAGGGCGTTGTACCAGCGCTCGACATTGGGAAAATCCTTCAGCTCGACCTTGTGGCGCGGGTGGCGCCAGGCCCAGCCGAGGATCGCGAAATCCGCGACCGACAACGCGTCGGCGACGAACTCGCGGCCCGCCAGCCGCCGGTCCAGCACGCCATAGAGGCGGCGGGTCTCGGCCATATAGCGCTTCAGGCCGTAGGCGCGGTCGGTTTCGTGCTCCAGCGCGATGAAATGATGCACCTGGCCCGGCATCGGCCCGAACCCGCCCATCTGCCACATCAGCCACTCATAGACCGGGATGCGATCGGCCAGCGGTTTCGGCAGGAATTTTCCGGTCTTCTCGCCGAGATAAAGCAAAATCGCCCCGGATTCGAACACGCTGACCGGCTTGCCGTCGGGGCCGTCGGGATCGACGATCGCCGGGATCCGGTTATTCGGGCTGATCTTGAGGAAGGCAGGCGCCATCTGCTCGCCCTTGCTGATGTTCACCGGAAACACCTTGTAGGGCAGCCCCATCTCCTCCAACGCGACCGAGATCTTGCGGCCGTTCGGCGTGTTCCAGGTATGCAGTTCGATGGTCATTTCCGGCTTCCCCAACAAAGGCTTTGACCTCCCGTAGCGCGGAACCTCGCCGCTCTACAACTGCGCTGTGCGCGGGCCGCGCCTGCGTCTCGCGGTACCCTGTTGACGGCGCAGATCGGCTCTGGAATGTCCCTGTCAGCACCGATAGATTGCGCGCCACCTCAAAACGCCGAGTAAAACCTTGTCCAAATCAGCTTCCCGCGCCCGACTCGCCGAGATCATCCGCAAGCGTTCGTTCGGCCGCGGTGAGATCACGCTGGCCTCGGGCCGCAAGAGCGACTTCTACTTCAACCTCAAGCCGACCATGCTCGACCCCGAGGGTGCTGCGCTCCTGGCGGAACTGACTTATGAAGCGCTGAAGGACGACAATCTCGATTACGTCGGCGGGCTGGAAATGGGCGCGGTGCCGCTGGCCGGTGCGATCGCGCAACTGTCGTGGCTCAAGGGCCATCCGATCGCCGCGTTCTTCGTGCGCAAGAAGCCGAAGGAGCACGGCGCGCGTCTCGCCGTAGAAGGCCTCGCCAAGGGCGAGAGCCTGCAGGGCAAGCGCATCGTGATCGTCGAGGACGTCACCACGACCGGCGGCTCGGCGCTGAAGGCGGTCGAAGCCGTGCGCGACGCCGGCGGCGAGATCGTGCTGGTCTTCACGATGGTCGACCGCGAAGAGGGGGCGACCGAAATGTTCGCCGAAGCCGGCATTGCGTTTCGCTCGCTCTACAAGGCCGGCGAGTTTTTGAAGGACTCGTAATCCCGCGGCAATCCCTCTGCCGTCATGACCGGGCTTGACCCGGCCATCCACGATTTTGGTGCGTCAATGAAGCAAGAACGTAGATGCCCGGGTCAAGCCCGGGCATGACGAAGAGCGAAGAAGCCCAACCTCCCTCGCCCGCATTTCTTTTTCACCCCCCGCGCGCCGTGCACCGCTCGTTTACCATCCGCTTTTATGGTGAATCACACTGAGGCCTGTTGTGCTTCGGCGCGTTTTGTTGCGTTGGGTGGAGTTAGCGTTGCGTACAGAGTTGGCTTTTTTGCGCGTGCGGCGCCGCGCGACGCTTGTTGCCGCCGCGATAGCGGGATCGCTCACGCTGGCCCCCGGCAGTGTTTCTGCCGAAGGCCTGTTCGACATGTTTTTCGGCGGCGCCCAGAAACAGCAGGCGCGGCCTGCCCCGCCCCAGGCCAGCTTCTTCGCCGATCCGTTTGGCAATAACCAGCCGGCACCACAGCCTGCGCCGACGCAGCGCGTGGCCGGCTCCGGACCTGCCTTCTGTGTCCGAAGCTGTGATGGCAAATATTTTCCGCTGACGATGCGCGGCAACGCCTCGGCGGTTCAGACCTGCCAGGCGTTCTGTCCCGCCAGCGCCACCAAGGTGTTCTACGGCAGCCATATCGACGGCGCGGCATCCAGCAATGGCGAGCGCTATGCGGACAGCGAAAACGCCTTCGCCTACCGCAAGGCGCTGCGCGCCGATTGCACCTGCAACGGACGAAATCCCTCCGGCCTGGCGCCGGTTGACCTGACGCTCGACACCTCGCTGCGCTCCGGCGACGTCGTCGCCACCACCGACGGTCTGGTCGCCTATACCGGCGTCCGGCTCGGCGCCGAGCAGACCGCGGAATTCACGCCGGTCGCGAGCTACCCCGGTTTGACGGCGGATGT
Organism: Bradyrhizobium ottawaense; assembly: GCF_900099825.1. Classification (NCBI taxonomy): domain Bacteria; kingdom Pseudomonadati; phylum Pseudomonadota; class Alphaproteobacteria; order Hyphomicrobiales; family Nitrobacteraceae; genus Bradyrhizobium; species Bradyrhizobium ottawaense. The sequence continues at coordinate 4,376,060 of NZ_LT629693.1, read as the reverse complement.
CCGCGCGCGGCTCGGTGAAATGAGGGTCGCGCCCGTCAGCGCCGAAATGGTTCGCGACACCGTCATGCCCGAAGCCAGCCGCGAAGTGGCGCTGCCGGCATCGGTGGTGCCGAAGACGGCTGCGTCGAAACCGGCGAAGCGGGCGGAAGCGCAATAGGCACCGCACGACCGATACAAAATTTCGAAAACAACCCCATGCAAAGTAGGCTCGTCGCCCGAATGAGCGCAATTACGGCGGAAACTACCTTCCGACGATGACGCCGATCACGTTCGGCGCCGACAGATATTTCTCCTCGATCGCCGCGCGCGACGCCGCGCGGTTTTCCGGCGTCAGCAATCCCCGCTTTTCGGCGAGAATCATCCAGCAATAGCCCCACCAGTCGGTCAGCATGCCCTGATCGTCGACGAGGTCGTAGCCCTGCTCGGCGGCGAAGATGCGCGCATGCGCTTCGTCCAGCGTGTCGAGCCAGGCGTGGTCCGCGACGGAGAACAGATCGTCGCTGAAATCGTCCGTGGTGTAGCCCCACACCGACATGCAGACGGCGTTGAACTCGCGATCAATGGCGTCGTCGTCGACGGCCTGCCGGCGCGAGGTCTGATGCAGCCGCGACAGCGAGCGCGCGAAGTCGGCGATGCGGGTAAGGGCGAACTGATCGAAGGCGATGGTGGACATGTAGTCCTCACAAACTCGGATAGACCATAGATATTGTGTCGGCATTGCGCCGAATCACAATGATATATCAAGTACTTGCTAAAGTGTTCTTAATTTGTTCCTTTTTCCCTCATCGTCGTCCCGGCGAAGGCCGGGACCCATAACCGCCGCGGTTTGATGGGTGCCATCGATGAGCAAAGCGAGAGCCTACTACGTCTACATCCTCGTCAGCGGCCAGCACGGTACGCTGTACATCGGCGTCACAAATAATCTGCGGGCACGGTTAGAGCTGCATCGCGCTGGTCGAGGATCACGCTTTGTGCAGCAGTACAAAGTGTATCGGCTCGTTCACGTGGAGACGTTTGCAACAGCCCTCGAAGCGATTGCACGCGAGAAGCAGCTAAAGAATTGGCAGCGCAAGTGGAAGATTCGATTGATCGAAGAAAACAATCTGGATTGGGATGATCTTTCCCATCTGCTCTAAAAGCGCCGGTTATGGGTCCCGGCCTGCGCCGGGACGACGGTCAGCGGTTGGACTGCGTAATCCCCTCACATCGCCGACAGCAGCTTGTCGCCGCAATAGTTGGGGTAGAATTTTCCGCCGCATTGCCGCTTGATCGACGCACAGCGCGCGGCGGGCGAGGCGTTGGCGGGGACGCTGAAGGAGCAGCTCAAGCCGTCGGCGCTCTTGCCGGCCATGCCCGCAGCGAAGGCGGCGCTGGTGGCGCTGATGCAGAATAACAGCAGTACGGCGGCGGCGATCTCGATCATCAATCTCATGGCCGATTCCTCCCTAAACTGTCGCGATCTCTCGGCTTTCCCGCCCGATCCTAGCACCAAATCGGATCGCGCGGAGGCCACGAAATCGGCCCGGTCCTTGCATAAAAACATACCAGCGCAGTGCACAACAATCCCCCTCCGCGGTTCCGATTGTCGTGCAAGGCGCGTATCGTTTGTATGAGTCTCAACCGCAGGGATTGAAGCGTTGCAAGAACAATTCCCAGGGAGTTACCCGGTGCCCGGCCAGCCGGTCGACGAGCTGGCGCTGGCCGAGATCAAGGGCGCGATCCTCGCCAAGCTCCGGCTGGCGATCGGCAAGGACGCCGGCATGGCGACCAAGCGCGACTGGTACAAGGCCGCCGCGCTGGCGCTGCGCGACCGCATCGTGCACCGCTGGCTGATGGCCGAAAAGGCGAGCTACGACGCCGGCCGCAAGCGCGTCTATTACCTCTCGCTCGAATTCCTGATCGGCCGCCTGTTCACCGACGCGCTGAACAATATGGGCCTGCTGCCGGTGTTCGAGGCAGCCCTCGGCGACCTCGGCGTCGGGCTCGATGATTTACGCAAATGCGAACCGGACGCGGCGCTCGGCAATGGCGGCCTGGGAAGGCTCGCGGCGTGCTTCATGGAGAGCATGGCGACGCTCGCCATCCCCGCCACCGGCTACGGTATCCGGTACGATTTCGGCCTGTTCCGCCAGATCATTTCGCAGGGCGTGCAGCACGAATATCCGGACGAATGGCTCGGCTTCGGCAACCCCTGGGAATTCCAGCGGGCGGAGGTGATCTATCACATTCATTTCGGCGGCGAGGTCGAGCATGTCGACGACCGCGGACGCGATCGCGCCACCTGGCGTCCGACCGAGACCGTGCAGGCCGTCGCCTACGACACGCCGATCGTCGGCTGGCGCGGCCAGCACGTCAACGCGCTGCGGCTATGGTCGGCGCGCGCACCCGATCCGCTGCGGCTGGACGTCTTCAACACCGGCGACTATCTCGGCGCCGTCGCCGAGGAAGCGCGCGCGGAATCGATCTGCAAATTCCTCTATCCGAATGACGAAAGCCCGGCCGGCCGCGAGCTGCGGCTGCGGCAGGAATATTTCTTCGTCTCGGCTTCGCTGCAGGACCTGATCAAGCGGCATCTCGCCTCCGACGGGCAGTTGCGCAGCCTCGCCTCCAAGGTCGCGGTGCAGCTCAACGACACCCATCCGAGCCTCGCCGTCACCGAGCTGATGCGCATCCTGGTCGACCTGCACAACTTCCGCTGGGACGAGGCGTGGAAGATCACGGTCGACACGCTGTCCTACACCAATCACACGCTGCTGCCGGAAGCACTGGAAACCTGGCCGGTCGAGTTGTTCGAACGGCTGCTGCCGCGGCATCTCGAAATCATCTACCGCATCAACGGCCAGCATCTGGCGCTGGCCGACCAGCGCTGCCCCGGCGACATCGATTTCCGCGCCTCGGTATCGCTGATCGACGAAAAGTCCGGCCGCAGGGTCCGGATGGGACAGCTCGCTTTCGTCGGCTCGCATCGCATCAACGGCGTCTCGGCGATGCATTCCGACCTGATGAAGGAGACCGTGTTTCACGATCTCAACCATCTCTATCCCGGCCGCATCACCAACAAGACCAATGGCATCACCTTCCGCCGCTGGCTGATGCTGGCCAATCCCCGCCTGACCGGCCTGTTGCGCGAGGTCTGCGGCGAGGCCGTGCTCGACGATTTCTCGCTGTTCGAGCGGCTCGAAGCCCGCGCCAGCGACAATGCGTTCCAGCAGCGTTTCCGCGACGTCAAGCACCACAACAAGCTGGCGCTGGCGCGGCTGATCGGCGAGCGGCTCAGCATCAATGTCGATCCGTCGGCGCTGTTCGACATCCAGATCAAGCGCATCCACGAATACAAGCGGCAACTGCTCAACATCGTCGAGACCATCGCGCTGTACCAGGCGATCAAGGACGAGCCGCAGCGCGACTGGGTGCCGCGCATCAAGATCTTCGCCGGCAAGGCCGCCGCGAGCTATCGCACCGCCAAACTGATCATCAAGCTGATCAACGACGTCGCCGAGGTCGTCAACAACGATCCCGTGGTCGCCGGACGGCTCAAGGTCGTGTTCCTCGCCAACTACAATGTCAGCCTGGCCGAAGTGATCATCCCCGCCGCCGATCTGTCCGAGCAGATTTCGACCGCGGGCATGGAGGCATCCGGCACCGGCAACATGAAATTGTCGCTCAACGGCGCGCTGACCATCGGCACGCTGGACGGCGCCAACATCGAAATCCGCGACCATGTCGGGCCTGAGAACATCGCGATCTTCGGCATGGAGGCCGGCGACGTCATGGTCCGGCGCAAACAGGGCCTCGACGCGACCGACGTGATCAGCCGCTCGCCGCGGCTGGAACGCGCGATCCGCGCCATCGAGAGCGGTGCGTTCGCACCGGACGATCCCTCCCGGTTCGCTTCGATCGGACACATGCTGCGCTATCTCGACCACTACATGGTCTGTGCCGATTTCGATTCCTATTACGAAGCGCAGCGCGGCATCGACGCGCGCTGGCAGGTGGTGCCGGCCTGGACCCGCGCCTCGATCCTCAACGTGGCGCGGATGCCGTGGTTTTCCTCCGACCGCACCATCCGCGAATATGCCGAGGACATCTGGAACGTCCCGGTGCGCGCGGCGGCGTCCGGCCTGCTGGAGGCGCGTGAGGCGATGCGGTAGTACAGCCTCTCCGTCCCGTCGTCATGCCCGGCCTTGCGCCGGGCATCCACGTCTTACTGTTGGACCGCAAGAAAGGCGTGGATGGCCGGGACAAGCCCGGCCATGACGATTACTTCCGACGTCATTGAATTTCGCAAAGCGCGCGTGATACTGCGCATTGGACAAAGATCGTCATTGCCTGCAACAAACGCGAAGCGTTTGTGCAAGGGAGCGATAGCGACGAAGCAATCCATACTTGCTTTGTCGCTTCTGGATTGCTTCGCTTCGCTCGCAATGACGGAAAAGAAGGCCCCATGCTCACCAAGACCCCGCACCTCTTTGACGACGCCACCCAGGTCACCGCCGGCGACAGTTGCTGGCAGGGCAAGACCAGCCCGGACTACTGGGCCTTTGTCGGCCCGTTCGGCGGCTGCACGGCGGCGACCGTCCTGCGCGCCTTGATCGACCATCCGCAGCGTGCCGGCGATCCGCTGTCGTTCACCGTCAATTTCTGCGCCCCGGTCGCGGAAGGCGGCTTCGATCTCGACGTTCGCCTGGTCAAGGCCAACCGTTCGTCACAGCACTGGAGCGTCGAGATGACGCAGGCCGGCGGCGAGGTCGCGACGCTGGCGACTGCCGTGTTCGCCGAGCGCCGGCCGTCATGGTCGCACGCGCAAGCGCCGTTTCCGGATACCAAACCGTACGAGCAAACCCTGCCCTACGCCAAGATCGCCGCTCCCTGGGTCAAGCAGTATGATTTCCGCTTTGTCGAGGGCGAGCCGAGTTGGCCGACGACCAGCTCGGCGCCGCCGAACTCGTACTCCAAACTGTGGATCGGCGATCGCGTGCCGCGCAAGATCGACGCACTTTCGCTGATGTCGATGTCGGATGCGTTTTTTGGCCGCATCTTTCATGCCAAGCGCGAGCTGGTGCCGTTCGGCACGGTGTCGATCACGACTTACTTCCACGTCGATGCCGGCGACCTCGAGGCCGAGGACATCACGCGGGTTCTGGCGGTTGCCGACGCAAAAATTTTCCACAAGAGCTATGGCGACCAGAACGGCGAGTTGTGGTCGCCGTCGGGGCGCCTGCTCGCGACCACGACGCAGATCGCCTATTTCAAGGCGTAGTGGAACCTGCAATTCTGTTCGGCACTTCGTAGGGTGGGCAAAGGCGAGCTATGCGCCGTGCCCACCGTCTGAATCGTGTCTTGTGAATGGTGGGCACGCTTCGCTTTGCCCACCCTACGATTTCATCGAGAGTCAGGCCTGATGTCCAAAACCAACACAAGCAAGTCGCGGATCGCCCTGCTCGGCATCCCCATCGAGATCGGCGCCTCGCAGGCCGGCACGCTGATGGGGCCAGCGGCGCTGCGAACCGCAGGCATCGGCCGCATCCTCGACCAGCTCGGATTTCGCGTCGAAGACCATGGCGACATGACAGCGCCCGGCATCGCGCCAGCGGAAGCACCGGCGCCGTCAAACGCCAGATTTTACGATGAGATCAAGGCCTGGATCCGTGCGCTTAGCGACCGCAGCTTCGATCTGGCGCGCTCCGGCGCGGTCCCGATCTTCCTGGGCGGCGATCACTCGCTCTCGATGGGCTCGGTGAACGGCGTCGCACGCCACTGGCAGCAACAGGGCCGGCCGCTGTTCGTGCTGTGGCTCGATGCCCACGCCGATTACAACACGCCGGACACGACGATCACCGGCAACATGCACGGCATGTCGGCGGCCTTCCTCGCCGGCGAGCCCGGCCTCGACGGGTTGCTCGGCGGCGGGCCGCGCGCTTCTGTCGGCCCCGACCGGATCGAACTGTTCGGCGTCCGCTCGATCGACCCGTTGGAAAAGAAACTGGTGGCCGAGCGCCGCGTCGCGATCGCCGACATGCGCGCGATCGACGAGTTCGGCGTCGGCGTGCTGATCCGCAAGGTGATCGAACGGGTGCGGGCGCAGAACGGCGTGCTGCATGTCAGCTTCGACGTCGACTTTCTCGATCCCGCGGTGGCCCCCGGCGTCGGCACCACGGTGCCGGGCGGCGCCACCTACCGCGAGGCGCATCTCATCATGGAGCTGCTGCACGACTCTGGTCTGGTGCGATCGGTCGATATCGTCGAGCTCAATCCGTTTCTCGACGAACGCGGCCGCACCGCGCGCGTGGCGGTCGAGCTGATCGGCAGCCTGTTCGGATTGCAGATCACCGACCGTCCGACGCCGAGCAACGCTGTATTTCCGGACAACACCTGACAATAGCGTTTTCGAGTGAAAGCCTGCCCCGGACTTGATCCGGGGTGGACGCCGGTTCGCGTAAAGAAAACGCGAAAACAAAGAGCCTCAACTGGCCAGCGCCGCACTGCCCTGGACAAGGCTGGTATTGCCGGACGCGGGATCGGTGACCACGTTCCCAACGGTCGCCGTCCCCTGCGCCGTAAGCGTGAACTTGGTGTCGCCGATCCGGAACGAACTATCCTTGATCAGGACGCTTTGATACCGAACGGTCGAACCGCTCTGATACTTTACCTGCGCGCGAAATCCGTTGACCTGCGAGACGGAGATCTCGAATTTCTGGTTGTTCGAATAGGTGCCGTTCCAGGTGCCCTGATAGAGCGTGGGATCGACATTGGTATAGGGCGTGTTCGACGGCGTATTCTGCGACGCCGAGGAGTAGCTGCTCTGGAGAATGCTCATGATGTCGCCCATGTCGACGTTTTCCTTAACCTGCAATCCGCGATGGGCTACTTGCAGGTGAGCGCGGTTAACGAGGGTTTGATCGCCGTGTCGGGATGTTGCCGTGATGGCGCTGGAAACATTCTGAAATAAAAAGGGCGGCTCACCGAGCCGCCCTTTTTTAAATGATGGACGATTGAGCCTTACTCGGCCGCCAGCTTGAGGTCCGGCGCGGCGGCGCGGACATCGGCGTCGACCTGGGCTTCGAACTTGGCAAAGTTCTTCTGGAACATGCCGACCAGCGCACGCGCGGTCTTGTCGAACTCGGCCTTGTCCTTCCAGGTGTTGACCGGATCGAGGATCTCGCTCGGCACGCCCGGCAACGCGGTCGGCACCGCGAAACCGAAATACTTGTCGGTGCGGAATTCGACGTTGCGCAAGCTACCGTCGAGCGCCGCGGTCAGCAGCGCGCGCGTCACCTTGATCGGCATCCGACTGCCGGTGCCGTATTTGCCGCCGGTCCAGCCGGTGTTGACCAGCCAGCAGTCGACATTGTGCTTGGCAATCAGCTCACGCAGCATGTTGCCGTAGACGGAGGGGTCGAGCGGCAGGAACGGCGAGCCGAAGCACGTCGAGAATTCCGGCTGCGGCTCGTTGCCGAGGCCGCGCTCGGTGCCCGCGACCTTCGCGGTGTAACCGGACAGGAAGTGATACATCGCCTGCGCCGGCGAAAGTCTTGCGATCGGCGGCAGCACGCCGAAGGCGTCAGCCGCCAGCATCACCACGTTCTTCGGCTGGCCGGCGCGGCCGGTGCGCGAAGCGTTCGGGATGAAGTCGAGCGGATAGGCCGAGCGGGTGTTTTCGGTCTTCGAGCCGTCGTCGAAATCCGGCACCCGCGTATTCTCGTCGAGCACCACGTTCTCGAGCACGGCGCCGAAGCGCTTGCTCGCCGCGTAGATCTCGGGCTCGGCTTCCGCCGACAGCTTGATGCACTTGGCATAGCAGCCGCCTTCGAAGTTGAAGATGCCGTCGGAGCCCCAGCCATGTTCGTCGTCGCCGATCAGCGTCCGCTTCGGATCGGCCGAGAGCGTGGTCTTGCCGGTTCCGGAGAGGCCGAAGAAGATCGCGCTGTCGCCGTTCGGGCCGACATTGGCCGAGCAGTGCATCGGCATCACGCCCTTGGCAGGCAGATAGTAATTCAGCGTGGTGAACACCGACTTCTTCATCTCGCCGGCATAATAAGACCCGCCGATCAGGACGATCTTGCGGGCGAAATCGATCGCGACAACGTTCTCCGAACGCACGCCGTGACGTTTCGGATCGGCGCGGAAGCTCGGCAGATCGATGATGGTCAGTTCGGGCACGAAATCCTTCAGCGCCGCAGCTTCGGGCCGGATCAGCAGCGTGCGGATGAACAGCGAGTGCCAGGCGAGTTCGGTGAAGACCCGGGTCTTGATCTGGAAGGTCGGATCGGCGCCGCCGTAAAGGTCCTGCGCGAACAGCGTCATGCCTTCGGCATGCTTGAGGAAGTCGGCATAGAGCGCCGAGAACTGGTCCGGCGTGATCGACTGGTTGCCGGCCCACCACATCTTTTCGGTGGTCGCGTCGCGAACCGTGAACTTGTCCTTCGGGCTGCGGCCGGTGAAGTCACCGGTGTCGGCGCAAAGCGCGCCATCCGCGGATAGAACCGCCTCACCCGCCGACAGCGAGAATTGATAGAGCTGCGGCGCACCGAGGTTCCAATGCACCGTCTTGAGATTTTTTAAGCCGAATTTATCGGCGCCGAAGGCACCGTTGCGTAGTCCCGTCTCTTGCACGAAGAATCCTCCTCGAACCCGCGTATCTCGATCGCGCGAATGCCGCCAAACGCGCTCTGTCGCGGTGACCCTGAATATAGCCTTCCGGCCTTGGTCCGGCGACCTAATACTTGGCAACGCCGCCCTTGCCAAGCCGATCCGGCAGGTTTTGGTTTATTCCGGCTATGGCGTTGATCTGGATCAACTTGATGCCGCGCATTTCTTTCGTTTGCTTTCATGATTGCGCGACCATCCGCCGCAAGCGAGGTTTGGCGGACGACTTGCTGCAGCGCACAACTACCGTGCCCCCTCGCCAATCAGGGCAAAGGGCGCCCAAAGCGCCGGATAGGCGTTTCGCGGCGAGGACGTGTCGTTGAGATAGGCCAGCATGGCCTGCCGCAGCGCCTCGGCGCGGCCGAGCTTCGGATCGGCCTTGAGGCGATCGAAGGTCGATATCGACAGCCGGGTCGCTGCTTCCGAATTGACCGCCCAATGCGAAACCAACAGCGCCCGCGCGCCGGCATAGAAGAACGCGCGCGCCAGGCCCGACAACGCCTCGGCGCCGGGCTTGTCGCCTGCAATCGTGTTGCAGGCGGACAGCACCACCCAGTCGGCATTGAGTTTCAGTTGCGCAACTTCGCTTGCGGTGAGCAGGCCGTCGTCGAACTCCGACGGCACTTTGGGAATGCTGAGCACCAGCGACGGTTCGGCAACACCCTTCACATCACCCGCGACCAGACCATGGGTCGCGAAATAGACGATGCCATAATCGGCAAGCGCGGCGCGCTTGACCGTGGTTTCGCTGGCGTCTTCGCCGAGATGAATATCGGAAGCGGCAACGCCGAGATCCCTGGCGACGGCGTTGAGCTCGTCGGCCGTATCCGGCAGTTGCGGCAGGGCATCGACGAGCCGCGCGCGATCGACGCCGGCGCCCTGCCAGAAGTCGGTATAGGCGCCGGCTGCGAGACTCCGTGCCGCGGTCGTGGCGGAGCGCTGGCCTTTGGCGGGCTTCAAACCGGGGTTGAACAGCGGATCGCCAAAGCCGGTCATCGGCTTGCTGCTCTCCTCCTTGCGCGCCAACACGCGCAACGTTTTCAGGCTCGCAGCCGACGGCAGCACCGACACGGCCTGACGTTTGAGAAGCCAGGCGGCTTCCCGATAGCCGTCGAACGTATCCGGAATCGCAGCCGCCGGCTTCTCGGTCACCAGCAGATGGAACGGCAGCGCCGTCAACGCGCCCGATGGCACGACCAAGAGCGACGGCTTGTCCTTCACCAGCGCGTCGACCGGCGCCAGCAGCGTTCCGTACAATTCATGGGCAAGCGCCAGATCGAACAGTCCCGACTTGCCGGACGCATCACTCGCGTTGCCGACATCGAGGCCGCGGCGAAACATCGCAATCTTCTGCGACAGCGCTTCCGCGCCCAATGGAATCTGTCGCCAGTCGACCCGGTCGCGCGTCATCGCGAACACGTAGCTTTCTTTCTCCGCAACCGCGAACAGCACCAGCGCTTCATTATCGGACAGCAGCGCCTGCATCTCCCTTGCCTTCAACGGCAGCGGATTCGACAGCGCGGCGTAATCGGGAAATTCGACGGCAAAGGTCTTTTGCAGGCTCGCGCGCTCGGCGGTAATGGCCGTGAGCCGGTCGCGGCTCTTCTGCTCGGAAGCCGCGTCGCGTTTGGCGCGCTCCTTCGAGACCGCCGCGACGATCGCCTTGTCCAGCGTCCCGGCCTCATTGGCGAGATCCTGATCACGACGTACCAGTTGCGCGAGCCGGTCGGACCCGGCAGCCAGTCGCACCGCAAGCTTGTTGACGGCCGACGCCGCGGAAGACTGGGTGCCGGCCTGAACCGCGTTGAGGGCATCGTCGAGCGCCTGCCCGGCCGGCATGATCTGCTGCTGTTGCGCGGCAAGCAGCACCGGAAGCGCGACGCGCAACTGCGCGCGGCCGCCGGCGAGCGTCTTCTCGGTCAGCGGCAAGGCGTCCGCGGTGCGGCCTTGCGTTTGGTAGAGCGAAGCGAGGTTGTTCAGCGATATCGCGGCATCGGGATGGTTGGCGCCGAGGGCTGTTTCGCGGATATCGGCTGCCCGCTGGTAGAGCGGCAAGGCGTCGGCATAACGGCCCTGCCGTTCGCAAAGATCGGCCAGATTATTCAGCGAGCGCGCGACATCGGGATGGTCGCGTCCGAGTACTTTCTCGCGGATCGCCAGCGACCGCCGGATCAGCGGTTCGGCCTCGGCATAGCGGCCCTGGACCTTGTCGACCTGGCCCAGATTGTTCAAGAGCGTCGCGACCGCCGGATGCTCCGGACCCGCCGCCTTTTCATAGATCGCCAGCGCGCGTTTGAACAACGGTTCGGAGTCGCCGTGGCGGCCCAGCTTTTCGTACAGCGTCGCCAGATTGTTGAGGGATTGCCCCAAATCAGGATGACCGCTGCCGAGCGACTTTTCGCGGATCGCCAGCGCACGCTTGAACAGCGGCTCGGCGTCGGCATAGCGTTCCTGCCGCTGATACAGCGCCGCCAGATTGTTCAATGCGGATGCGATCTCGAGCGAATCCAGTCCGGCGGTCTTCTCGAGGATCGCGATCGATCGCTTGAACAGCGGCTCCGCCTCGCCATCCCTGCCCTGACTGTCGTAGAGCTGCGCCAGATTGTTCAGCGCCGCCCCGACGTCGCGGTGGGCGGGTCCGAATTTTTTCTCGAGGCTTTCCACCTGTCCCTGCGCCAGCGCCACCGCGTCGGCATATTTCCCGGCTCGGCTGAGCTCATTGATTTTGGCGCTGAGCGCGGCGCCATCTCCCTTCTGCGCCCATGAAGGCGCGCCGAGGCAGGTGCTCGACAGCAGCGCGAGACACAGCGAAAATACCAAACGATTTCGAGATTTCATGATCCGGACTTGGGTTGGCCAAACTGAAGCGGGCTTGGCTTAAGTCGCGCAACAAGCCGCGCCCGTTCAATGCCGGTCCGGCGAACCCAAGAGCTCGTTAATCAGCCCTTCGCCCGCGCCTCCCCGGCAAGACGCACCAGCATCTTGCGCAAGGCGGTGCCGCTGGTGACCCGCTCCGGGAAATCCAGCCGGAGCGTCGCGGTGCCAGCCTGCATGTCCATGCCATCCGGATCGCAGCCGGTGCAGGTCCAGTCGGCGCTCTCGGCGCCGAGCAGCCTGGTGGCATAGAGGTTCATCGCCTCGCGGTGATCCTCGTTCATGTGCGCGACAGCACCCTGCTCGGCCTCCAGCAGCTCGCCGGCATCGCCGATATCGGTCAGGAATTGCACCGGCGTGAGGTCGATGATGCGGCCGAAGCCGGCGACCAGGTGGGCGCCGGACGGGACGATCCGGAAGAACGAGAAATCCTTGAAATCGACAAAGGCTTCCGCCGACGGATGGGCGTTGAGGTAGCGCCGGCGCAGCATTCCGGCCGCTTCGCCCGCGGCCTCCTCGGCCCGGCCCGCCAGCATGATCCGGGCGCCCTCCAGCGGATCGCCCGCGGCACGCTCGTCCAGCATCAGCGACACCCGGTTGTCGGCGAGGATGTTCCTGGTATGCAGCGCCAGCCGCGAGATCAGCAGGATCGGCGAGGCGTCGGTACGGCTGGCAACATTGACCAGTGAGCAATAGGGATCGCCGCTCCCGGGCATCAGGGTCGCCAGCGCCCCCTGGCGGCTACGCCTCAGCAGCGAGCGGGCGAGCCTGGAAGCATTGAAATCCGCGGTCAGTTCCATCGTTACGATCCAGCCATCTTATTGCAAAAAGGGCCTTTTCCCGGCCAAGGAGGGTGCTATATGGGGGTACCCATCGCTCGTGGAAGCTTTTTGCGGAACTCGGTCACACTTCAGCCCAGCTTGCATTGCTCGTTGACCGTATACGAAGACCATTTATGCGGCGCATGGCTGGATTGCCCGCCGTTTCAGCCACTGTCTCTTTCGAAAGCAGGCTCATGCCCACAATCGCCCTGGTCGATGACGACCGCAACATTCTCACTTCCGTCTCGATTGCGCTCGAAGCCGAAGGCTATCGCATCATGACCTACACGGATGGTGCATCGGCGCTCGACGGTTTCCGTACCTCGCCGCCGGATCTGGCGATCCTCGATATCAAGATGCCGCGCATGGACGGCATGGAGACGCTGCGGCGGCTGCGGCAGAAATCCGATCTGCCGGTGATCTTCCTGACCTCCAAGGACGAAGAGATCGACGAATTGTTCGGCCTCAAGATGGGCGCCGACGATTTCATCCGCAAGCCGTTCTCGCAGCGCCTGCTGGTCGAACGCGTCAAAGCCGTGCTTCGCCGCGGCCAGCCCAAGGATCCGACCGCTGTGCCGAAGGAGCCGGATGCACGTGCTCTGGACCGCGGCCTGCTACGGATGGATCCGGAGCGTCACACCTGCACCTGGAAGAACGAGCCGGTCACGCTGACGGTGACGGAATTTCTGATCCTGCAGGCGCTGGCGACGCGCCCCGGTGTGGTGAAAAGCCGCAACGCGCTGATGGACGCCGCCTATGACGATCAGGTCTATGTCGACGACCGCACCATCGACAGCCACATCAAGCGGCTGCGCAAGAAGTTCAAGGTGGTCGACGACGATTTCGAGATGATCGAGACGCTGTACGGCGTCGGCTATCGCTTCAAGGAAGCCTGATCCGCATTTTTGGCGGGGTTTGTTAACTGACGCCGCCCACGCGGCTCGGATAGGATGCCCGGGCAGGATATGCGCGCGGCGCGCATCGCGGGACGGTAAGTCGAGACAACCGGCAGTTTTGGCCATTGCTAGATCGAACGCAGCCTGATCCAGGCCTGAACCACGAGGATGCGTCGTCGTCCCTCGATCGGGATGGTGTTGTCGACGGCAACCCGTCCGCGAAGGGCTGGCGGCGGCCGCTGGATTGGCTGCGACGGGCCGGGCAGTTCTTCTTCGCCCTGTCATTCTCGAGCCTCACCCGGCGCATCGTCTCGCTGAATCTGGCGGGCCTCGTCGCGCTGGTGGCGAGCATCCTCTATCTTTCGCAGTTTCGCGCCGGCCTGATCGACGCCCGCGCGCAGAGCCTCTTGGTGCAGGCCGAGATCATTGCCGGCGCTATAGCTGCATCCGCCACCGTCGAAACCAATACCATCACCATCGATCCGGACCGGCTGCTCGACCTCAAGCCCGGCGAAAGCTACGGCGTGCCGGACGAATATTCCGGGCTCGATTTTCCGATCAATCCGGAGCGGGTCGCGCCGGTGCTGCGGCGGCTGATTTCGCCGACCAAGACCCGCGCCCGCATCTATGGCGGCGACGGCGGCATGATTCTCGACAGCCGCAACCTTTATGGCCGCGGCGACGTGCTGCGTTTCGAATTGCCGCCGCCAACGCTGGAGAAGCCGGGCTTCGTCGAGCGCGCCATGATCGCGATCCGCACCTGGCTCAATCGCGGCGACCTGCCGCTGTACCGCGAACTCGGGCCCGAGAACGGCAAGGGCTATCAGGAAGTCGTGCAGGCGCTTGACGGCATCAAGACCAGCATGGTGCGCGTCAACGACCGCGGCGAGGTGATCGTCTCGGTCGCGGTGCCGGTGCAGCGGTTCCGCGCCGTCCATGGCGCGCTGATGCTGTCGACGCAGGGTGACGACATCGACCAGATGGTGACCGCCGAGCGGCTCGCGATTCTGAAGGTCGGCGGCGTCGCCTCCGCCGTCATGATCGTGCTGTCATTGCTGCTGGCGAGCACGATCGCGGGGCCGGTGCGACGGCTGGCCGACGGCGCCGAGCGCGTCCGCCGCCGCATCCAGACCCGCGTCGAGATTCCCGATTTCACCCGCCGCCGCGACGAGATCGGCCATCTCTCCGGCGCGCTGCGCGACATGACCAACGCGCTCTACAGCCGGATCGAGGCGATCGAGATGTTCGCCGCCGATGTCGCCCACGAACTGAAGAACCCGCTGACCTCGCTGCGGTCGGCGGTCGAGACGCTGCCTTTGGCGCGCAACGAAACCAGCCGCGCGCGGCTGCTCGAGGTGATCGAGCACGACGTCAAACGGCTCGACCGCCTGATCTCGGATATTTCCGACGCCAGCCGTCTCGACGCCGAACTGCAGCGGCAGGACATGGCGCCGGTCGATCTGCGCCGCCTGCTGACGACGCTGACGACGGTTGCCAACGAAACCCGGCTCGGACACGACGTCGGGGTCGAGGTTCGCTTCGAAGGCCGCGGCCCGACCGATGCATTCTCGGTGCCCGGCCACGATTCGCGGCTCGGACAGGTGATTTCCAACCTGCTGTCCAACGCGCAGTCCTTCTCCGCCGCCGGCGGCAAGGTGCGCATCGTTTGCCGCCGCGTACGGTCGGAAATCGAGATCCTGATCGACGATGACGGACCGGGCATCGGCGAGGATGCGCTGGAGCGCATCTTCGAGCGCTTCTACACCGACCGGCCGCATCAGGGCTTTGGCCAGAACTCCGGACTGGGCCTGTCGATTTCCAAGCAGATCATCGAAGCGCATAGCGGGCGGATCTGGGCCGAGAATCGCCCTGGCCCGGCCGATGCCGACGGTCAGCCGACGGTCGCCGGCGCGCGCTTCGTGGTCCGGCTGCCGGCACCATGACGCCGGAGCCTACCGTCCACGCCTCCGCGGTGCTTGTCGGCCGGCATGCCGTGCTGATCCGGGGGCCCTCGGGCGCCGGCAAGTCGCGGCTGGCGTTCGACCTGATCCTGGCCGGGCGTGCGGGACAGCTCCCGGCGGCGGTTTTGGTCGGTGACGACCGTGTCCATCTCGACACAGTCGCGGAACAATTGTGGGTTCGCCCTGCACCGGAACTGGCCGGTCTGATCGAGATCCGGGGGCTCGGAATCCGGCGTTGCGAGTTCGCCGGCGAGGCTGTTGTCGGCCTCGTGGTGGATCTGGCCGCCGCGGACGCCGAACGGCTGCCGCCGCCAGAAACGCTCTCAACACGCCTTAATGGTGTTTTGATACCGCGAATCCCGGTTCCAGTGGGCTACTTACCCCTCCCGCTGGTTGTCGCCGCACTGACGACAACTGAGAGTTCATCTTCTGGTAACCATTCGCCCGATTGTCTGAAGGGGTTTGGTAACCATATAAGTCCCACTATCGCGACCGAATAAGATCGGCGCAGGCTCCCATCACTACCGCCAGATCCGGGAGAATAGCCAAGATGCCCTCTTGCGCGGGGCCTCTGGATGGTCAAAGTGGCGCGTTCGTGCGGTGCACCAAAAAGCGCCCACGAGGAGTTTCCGATGATTGGTCTAGTGCTTGTGACCCATGGGCGCCTTGCCGACGAGTTCAGGGCGGCGCTCGAACATGTCATGGGTCCACAAAAACAAATTGAAGCCATCACGATTGGAGCCGAGGACGACTCCGATTTGTGTCGAAGTGACATCATCGAGGCGGTGAACCGCGTCGACAGTGGTGACGGCGTAGCTATCCTCACCGACATGTTCGGGGGCACGCCCTCCAACCTCGCGATTTCCTGCATGAGCCGCCCGAAGGTGGAAGTGCTCGCAGGCATCAATCTTCCCATGCTGGTCAAGCTCGCCAAGGTGCGCGAGGAGCGTTCGCTTCCCGACGCGATCGCCATGGCCCAGGAAGCCGGCCGCAAATACGTCACCATCGCCAGCCGCGTGCTCGCCGGCAAATGAGCGACGAGGTCGAGCCCGAAAAGGAAATCGGGCTGAGCGTGCCTGAAGGCGCCGTCTCGCGCGAACTTCTGATCATCAACAAACGCGGCCTGCACGCCCGCGCTTCGGCCAAATTCGTTCAGATGGTCGAACGCTTCAATGCCGAGGTGTTCGTGACGCGCGGCAACGAGACCGTCGGCGGCACCTCGATCATGGGATTGATGATGCTGGCGGCGGGCCCCGGCACCACGGTGACGGTCGCCGCCATCGGCCCCGAAGCCCAGGCCGCGGTCGATGCGCTCACCGCGCTGATCGCCGACAAGTTCAACGAAGAAGGTACGTGAGAAACCCTCATGGTGAGGAGGCGCTTTGCGCCGTCTCGAACCATGAGGCCCCATTCATCCTTCGAGACGCCGCTGCGCGGCTCCTCAGGATGAGGTCTGACACTTTCAAAACGGATTGGTGACGATGCCGCCGTAGGCGCGGCGCGCGGCGCCGTTGGTGGCGCTGGAGGCTTTCGAGCAGACGTAACAGATCAGATTGACGACCTCTTCCGGTGTGGCACAACGCTGCAACAGCGAGGCCGGCCGGCGCTCGGTGAACATCCGCGAGGTGAGGTCGTCGACGGTGGTGCCCGCGGCTTTCGCGCGCGGCCAGCGCCGGCGACATCTTGCCTGTATTGAAAATTCCCGATGACCGCTATTTGGCCGGCGGAACAACGACGACGTTCCACGCCGTCGCCGCACTGGCGATACCGAGCGTAAACCGGCGGGTGGTGACCCCCATGCGCTCGCCATTGGCGGCATGGAGCTTCATCCAGGCCTCACATTTTTCCAGCTTCCAGTCGCCGGTTTCGCAAACGCCGATGAAGCCGGAACGCTTGGCTTCCTCGAGCGAAGTCAGGCCGGACGACCACGGCTCGTCCGGCGTCAGCGGCGCCGGATGATCGGGGCTGTAGAAGGTGATGGGCTCGCCGGTATCGGTATAGGCCGCGACCACCGGCCAGCGCGAATGAAACCGGGTTTGCCACACGTCGGTCAGTTCGCGCGCCAGTTCGGAACGCGCGCGATATGTCGCGCCTTCATTGCGCTTCTGATCCAGTTCATAGGCGACGATCTTTGGCGAGGCCACGAGCACGACCAGCGAAATCACCAGCCAGGTCGCCGCGAGGTTCGACAGCGCGATCTGCCGCACCCGCACCGCAGGTATCGCGACCAGCGCCAGCGGCACCAGGAAGAACAGCGGGATGCCCCAGTCGGTCTTGATGTAGATATGGAATATCACCGCGCCGAGCGGCGGCCCGATTGCGACGATGGCCTGGACGATCCAGACGTTGAGCGCCTGCGAAACGTTGACACCGGAATTTGGGCCGCGCGACCAGAACGGAAAAAGCCTCCAGCGCCGTGGCGGCCACGCCAGCGCCATCGCCGCCAGCACCGCCGGCACCGCCACCAGCGCAAGGTTATGGCCGATATAGCCGAGCGCGAGATCGTGGATCTGGGCGCGGTCGGTGATGGTGTAGCTGTCGCCGGCATAGGTCAGCGCGATGAAATTCACCTGCTTCAGCCACAGGAAGTGCGGGAACATCGCCACCGCAAGCGTCGCGATCGCGACCCACGGCGCCGGCGAACGCAGGAACTGCAGCCGAGCGGGATGGATCAATGCCGCAAGGCCGATGGCGCCGATCATGGTCAGCACCCAGTATTTGGTCATCAGCGCCAGCGCGCCGGCAAGCCCGAGCCAGATACCGGATTTCACGCTGCGTTTTTCAAACGCGTCCAGATAGGCCAGCATCAACAGCGGCAGCGTCACGAGCTGCAGGATATCCGGATTGTATTTGAAGCCCTTGAAATTGAAGATCGGATAAAGCGCGAGCATCACCACGACCAGGAAGGCGCGGCGGCGATCGACCACGCGCAGCGCCAGCAGCCAGCAGATCACGAGCCCGCAACCCAGCGTCGTCATCGCCAGTGCGTAGGTCGCCCAGTCCTTGACCGGAAAGATCATGAACCAGACGCCGGCGACCCAGCCCGACAGCGGTGGATGCTTGCCATAGCCCAGCAGGAACTTCTGGCCCCAGGCGTAGGCTTCGGCGACGTCCATATGGACGTCCTGGCCGGTCTTCAGGTTGACCAGAATCAGGGTCCACAGCACGGCATGGACCGTGGCAAAGCCGATCACCAGCCAAAGACTGGCCTTGGGGTCGCCGGCGCGCGAGGCCAGCCATGCCCCCAGCCGCCGGAGGGAGGGAAAGCGCCTGCCGCGGGCGTTCGCGGGCAAAATGGATGCAGTCGACATGCCTGCGTGCGTAGCGCGTTTTTCGTTGCTATGGAATCAGCCAGGCGCGAAGAAAGCCCCTTAAAATACAGCAATATGGTTGCCGCACGGGGATGTGAATGCTATCCCGCGCCCATGACAACCGTCCCCATTTCCAACATCCGCAACTTCTCCATCGTCGCCCATATCGACCATGGCAAATCGACGCTGGCCGACCGCCTGATCCAGATGACGGGCGGGCTGACCGATCGCGAAATGGCGGGTAAGGAACAAGTGCTCGATTCCATGGATATCGAGCGCGAGCGCGGTATCACCATCAAGGCGCAGACCGTCCGGCTCAGCTATCACGCCAAGGACGGCCAGGATTATATCTTCAATCTGATGGACACGCCCGGCCATGTCGACTTCGCCTACGAAGTCTCGCGCTCGCTGGCGGCGTGCGAGGGATCGCTGCTGGTGGTCGACGCCAGCCAGGGCGTCGAAGCGCAGACGCTCGCCAACGTCTATCACGCGCTCGACGCCGGTCATGAGATCGTGCCGATCCTCAACAAGGTCGATCTCCCGGCAGCCGAGCCCGAACAGGTCAGGAAGCAGATCGAGGACGTGATCGGCATCGACGCCTCCGACGCCGTGATGATCTCGGCCAAGACCGGCCTCGGCGTTCCCGACGTGCTGGAAGCCATTGTCACCCGCCTGCCGCCGCCGAAAGGCGACCGCGAGGCGACGCTGAAGGCGCTGCTGGTAGATAGCTGGTACGACGTCTATCTCGGCGTCGTCGTGCTCGTTCGTGTGGTCGACGGCGTGATGAAGAAGAACAGCCGCATCCGCATGATGGGCACCAACGCCGCCTACGACGTCGAGCGCGTCGGCTTCTTCACGCCGAAGATGACGCAGGTCGACGAACTCGGCCCCGGCGAGATCGGCTTCATCACTGCGGCGATCAAGGAAGTCGCCGATACCAGGGTGGGCGACACCATCACCGACGACCGCAAACCGATCACCGAGATGCTGCCGGGCTTCAAGCCGGCGATCCCGGTGGTGTTCTGCGGCCTGTTCCCGGTCGACGCCGACGACTTCGAGACGCTGCGCGCGGCGATGGGCAAGTTGCGGCTCAACGACGCCAGCTTCACGTTCGAGATGGAAACCTCCGCCGCGCTCGGCTTCGGCTTCCGCTGCGGCTTCCTCGGCCTGCTGCATCTGGAGATCATCCAGGAGCGGCTGAGCCGCGAGTTCGACCTCAACCTGATCGCGACCGCGCCGAGCGTGATCTACAAGATGCATCTGACCGACGGCCAGGAGATCGAGATCCACAATCCCGTCGACATGCCCGACGTGGTCAAGATCGCCGAAATCCAGGAACCGTGGATCGAAGCCACGATCCTCACCCCCGACGAATATCTCGGCAGCGTGCTGAAGCTGTGCCAGGACCGCCGCGGTTCGCAGAAGGAGCTGACTTACGTCGGCTCCCGCGCGATGGTGAAGTACGACCTGCCGCTCAACGAAGTGGTGTTCGATTTCTACGACCGGCTGAAGTCGGTCTCGAAGGGCTATGCCTCGTTCGACTATCACCTGACCGACTACAAGCCGGCGGACCTGGTGAAGATGCAGATCCTGGTCAACCTCGAGCCGGTCGATGCGCTGTCGATGCTGGTGCATCGGACCCGCGCCGAAGGCCGCGGCCGCGCCATGGTCGAGCGGATGAAGGAACTGATCCCGCCGCACATGTTCGTGATCCCGATCCAGGCCGCGATCGGCGGCAAGGTGATCGCCCGCGAAACCGTCCGCGCGCTGCGCAAGGATGTCACCGCGAAGTGCTACGGCGGCGACATCACACGTAAACGAAAACTTCTGGAGAAGCAGAAGGAAGGCAAGAAGAAGATGCGGCAGTTCGGCAAGGTCGACATCCCGCAGGAAGCGTTCATTGCTGCCCTGAAGGTGGATAGCTGAGGCTGTCCGCCACTCCCTCTGCCTTGCCCCACGGCCGTGAATAGGCCACCATCGCCCCGCTCAGTTTAAAAACACAAAAACAGCGGGGGAAGCGCATGAGCAAATCCCAAGAAATCAACCGGGAATTCAACTACGGCTGGGTCGTGGTCGGCGCCGGCGCCATGATGACCTGCGTCGGCTTTGGCGCGATGCTGTCGCTGGCGGTGTTCCTGCAGCCGATATCGAACGCGATGGGCTGGTCGCGCAGCGGCGTCTCAGCGGCGGCGACGATCGATTTCCTCTGCATGGGGCTGGCGGCGTTTTTCTGGGGCGCGCTGTCCGACCGGTTCGGCACCCGCATCGTCGTGCTCGCCGGCAGCCTGCTGCTCGGCACTGGCCTGGTCGCGGCCAGCCAGGCCACTACACTTTGGCAATTCCAGCTTTCGTTCGGCGTGCTGATCGGGATCGCGGCCGGCAGCTTCTACGCGCCGATGGTCGCGGTGGCGAGCGCCTGGATCGAGCAGCACCGCAGCCTCGCGGTCGCACTGGTGTCCGCCGGCATGGGCGTAGCGCCGCTGACGGTGGCGCCTTCCGCCAGCTACCTGATCACGGCCTATGACTGGCGCACGGCAATGCTGGTGATCGGCATCGCGGCATGGGCGCTGTTGATTCCGGCAGCCCTGCTGGTGCGCCCGGCGCCGCCGGCCGCAGCACCCGCCACGGCAGGCGGGGCAGGCGCGCCGCAAACGCAATGGACCGTGGCGCAGGCGTTGCGGACGCCGCAATTCATCACGCTGGCGCTGGCCCATTTCGCCTGCTGCGCGGCGCATTCCGGGCCGATCTTCCACATGGTGAGCTACGCCATGATCTGCGGCATCGCGCCGTTGACCGCGGTCACGGTCTATAGCCTCGCCGGGTTCTCCGGCCTCGGCGGTCGCCTGCTGCTCGGCGCGATGGCCGACCGTCTCGGCGCCAAGCCGGTGCTGGTCGGCGGCCTGTTCCTGCAGGCGCTTTCGGTCGCGACCTATCTCGCGGTCGGCCAGCTCGGCGAGTTCTATGCGCTGTCGGTGGTGTTCGGCATCGCCTATGGCGGCGTGATGCCGCTCTATGCGGTGCTGGTGCGCGAATATTTCGGCGCCCGCATCATGGGGTCCGTATTCGGCGCCGTGTCGGCGTTTGCCAGCCTCGGCATGGCGCTCGGACCGCTGGCCGGCGGATGGGTGTTCGACACCTTCCAGAGCTATGGCTGGCTCTATGTCGGCTCCTTCGGCATCGGAATGGCCGCAGTCGCGGTGGCGCTGAGCTTTCCCTCGGCGAAGCGGCCGCCACTGCCCTCGCTCGATCTCGGCCGCGCGATGGCGTGATGCTGATAGGACAGACGCCCTCCCCGGCTTGATCGCGCGCGGCGGATAGGTCACCATCACGCCTGCGCCAAAAATAAAAGACTGCGAGGAAGCGCATGAACAGACAGCCCGGCATCGATCTGGTCGGATGCGCGCGAGCGCTGCAGCCATTGATCGCAGGCGACGCCGACGAGATCGAGCGAACGCGGCGGCTGACGCCGGCCGTGACCTCGGCCCTTGTCGAGAACGGACTTTATCGCTCGCTGCTGCCGCAAAGCCTCGGCGGCAGTGAGGCGCCGCTCGAAACCTTCATGCAGATGCAGGAAGAAATCGCCAAGGCCGACGCCTCGACCGCATGGTGCCTCGGCCAATGCAGCGTCTGCGCCATGACGGCGGCCTATCTCGATCCCGATGCCGCGAGCGAGATTTTCAACACCACGCCCGGCATCCTCGCCTGGGGCGCGGTCGCGCATGAAGTGCAGGCGGTTCCCGGCGGCTACAGGGCCAGCGCGCGCTGGGATTTTGCCTCCGGCTCGCGGCAGGCGAGCTGGTTGGGCGCCCATGTCCGGGTCGTCGAAGCCGACGGCACTCAGCGGCGCAAGAAAGACGGTTCGCCAGAGATCCGCACCATCCTGTTCCCGATGGCCAGCGCCACGATGTACGACGTCTGGGACGTCATCGGCCTCAGGGGAACCGGCACCGATTCCTATTCGGTCGAGAATCTGTTCATCCCGGAAAAATTCGCCGCGCTGCGCGACGACCCCACGGCGCTGCGGGAAAACGGCCCGCTGTACAAGCTCACCACCAACATGGTGTTCAGCATGGGTTTTGGCGCGACCTCGCTCGGCGTCGCCCGCGCCACGCTGGACGCCGCCACCGATCTCGCCCGCGGCAAGACACCGCAAGGCCTCAAGGCGATGCGCGACAACAATGCGGTGCAGGGCCTGATCGGGCGGACCGAGGCGACCCTGCGCGCCGCGCGCGCCTATCTCTACACCACCGCCGGCGAAGTCTGGCGCGATCTGGCGCGCGGCGACCCGCTCACCGAACAGCACCGTATCGCGCTTCGCATCGCCGCGACCTGGACCATTCATCAATCGGCGGCCGTGGTCGACACCGCCTATCATATGGCCGGCGCCACCGCCGTGTTCGCCGCCAACAAGTTCGAGCGGCGTTTTCGCGACATGCACGCCATCGCCCAGCAGATCCAGGCGCGCGACACCCATTACGAGGATGCCGGCAAGGCGATCCTTTCCGCCAGCCTCGGCACCCCGCCGACGGCGCGCTGAGGGGCGGCCGGGCCTGTCCCGTAATTTTACGTAACGACGGTCTAGTCCGATTGTTAAACAGTTTATGAAATACCGTGACGGAATCCCGCCTCGTGGAGCTTCCGTCCTTTCATGTTCAAAATTCGATCGATCGCGGCCCGCCTGATCCTCGCCATTTCGCTGACCGTCGCCCTCGCCTGCGGAATCCTCGGAACCTTTTCGATCCTGCAGCAGCGCGCCTTGACGCGGCTCGCACTCGATCAGCAACTCAAGCTGCAATATGACAGTGTGATAGCCGCCGTCGACTATGAGGGGCGTGCCGCGCTGGCGGTGAGTTCGGTGGTCGCAGCCCTGCCGCCGGTCAGCGAAGCCATCATCAGGGGTAATCGCGACGAACTGGCGGCACTGCTCGGCGATGCCAACAAGGCATTGAAGGCGCAAGGCATCCCGCTGATCACCTTCCAGGTGCCTCCCGCGACTTCGTTTTATCGTGTTCACGAACCCAAGATTTTCGGCGACGATGTATCCGGCCGCCGGAGCACGGTTGTCGAGGCGATCAAGACAGGCAAGCCGATCGTCGGCGTCGAGCCCGGGAGAGAAGCGCTCGGCATTTTCGGCATGACTCCCATCATTCGCGACGGCAAAAGTCTGGCGAACGTCGATGTCGGAGCAGCCTTCGGCAAGGAGTTCGTCGATCGCGCCAAAAGGCGCTTCGGCATCGACCTTGCGGTGCATTCGTTCGACGGCAAAGTGTTCAAAAAGCTGTCCTCGACTTTTGGCGAGACCGCGATTGCCACCCAGGACGAACTCAAGGGCGTGATGGATGGCGGAGCGTTGCGCCGCGATGCGACGCTCGACGGTCATCCCGCCGCCGTCTTTCTCGGGCAGATCAGGGATTATGCCGGTCACCCGGTCGCCGTCATCGAGATCATCAAGGATACGACCGAGTACGACGCCGCGGCCGCGACGTCACAACGCAACCTGATTCTCGGCACCGTTGCCATCCTGGCGGTTGCCATCGTGCTCGCGTTCCTGCTCGGCCGCGGCCTGTCACGGCCGCTCGCCGCCATCACCGCCGTCATGAACCGGCTCTCGAGCGGTGAAATCGACGTCACGATCCCCGGCAGCGAACGCCGCGACGAACTCGGCACCATGGCGGCTGCGGTCGACGTGTTCCGCCGCAGCATGATCGAGGCGCGCGGCATGCGCGAGGCGCAGGAAGCCTCCAAGCAGCAGACCGAACTCGAAAAGAGAACCCTGCAGCGGCAGATGGCCGATCGCTTCGAGGCCGACGTCAAGAGCGTCGTCGCGACCGTCGCCAAAGCGACGTCGGACATGCAGCGCGTGGCCGGCGAAATCACCGCCAGCGTCAACGGCACGTCGGAACAGGCCGCCGCCGCGGCGGCGGCGTCCGAAGAGGCCTCCGCCAGCGTCAGCACGGTTGCTGCCGCCACCGAGGAACTGGCCTCCTCCGTCACCGAGATCGGCCGCCAGGTCACCCATTCAAGCCAGGTCGCCGACAACGCCGTGGTCAAGGCCGGGAAGACCACCGAAATGGTCGGCAGCCTCGCTACCGCTGCCGAAAAGATCGGCGACGTACTGCGCCTGATCGGCGCGATCGCGAGCCAGACCAACCTGTTGGCGCTCAACGCCACCATCGAGGCCGCACGCGCCGGCGATGCCGGCAGGGGCTTTGCCGTCGTCGCCTCCGAGGTCAAGGAGCTTGCCAGCCAGACCGCGAAGGCGACCGAGGAAATCGCCGCGCAGGTCGCCGCCATCCAGTCCGCGACCGGCGAGTGTGTAACCGCGATCGGCGGCATCAGCGACACCATCCGCGAGATCAGCGGCATCGCCACCACGATCGCCGCCGCCGTCGAGCAGCAGGATTCGGCGACCCGGGAGATTGCGCGCAGCGTCCAGCAGGCGGCCACCGGCACCAGCGAGGTCTCGGTCAACGTGACCGGCGCAAGCCAGTCCGCCGACCGCTCGCGCGCGCTCGCCGACAACGTGCTGGCCGCCACTGGCCAGCTCGGCCGTCAGGCCGATGCGCTGCACGAAAGCGTCGATACCTTCCTCGCCGGCCTGCGCGACGCCGCCTAGGTCACGGTCGCGGCCCGCTTCCGATTGTGCGTCGAATATCCTAGACTTTCCGCCGTAAGGAAATGCGCGGACGGGCTGGGATGAAAACGTCGACCAGGAAAAAGGCCGTCGCTACCAGGCGCACCGGACATTCAGATCCCGCGGTGGACGGGGTGTTCGACGCCTATCCGAGGCCGGTCAAAGCAAGATTGCTGGCGCTGCGGCGGCTGATCCTCGCCACGGCGAAGGCGACCGAGGGCGTGGGCGCGCTGGAAGAAATCCTGAAATGGGGGCAGCCGAGCTATCTCACGCCCGAAAGCAGGAGCGGCAGCACGATCCGGATCGACCAGGTGAAGGCCGAGGCCGGCCAGGTCGCGGTCTATTTCCATTGCCAGACCAATCTGGTCGAGACCTTTCGCGAGCTCTATCCGGAACTGAGGTACAGCGGCAACCGCGCCATCCTGCTCGATGCCGGGGACAGGCTTCCCGAAGCCGAATTGCGCCACTGCGTAGCGCTGGCGCTGACGTATCATTTGGGGAAGCGGAAGCGATAATGAAATGTCATTCCGGGGCGCATCGAAGATGCGAACCCGGAATCTCGAGATTCCGGGTTCGATGCTTCGCATCGCCCCGGAATGACAGTCTACCTCACGCCACCAGCGCCGCACCCGCCGCCGGCCTCTCGCCGCGCTGCGCCTGCAACAGGCTGACGATCTCGACATTGGGCCGTGCGCGGCTGAACAGAAAACCCTGCCCCTCGTGGCAGCCTTCGTTGCGCAGGCAGCTCAGTTCGGCTTCGGTCTCGACGCCTTCGGCCGTGATCGTGACCCCGAGGCCCTTGCCGAGACTGATGATCGAGCGAACGATCGCCTGGGCATCCGGATTGGCGGCGAGATCGCGGACGAACGACTGGTCGATCTTGATCTTGTCGAACGGAAAGCTGCGCAGATAGCTCAGGCTGGAATAGCCGGTGCCGAAATCGTCCATCGAAATGCGGACGCCGAGCGAGCGCAACGCGTGCAGCGTCGCCAGCACCTGATCGCTCTTTTCCAGCAGCAGCGTTTCGGTGATCTCCAGTTCCAGCCGCGTTGGCGGCAGGCCGGATTGCTTCAGCGTATCCATCACCACCGACAACAGATTGCCGACGCGGAACTGCAGCGGCGACAGGTTGACCGCGACGCGGACGTCGTCAGGCCATTGTGCCGCATCCATGCAGGCGCGGCGCAGCATCAGGCCGCCGACCGCGTTGATCAGGCCGGTCTCTTCGGCCACCGGAATGAACTCGCCGGGCGAAATCATGCCGCGCTCGGCATGCCGCCAGCGCACCAGCGCCTCGCAGCCGGTGATGCGTCCGGTCGAAAGATCGATCAGCGGCTGGTAGTACGGCCGCAGCACATCGTTGTGGATCGCTTCGCGCAGGTCGGTCTCGATCTTGCGCCGGGTCTGGGCGCGGGCGTCCATCTCGGCTTCGAAGAAGCTGAACGTGCCGCGCGAATCGTTCTTGGCGCGCGACAAGGCCATGTCGGCGTTTTTCAGCAGCTTGTCGGACTCGTCACCGTCGCCGGGCGACACCGCAATGCCGATGCTGGCGCCGATCACGACGGAATGGCCGTCCAGCAGATAGGGGTCGCCGATCGCCTCCAGCAGCCGCTTCGCGAGCAGCACCGCGTCCTCGGGACGTGTCACACCGCTCTGGACGATCGCGAATTCGTCGGAGTTGAGCCGGGCCACCGTATCTTCCTCGCGCAGCGTCGACTTCAATCGTTTGGCGACGCCACGCAGCAGTTTGTCGCCGACGCCGTGGCCGAGCGTATCGTTGACCGCCTTGAAATTGTCGAGGCCGAGCACCAGCACCGCGACTTTCTCGGCGCTGCGCCGCGTGTGCAGCAGGATGTCGTCCATCTGCTGCCGCAGCAGGGTGCGGTTCGGCAGGCCGGTCAATCCGTCATGCTGGGCCATGAAGGCCAGCCGCGCCTCGGCGCGCTTGCGCTCGGTGATGTCCATCAGCGCCAGCAGGACGGCCGGTCTGTCGCCGTAGACGAGCTGGCGCGAATAGATCGCCAGGTCGATCAATGCGCCGTCGGCCCTGACATGCTTCCAGGTTCGGGCGTTCTGCTCGTCGCTGGAACGGTCGCCGCTCCATGGCAGTTCGGGATCGAAGGCCTGCAGATTGCGGATCGTCAGCTTTTCGAACTCGCCGCGGCTGTAGCCATAATGCTCGATCGCGGCGTCGTTGATGCCGAGAATCCGTTCGCCGTCGAGGGCGCATACGATCATCGGAACCGGGTTGCTGTCGAACAGCAGCCGGAACGAAGCCTCGCGCTGCTTCAGTTCGGTGATATCGACGCGCAGGCCGATGACGCCACCGTCCTCGGTCAGCCGCTCGTCGATCAGGATGACGCGGCCATCGGCCAGCGTCTGCTCATGCCGCTCGCCAGGCTGGTAGAGCTTGCTGAGCCGGTCGGCGATCCATTGCTCCTCGCGGCCGACCGCTTCGGGATAATCGCCCCGCTCTACGCCGATGCGAATGGTGTCTTCCAGCCGCGCGCCCCGCTCGAACAGATCCGAGCTGCGGTTGTAGATCTCCGCATATTTCTTGTTCCAGAGAATGTAGCGGCCTTCGGCGTCGAGAAACACGACGCCCTGCGGCAGGATGTCGATCGCCTCGCGCAACCTCTCGTCCGACTTGCGCGCATCCGCCATCGCGGCCTCGACCTCGACGCGTTTGCGCGCGATCTCAACGGTCTCGGCGCGAACGCGGCGGCTGCCGGAGCGTTGCGGGCCGGGTTTGGCCGGCCGGCCGAACAGGCGGGCACGCGCCGGCTGTTTCGGCTTCTTGGCTGTTTTTGACTTCTTGTTCGGCATTGCTCCGCCCCACCGCATTCTGCGTGCATGTTCTCCGATAAGTATCTGAAAAATTGGTATCTCTTGCCGATCCGCGCGTTCGCGGACCGGGCTCTGCATGCCTGCAAAACGGGCTGGTTCGCGCAAGGCGTGTGTCGTTGTACGGAGCAAGTGAAGATAAACACCGCAAAATTGCCGGCTACGCATGATGGGAACGCGATGCGTGGCCGGATTGCACAATGAATGCGCGAAACGGCTCATCTGCGCATGAATATTTGCCAATGACCGACAAGGTTATCGGGCGGTTAAGACTGCGGTCCCCGACACCCTACTTTGGTTGACGTCGGCCCTAGAGCCTTATCGGTTCTGATTGAATCAGAACCGGGCTCTATTCTCTTGTTTGACGCGTTTTCTTTACGCGAACCGGCGTCCACTTCGCTCGAAAACGCTCTAGTTGATCTCGATGCGCGTGCTGCGCGCGCCGTTGCGCTGGACCTGCGCAAACAGCGGCGCCGGTGGCATGATGTCGTTTGGCCGGGGCATCGCAATGACTGTCGGAGATCAAGCAATTGCGATTGTCGCGCTTGTCCCGCCTCGCTTGTTTCATGCTACGTTCGGGCAGATAGAGTGATCCGATGACCCCCCGCCTGATTCTGATCCCGCTCCTGATCGCAATAGCCGCCGCCAGTGCCTCTGCCGCATGGGCGCAGGACAAGGGCACGGTCGACGCCAAACCGCTGCCGCCGCTCGCCAACCCCAACGATCCCAAGATCGCCGCCAAGGAACTGTTCGGCCGCAAGGTGCTGCCGGCGGCGATGCCGACGCGCGTGTTCGGTTTTTACGCGCATGGCTGCATCGCGGGTGCGGCAGCGCTGCCCATCAACGGCGACACCTGGCAGGTGATGCGGTTGTCGCGCAATCGCTATTTTGCGCATCCCGACATGGTCGAGCTGCTGAAGCGGCTTTCCGAAAAGGCGCACAAGGAGGCCGGCTGGCCCGGGATCCTGGTCGGCGACATGTCGCAGCCGCGCGGCGGCCCGATGTTCACCGGCCACGCCAGCCATCAGGTCGGGCTGGACGCCGACATCTGGCTGACGCCGATGCCGAAACGGACATTGTCGCGCAACGAGCGCGAGGAAATGTCGGCGGTGATGATGGTGCGCAACGACCGGCTCGACGTCGACACCAAGGTGTTTACGCCGGGCCATCTCGCCGTGATCCGCGCCGCCGCGCTGGAGCCGACCGTGCAGCGGATCTTCGTCAATGCCGCGATCAAGAAGGCGCTGTGCCGCGAGGCCAAGGGCGACCGGCACTGGCTCTCCAAGGTACGGCCGATGTACGGCCACGACTATCATTTCCACATCCGGATCAAATGCCCGCCCGGCAGCGGCGCCGAATGCGAGAGCCAGCCCGATCCGTCGGAGAGCGAAGGCTGCAGCACCGGCGATCTGGCGTTCTGGTTCAAGGATTCGGTGCTCCATCCCAAACCGCCGCCGACCCCGCCCAAGCCCAAGCCGCCAATGACGATGGCGGCGCTTCCGGCCGCCTGCAAGGCGGTGCTGGCCGCACCCGACGCCAAGCAATAGCCGCCCGGCAGGCTATCCCCGCCGCCGGAAAATGCGCTAGTATCTGATATCGCAGCGCCGTAAGCGCGCGTCACACCGGGGACGACGGTCCCGAAATCTCATCGAACCAATGAGGCAGCAACGCTGCGGCATGCCCGCGCGCCTGGCCTTGTGAGGACCGTCATGCGCATCAGTGCACGCAACCAGATCAAGGGTACCGTCGTCGAGGTCAAGAAGGGCGCGACCACCTCGCATGTCCGCGTCGATATCGGCAACGGCCAGATCATCACCTCGTCCATCACCAACGAAGCCGTCGACGAACTCGGCATCAAGGCCGGCGGCAAGGCCACGGTGGTGGTGAAGGCCTCCGACGTCATGATCGCGGTGGACTGACATGCGTACAGTCGTTCTCCTCGCACTGGTACTGTTCGGCGCAGCCCCTGCATGGGCGGCGGAGGAACCGAGCGGCTGTGACAAGTTCAAATGGCCGATCGAGCGCGAGCGGGCGGCGCTGACAGCGCCGGATCGCGCCAAGCTATCGTCGGGCGGCGAACTCGCGGCCTTGCCCGCCACCGGCATGACGCTGGCCCTGGTCGCGCCCGCCGACGCCAGGCTGCCGACGCCGCCGGAGCGGGCGCCCAAGGAAGGAACCTTTGCCGGCTTCGCCAGCATCAAGACCGCGCCCAAGGCCGGCCTCTACACGGTCAGCCTGTCCTCGGGCGGCTGGGTCGACGTGGTGCAGGACGGCCACTTCCTGAAGCCCAAGGCGTTCAGCGGCGCCACGGACTGCGACGGCATCCGCAAGACCATGAAATATGAGCTGTCGGCGAGCCCGTTGGTGCTGCAGGTCAGCGGTACCAAGGACAATTCGATCTCGATCGCGATCCTTCCGACCGAATAATGGCTGCCGGGTAGACAAACGGTCACCTTTACCCGGTCCGTCAGCCTGTTATGTTCCCGGCTGGCGATATCCCGATCGACCGTAAGTCATCTGGATTACCGGAACAGCGCCTTCCGTCTGTCGCATCCCTGACCCAACCAACGCCTGTTCTGCGCGCGCCTTATGCGCTGTTCGCAAACATGCAGGAGCGCCATCATGTCTCGTCTCGCCGGAATTGCTGCCGCCTTTGTCATCGTACTCGGAGCAGCGCATTCGCCTGCATCTGCACAGGACAAGACCATCACGGTCTTTGCCGCGGCCTCGATGAAGAACGCGCTCGACGACATCGACGCGGCCTATACCGCCAAGACCGGCGTCAAGGTCACCGTGAGCTACGCCGCAAGCTCCGCGCTCGCCAAGCAGATCGAACAGGGGGCGCCGGCCGACGTGTTCATTTCCGCCGATACCGACTGGATGGACTACGCGATCGGAAAGAAGAACATCAATGAGCCGAGCCGGGTCAACCTGCTCGGCAACAGCATCGTGCTGATCGTGCCGAAGGATTCCAGGATCAACAATGTGAACATCGGACAAGGTTTCGATCTCGCCAAGCTTGCCGGCGACGGCAAGATCGCGACCGGCGACGTCAAGTCGGTGCCTGCAGGCAAATACGCCAAGGCGGCGCTGGAGAAGCTGGGCGCGTGGCAGGCCGCCGAGCCGAAGTTCGCGATGGCCGAGAGCGTCCGTGCCGCACTGACGCTGGTGGCGCGCGGCGAAGCCGTGCTCGGCATTGTCTATTCCACCGACGCCAAGGTCGAGCCCGGCGTCAAGATCGTCGGCACCTTCCCGGCCGATTCCCATCCGGCGATCATCTATCCGGTGGCGGCGACGACGACCGCGAAGCCGGAGACCACGGACTATCTCGCTTTCCTGCGCTCGACCGCGGCAAAGACCATTCTCGAGAAATACGGCTTCAAGTTCCTGGTCAGCCCGACGACCTGATGTCCGAGATCACGCCGGCCGAATGGACGGCCATCCTGCTGTCACTGCGGGTCGCCGTCATTGCGACGCTGGTGGCGACACCGTTCGGCATCGCCCTGGCGTGGCTGCTGGCGCGGCGGGATTTTTGGGGCAAGTCGGTCATCGACGCCTTGATCCATCTGCCGCTGGTGCTGCCACCGGTCGTGACCGGCTATCTGCTGCTGCTCACCTTCGGCCGCCGCGGTCTCGTCGGCGCGTGGCTGGCGGACCATCTCGGCATCGTGTTCGCGTTCCGCTGGACCGGAGCGGCGCTCGCCTGCGGCGTGATGTCATTCCCGCTTTTGGTGCGGCCGATCCGGCTCTCGATCGAAGCGATCGATCGCCGGCTGGAACAGGCGGCTTCCACGCTCGGCGCCGCACCGTGGCGGGTGTTTGCGACCGTGACCCTGCCGCTGGCACTGCCCGGCGTACTGGCCGGCATGGTGCTCGGCTTTGCCAAGGCGATCGGCGAGTTCGGCGCCACCATTACCTTTGTCTCCAACATCCCGGGCGAGACCCAGACCATCTCGTCGGCGATCTATTCGCTGATCCAGACCCCCGACGGCGATGCTGCGGCGGCCCGGCTGGTGATCATCTCGATCGTGATCGCGATGGGCGCCCTGATCGCCTCCGAGTGGTTCGCGCGGCGCGCCACACAACGCCTGCACGGGAATTGACCATGCTGCGTGTCGATATCACCAAGCAGCTCGGCGAATTCTCGCTTCAGGCCTGCTTCGAAAGCCAGGGCCGCGTCACCGGCCTGTTCGGCGCCTCCGGCGCCGGCAAGACCTCGCTGATCAACATCATCGCAGGCCTGCTGCGACCCGACCGCGGCATTATCGCACTCGACGGCGACGTGCTCGACGACACTTCGGCGCGCATCCATGTGCCCCCGCACCGGCGCCGGATCGGCTATGTCTTTCAGGATGCACGGCTGTTTCCGCATCTCGATGTCCGGCAAAATCTCGACTACGGCCGGCGCATGAACCGCCTCACCGAGGATCCGGCGCAGCACGAGCGGATCACCGATTTGCTCGAGATCGGTCACCTGCTGGATCGCCGCCCCGGCCAGCTATCCGGCGGCGAACGCCAGCGCGTGGCGCTCGGCCGCGCGCTGTTATCGAAGCCGCGCCTGCTATTGCTGGACGAGCCGTTGGGCTCGCTCGACGAGGGCCGCAAGGTCGAGATCCTGCCCTATCTGGTGCGGCTGCGCGACGAAGGTATTCCAATGGTCTATGTCAGCCACGACGCCGCGGAACTGCGCCAGCTCGCGACGCAGATCGTGATGCTGCAGCGTGGACGGGTCACCGCGCTCGGCGGGGTCAAGGTGCTGGCGTAACCCGGCCCGGACCGCAGTGCATCAAACGGCCCGTCGGCAGACGCATCGCGAAAGCCCGCAGGCCGTTGCCCCGGAGCACGCCATAGTTGCGCTGTAAACCGGTGCAAGCCTTCCCGAAAATACCGAACGGTGCAAACGGGAGGCCCTCGCCATGGAAGACGTCGAACGGCGCGCAATCGGCAAGGTGATGCGGCGGCTGATACCGTTTCTGATCCTGTGCTATTTCGTTGCCTATCTCGATCGCGTCAATGTCAGCTTCGCCAAGCTGCATATGAACCAGGCGCTTGGTTTCAGCGAGGCAGCCTTCGGCCTCGGCGCCGGGCTGTTCTTCATTGCCTATTTTCTGTTTGAAGTGCCTTCGAACATTTTCCTGGAGCGGGTCGGCGCGCGGGTCTGGATCGCGCGCATCATGATCTCCTGGGGAATCGTCTCGGCCGCGTTCGCCTTCATCCCATCGATCTCAAGCGTCACCGGAACTTCGAACGAAACGGTGTTCTATACGCTTCGCCTGTTGCTCGGCGCATGCGAGGCCGGCTTCTTTCCCGGCATCATCTTCTATCTGACGCTGTGGTTCCCGGCGGTCTATCGCGCGCGCGTCATCAGCTTCTTCATGCTGGCGATCCCGATTTCGTCGATCGTCGGCGCGCCAATCTCCGGCATGTTGCTGAACCTGAGCGGCTGGGGGCTGGAAGGTTGGCAGTGGCTGTTCATTCTGGAAGCGTTGCCATCGGTGCTGGTCGGGCTCGCCGTGCTGTTCTATCTCACCGATTTTCCGCGCCAGGCGAGCTGGCTGCAGCAAGACGAGATCACGTGGCTGGAGAACGTGCAGGCGACCGAGAAACGGAACAAGGAGAGTGTCGAACATCTCTCGCTGTTTCAGGCGCTCACCGATGTCCGCATCCTGCTCTGCGCCCTGGTGTATTTCTGCCTGAATGCGGCGAGCTACGGCGTCGCGTTCTTCCTGCCGACCATCATCAAGAACTTTGGGGTGAGTGATACCCAGACCGGACTGCTGGCTGCATTGCCCTTTATCTTCGGCGGCATCGGCATGGTGCTGCTCGGCCGGCATTCGGACCGCACCATGGAACGAAAAGGCCATGTCGCGGTGGCACTGCTGATGGCGGCGGTCGGAATTGGATTGTCCGGGCTGGTTTCCAATCCCGTCGCCATCATGGCGCTGCTCTGTTTCGCGCAGATCGGGGTCTCTGCCGTGCCGCCGATGTTCTGGCCGCTGCCGGCAAGCTTCCTGACCGGAGCCTCGGCTGCAGCAGGAATCGCGGCCATCAACTCGCTCGGCAACCTCTCGGGCTTCGCCGGTCCGTTTGCGATGGGCTACCTGAAAGATCTGACCGGCAACTTCACGGTCGGCCTGCTGCTGCTCGCCGGATGCGCCGTGGTCGGCGCGGCCGTGGTCATGAGCTTGCGGATCGACGTGCGGCGCGAGCAGTCATCGGGGGCGGTCGCGTTGGCGCACTAGGTCTGGGAGGAACTAGCCATGAACGGTCATCCGACGGAATCCAGCCGCGTCAGATTGATCGGACTTTGCTGTTCGGCCGTGGCGGCGCTGGGGCTTTTGCTGTCGCCTTCCGCAGCGCTGGCGCAAAAATTTGAGATCAAGTCCGTCGCCGAGAAAAAAATCAGCGAACTGCCGGTTGGACCGTTGTTCTGGCGGATCGAAAACTTTCCGACCCTGGCACAGGCGCAAGCGGCCGCGGGCCCGACCGGATTGGCTGCCGAAGTGGCAGGCAAGGTCTGGCTGTTTACGCTCGGCGCCAAGGGCGGATCGTCTTCAGGCGGCAGCACGGTGGCCGAGATCGGACCGGTCCCGCCGATCGCCGCGCCGGCATATTTGCTGCGCATCAACAACACCGGAGGCCCGCCGGGGGTCAAGACGCCGGTGCATACCCATGCCGGATCCGAGACTTTTTACGTGCTGACCGGACAGTTGAGCCAGAAAAGCCCGCACGGCGAAAGCCATGTCGACGCCGGCCAGTCGATGCCCGGACACGGCCCCGGCATGCCCATGGAAGTCTCCAGCAGCGGAACCAGCGAGCTGAACGCGCTGGTCATGTTCGTCGTCGACGCCACGCAGCCGTTTTCGACGCCGGCCACGATGCCCTGAAGGAGGCTTATTCCGGAACGACCCGCACCGCGCCGCGGGCAGCACTCGTGGTCAGCGCCGCATAGGCCTTCAGCGCCATCGTGATCTTGCGGCTGCGCTTCTTGGCGGGCTTCCAGGCATCCGCGCCGCGGGCCAGCATGGCCTCGCGCCGCTTCGCCAAGGTGGCATCGTCGACCACGAGGCTGATCGAACGCGCCGGGATATCGATGCTGATGCGATCGCCGTCCTCGACGAGGCCGATCAAACCGCCTTCGGCGGCTTCCGGCGAGAGATGCCCGATCGAGAGACCCGAGGAGCCGCCGGAGAAGCGGCCATCGGTGACGAGCGCGCAGACCTTTCCGAGCCCCTTCGATTTGAGGTAGCTGGTCGGATACAGCATCTCCTGCATGCCGGGGCCACCGCGCGGGCCTTCATAGCGGACCACGACGACGTCGCCGGGCTTGATCTTGTTGCCCAAAATGCCTTCAACCGCGGCGTCCTGGCTTTCGAAGATCCGCGCCGGCCCTTCGAACTTCAAGATGCTCTCATCGACGCCGGCGGTCTTCACGATGCAGCCATCGACGGCGATATTGCCCGACAGCACCGCAAGGCCGCCATCCCTGGAATAGGCATGCGCGAGGTCGCGGATGCAGCCGGTCTCGCGGTCGGTGTCGAGTTCCTCGAACCGTCGTTCCTGGCTGAAGGCGACCTGCGTGGGCACATTGCCGGGGGCGGCCATGAAAAATTTGCGGACGCTCTCGCTTTTGGTCTGCTTGATGTCCCAGCGCGCCAGCGCGTCTTCCAGCGACTTGGCGTGAACCATCGGCAGCCCGCGGTTGAGCAGCTTGGCGCGATCGAGTTCGCCGAGAATGGCCATCACGCCACCGGCGCGATGCACGTCTTCCAGATGCACGTCGGCGACCGACGGCGCCACCTTGCACAGCACCGGCACCCGGCGCGACAGCCGGTCGATGTCCTGCATCGTGAACGGCACTTCGCCCTCATAGGCCGCCGCCAGCAGATGCAGCACGGTGTTGGTCGATCCGCCCATGGCGATATCAAGCGTCATGGCGTTCTCGAACGCCTTGAAACTGGCAATGGCCCGCGGCAGCGCGGTTTCATCGTCCTGCTCGTAATAGCGGCGCGCCAGGTCGACGATCAGGTGGCCGGCCTCGACGAACAGACCTCTGCGGTCGGCATGGGTCGCCAGCACCGAGCCGTTGCCGGGCAAAGCCAGACCCAGCGCCTCGGTGAGGCAGTTCATGGAATTGGCCGTGAACATGCCGGAGCAGGAACCGCAGGTCGGACACGCCGAGCGCTCGATGGTCTCGACGTCGGCATCGCTGACGGTGGGGTCGGCCGCCGCGACCATGGCGTCGATCAGATCGACCGCGCGGAGTTTGCCCTTGAGGTTGACCTTGCCGGATTCCATCGGCCCGCCCGAGACGAACACGGTCGGGATGTTGAGACGCAGCGCCGCCATCAGCATGCCGGGGGTGATCTTGTCGCAGTTGGAGATACACACCATGGCGTCGGCGCAATGCGCGTTGACCATGTATTCGACACTGTCGGCGATGATCTCGCGCGACGGCAGGCTGTAGAGCATGCCGTCATGGCCCATGGCGATGCCGTCATCGACCGCGATGGTGTTGAATTCCTTGGCGACGCCGCCGGCGGTTTCGATCTCGCGTGCGACGAGCTGGCCGAGGTCCTTGAGATGGACGTGGCCGGGCACGAACTGGGTGAACGAATTGACCACGGCGATGATCGGCTTGCCGAAATCCTCGTTCTTCATGCCGGTGGCGCGCCAGAGCCCGCGGGCGCCCGCCATGTTGCGGCCGTGGGTCGTGGTTCGGGAGCGATAGGCGGGCATGGCGTGTCCTCTGGGCAATGTGGTGCGGGCGTCTTTTAGACGGTGATTTCAATCGATTAAATGCGCCCCCGTGCAGAGGCGCTATGCGCACACCCCGGCGGGGCGGGCGCTTCAAGGGTGATACAGGCCGGGACTTGCGGGTTCAAGCCGGGGTCCCGGCGTCGAATGGTCACCATGGAGCCCGCATCAGACAATTTGCCCGTCCGCGGTCGCGATCAGGCCTTTGGGAACCAGCAGGATGGCCGGAAGCATCAGGGCGTAGACGGCGGTGATCGCGATGACGCAGACGTCAAAGCTGCCGAAATGATCGTAGAGGTGGGTGCCGAGCAGATCGCCAAACCGCGAGACCACGAAATAAAGGCTGCTGGCCAGCATGAGCGTCGTGCCCTGCAAACCCCGGGGGCATGACCGCATGATCAGATCCAGATAGGCGCCGGTGGCGATGCCGCCCATCAGCCCGATCGGCACCGCGGCGATCAGGGCGCCCGTCACCGAGTGAATGAACAATAGCGGCACCATCTGCGGGACGGCGATGACGGTGCCCCACACCAGCAGCGTCTGCAGCGCCAGCTTCCGGCAGAGAATTCCATAGATGATGAAGGTCGGAATGAAAGAGGCGGCGAAGATCGCATTCCATTGGCCCCATTGGGCATCCGAGGCATGCAGGGTGTTCTGCAGGTGATACTGCAGCGGGGTCGCTGAGCCCGGCGCGAAATTCCACAACAGCCAGATCAGCATTGCCGGATAGATCGGCCAATGCCGCACCAGCCGCTTGAGGTCCTCGATCGGATGCCGGTCGTCCCCGTATTCGATGCGGACATTGTCGTACACGTCGCCCGGCCGCCATAGCGCGTAAGCGGCGACGGTCAGCATGATCGCGGCGCCGACGAGAAACAGGATGCGGACGGCCTGATCGGAGCCTCTGTCTTCGAGCAGGCCGCTGAGCGCGCCGCCAGCGAGCAAGGCGGCGAAGGTCGGGATCGACAGGAACACGTTCCACGCCGCGCTGATCTGCCCGGTCATCGCATGCTGCTGGCCGATCACGGCCGTCAGTCCGTTCTGGGCGCTGGAGACGAACAGGAACGAGACGGTGAGAACGATCACCGCGACCAGCAGCGTCAGGTAGCTGATCGGGGTGAAGGCGAAAAACACATAGAGCAGCGCGCTGATGCCGCCGAACAGCAGCATGAATCCGCGGTCCCGCATCCCGAACGGATTCCAGATGTCGCGGATGAAGCCGAACGCGAAGGCGAGGTAGAGCGGGATCGCTGACATGAGCCGGAAACCGGCGACCTCATGGGCCTGCAGATGCAGCTTGTTCTTCAACAGGAAGCTGATCGGAATATCGATCAGGCCTCCGGCGGGACTGCCGAAGGCCAGCAGGACGATCAGGATGCCGAGATAGAGAATGATTTTCCGCCGTTCCTGGCTCGACAGGACCGCGGGCGCGACGGCAACATCCGCCGCTGGCGCTTCGGCACTACCGATCGTCGTCATGGCGCGCGTCTCCGCAGCAAGCGTCGACCGGTACCGTGATTTTCGCGCCTCACCTAGACAATTTCACGCGCGCGCAGGTCCGCGATCGCGCTCTTATCATAGCCGAGCGAGGCCAGCACCTCCTCGGTGTGGGCGCTGAGCGCCGGCGCCATGCGCTCGAGCCGGCCGCCGCCATGGGCTAGCTGAAAGCCGCTGCCGGCGAACCGCAGCCGGCCGTAGGGCGTATCGATCTCCTGGATGGCGCCGCGCGCGGCGATTTGCGGGTGATCGATCACTTCCTCGACCTTCCAGATGCTGGCGCAGGGTGCGCCCGCGGCATCCAGGATCTTTTCCCACTCGCGCGGGTCTTTCTTCGCAAGCGCTTCCTCGATAATGGCCCGCAGCGCGGGCTCGTTTTCCTGGCGGGCGAACCAGTCGGCAAAGCGCGGGTCGTCCAGCGCGTCGGCGCGGCCGAGCGCGGTCATCAGCGCGCGGTATTGCTTCTCGCTGTTGACGGCGAGCAGGAGGTAGCCGCTTCCTGCCTTAAACAGGTTGGCCGTCGGCCGGCGGCTGACGGCCTGATTGCCGGACAGTTGCTGGCGATGGCCGGCGACCGAGTAATCCGCCACCTGACCGGACAGGAACGCCAGCGTCGCCTCCAGCATGGAGACGTCGACCATTTGCCCCTTGCCGGTGTGGGTGCGCTGGAACAGCGCGCTCGAAACGCCGAACGCCGCCGTTGCACCTGACAGCACGTCGCAGACCGCAAAGCCCGCGCGGGTCGGTCCGGTCTCTTCGTGGCCGGTGATCGACATGATCCCGGACAGCGCCTGGATCTTGCCGTCATAGCCCGCGCCCGAGCGTTCAGGACCGGTCTGGCCGAAGCCCGAGATCGCGCAATAGATCAGCCGCGGATTGATCGCCGAAAGTGCTTTGTAGCCGATGCCGAGCTTGTCCATCACGCCGGGGCGAAAATTCTCCATCACCACGTCGGCCTGCTCAGCCAATTGCTTGACGATGGTGATGGCCTCCGGCTTTTGCAGGTCGAGCGTCAGGCTGCGCTTGTTGCCGTTGATCGCCTGCCAACCCGGCGCGAGGCCACGGTCGGCCCATTCGCGGCTCAGCGGCGTGCGGCGCATGTCCTCGCCCTCGCGCCGCTCCACCTTGATGACGTCAGCGCCGAGCAAAGCGAGCTGGTAGCTCGCATAGGGGCCGGCCAGCACCTGCGTGAAGTCGAGAATCTTCACGCCTTCGAACGGTCGGGTCACGCAGTCCTCCTGATTTTCTTTTTCCCTCTCCCCTTGTGGGAGAGGATGGATCAATCGCGCGTCGCGCGATTGAGACGGGTGAGGGGTTTGTCTCCGCTGACACTGAATGCGCGGTAAGAGACCGCTCATCCGGCAGCCTTCGGCTGCCACCTTCTCCCATCCCAACTCGGGTATACCCGAGTTGGGCATATGAATATGTCGAAGTCGGATAAATCCGACTTCGATGGGAGAAGGAAAGGAGCCGCCTCACGCCGCGCGGTTGCCGCGCGCGATCTCTTTCTGCTTGTCGAACTCGGCCCGGCGCCGCGCCAGTTCTTCCGGGCTCATCTGCGCAACGTTGTTGTAGTCGAGCTTCCAGGAGGCATCCTCGCTCCAGCGCAGCGGCGACTGCATCGTGGTGCGCGCGCCGGACGCGGACTCCAGCAGTCCCAGCGCCAGCTCGAGCGTCAGCGCCTGCGACTCGAGGTCATGCGGCTTGCCGGCGGAATTGCCGAGCGGGAAATCGTTGAACAGGAAGCGCGGCACGGCGGCGTGTTCGACGATGTCCTTGGCGCAGCCCATCACGACGGTGGCAATGCCGTTGGCTTCGAGATGCCGCGCCACCAGCGCGGAGGTCTGATGGCAGACCGGGCAGTTCGGCACGATCACCGCGACATCGACCTTGTCGGCGAGGCAGCGGGCGAAGATGTCAGGCGCATCGGTATCGATGGTGACGCGATGGCTGCGATTGGTCGGCGCGCCGAAAAAGCGCGGCGCGACCTCGCCGATCCGCCCCGCGGCTTTCGCCTTCAGGAGCTGCGGCAGCGGAAACCAGGTGCCGCTGTCGGTCGCTGAGGTGTGCTTGCGGTCGTAGCCGATATGCGAGATGCGCAGATCGTGCTGCTTCGACGTATCGCCGTCATAGACCTGGTAGAATTTGGCGCCGCCGTTATAGGCCGCACCGGGGCCCTGATCGCCCTTGGCCGGGTCATATTGGGCCGCCGTGGTGACGATGGTGACGCGCGACTGGGCCAGCGGCTTCTTCAACGGCTGGAACGGCGCATCGATATAGTGCGCCCAGCGATAGGGCGTGGTGTAGCCGATCGCGGTGTAATAGTCGCGGGTCCGCTGCATGTAGGGCACCGGAGCATCGTAATCGGGCGCGAAGCCGAGCTGGTCGTCGAGGGGGCCGGACATTTGCTGTCTCTCCTGCGTTTCCACCGTTGGGCCGCCGGGCGACCTCTTGGCTAAGCTAGTGATAGTCCGCGGTTTGCTCAACAGCGGAAATGGCAACCCGGCCCTCCACAGCGGCATTCGGGGCGATGCGAAGCATCGAACCCGGATGAGCGAAGCGATATCCGGGGCGGTGCCGGCGTGACCCCGGATGTCGCTTCGCTCATCCGGGCTACGAAAATGGATGCAGTTTCTCGTTCTCGCGGCGCGATGCGCCCGAAGTTTTGCCGAAAACTTGCCCCCGAAATACAGAGGGCGCAGGGAAGACCGGGCGCGCGCTGCACCCGCGGTCTTGCGTGCGATAGATGCGAAGAAATATGCACACGAGCATACAGGTTCAGCGGAGAACACCCGGCCTTCCCTGCGCAATGGCTTTACGGCTTATACGCGTTCGCCCCGGTGACCGGCTTTCTTGCCACCGTCATTTGCAGATCGCTCTGCGAAACTTGACGCCAGCACCGGGGCGTCAGGCCCACACGACTTCACCGTACGCTGCAGCCCGTTCGTCTCGCGCGCTGCCGCGCCCACCGCTCCCCGCCCCTCGTTTGCGACGATGGCCAACGCCCTTCTGGCGGGACGGGATGCGGAATTTGTAAGTTTGATTCCACCTGATCGCCAAGGGGATTATTTTCTCTACGGCTGCTTGACCAACATCTGGGGTGATTTGCCCGTCGGGCAGTCGGCGTTCGGTTCGTGGCCGGATTGGCAGTGGCCTAGTGGACTTGTTCGTCGGCTATCGCATTAGAGTTATGTTTGACAACCGCCGCGTGCGAGCGAGAGCGTCAAACTGATTGAGTTCCCATTGTTAGTTCGGCGTGATAGGATCAGCAAAATCGCCTCAGATTTGGAGGAAGCTATGTCGAGCAATAGGCCACCGCCGCCGCCGCCGCCGCCGACCACTCTTCAGAAGGGTGGGATGCCGAGGCCTCCCGCGCCTACGCCGCCCCAAAGGCCCTAAAGGCCACCCCAATAGGCGAGCCAAACCAGCGCGCCACCCACAAGTGGCGCAGCCAGTCCGCAGGAGTAGGCCTTGCTGAGCCGGCTTGATGAACGATCGTTTAGTTTCTCGTTGAAACTAACCACATCAATGGATTGATTTAGATAGGCGAGAGTCGATTCGCGAACGGTCTGCTCATTCTCTAGGGCCCAAATCCAGAAATCAGGTTTTCTGCCGGGTATGTAGATTGGAGCTTTCCAAGCGGTGATGTAAGCCCATACACAGCCCAATAGGAAAGTGACTGCGTTTCCTCCGAGAAACAATTTTGCGTAAAGGTCAAATTTGCCAACTTGATTCAGCGCAAAGCAACCGGTCACGATAGCAGCGATCACGGTCACATAGATCGACAGAACCTTGTGCCCTTTTTCGTCGTGAAAAAAGATCAGCTTTAGGAGTTGTTCCTGATATCTGGCGGTATCTTGAATCGCGATCTTTGCGACTTCATCGGACGACGCATTATTCGCAGCAATATCCGCGAGAGGTCGTAAATCGTTTGGTGTACCTGGCACGTAAAATCTCCCTCGCGCAATCTAAGCGCGAGGGACAATTTTAGGCAAATGGGAAGTTCGTTACCGTTACGTGGTGCGGAACATTTCCACTGTCCCCCAACTGTGAAAGCGATAGATTACGGTGACAGTGCACTTAACTCACCGCGAGTTAAGTGCACTGTCACCGCAATTTGGGACGACACCCATCCGCGGCTCAAGGCGGCGACAACGCCTGCTTCTTAGTGGTTGCTACGCGCTACCCGGCGACAGCGGCTCCTGCTTTATCCAGCGTGCAATCCTGGGCCAGTACTCTTCGAGAACCAGTCTGCCGATGAAGAGACCGAGATGATCGCTTGGTGCCAGCTCACAGTGAATGCTCTCAGAGGGCGTCCCGGCAAGTCGCGCCAACGCGAATAGTTGCTGAGGGGCGACCACCGCGTCGACATTCCCGGCAAGAAGAAAGATCGGAAGCCGCAGATGCGAGAGGTCAATCTTTTGCCCCAGGGCAACGAATTCACCGGTCGCCAGTTCGTTACGCTTGTACAATTTCTCGACTACCTCGAGATAATAGCCTCCGGCCAGATCGAGCGTCCATGAATTCCAATTGTTGAAGGTAGCTTCGAGCCGCGCGAACTCCGGTGAGCCAACCGGTGCAAGCGTCTGCCGTGATCGGTGGGTCTCGTGTGCGTCAGGCCTGTCAGCGCCCCACAGCCTCGAAATATGGCGGCCGATCGCGCGACCGCCGCCCATCCTCACCAGTCCCTGGAAAACGGCCAGCGGCGTTGCGTCGGCCATGGCCGACAATCCGGATTGCTCGGCGGCGATGTCGACCGGCGCTCCTGCCAGGACGAGCTTGCGTACCTTGTCAGGGAAACGGGCCGCATACAGCAAGGATAGCCAGCCGCCCTGACAAAGCCCCACCAGATCGACCAATCCATCGACATGATCGACCAAAACGTTGAGATCGGCCAGATAGTCGTCGATTCCACGAAACTGCATGTCAGCGCTCGCCGAACGCCATTCGACTGCCAGCAGCCGGTCAATGCCGGCTGATCGAAGAGCGGCAACGAGGCTGTGGCCCGCCACGAGGTCGACGAGAACCGCTCCATGCAGTGCAAGCGGCGTACAGAGGAGAACGGGGGTGCCATTCGCCCCGCTCGTGAAATCCCGAAGACGTACGGAATTCAACTCGAGTGTGATCGTACCCGGCGTCGCCCCTTCCGGCTCTTGAGACGCGCTGTCGGCACCGACGTCGCCCGAGAGCATCAGAATTTGCTCCGACATGAACGAGGCAATTTCGCCCGCGGAAGCTGCAGCAAGAGCCGGCCAAAACATCGCATTCGGGAACTGAGATCCTAGGCGCCAATGCATCTGACATGCCCGGTTTGACCGGGCCATATTGCGCCCGATTAAATTCAAATGCATTCGCTGCGTGGGGCAACCGCGTCGAAAAACCTTGAGAGGTTCCGGCGGCAGATATCCGCCCTAAACCCCCGCGACCGACGACCAGATCTCCGCAAGCTTGCGCTTGAACTTTTGCGCGCGCGTCAGCGGCATGGTCTCTTCCTCATCCTCGGGCAGGCGGAGGCCGACGACGTTGACCCGGCCGCCGCCGATGCTGCGCGCCACCAGGACGATGGAATCCAGCGCCAGTTCGGCGCCTTCCTTCGGTGCGTGGTCGAGATGAATGTCGAAATAGTCCGATAGCGTCAGGTTGGCCTGTTCTTCAGGGACGGCGACGCCGTAGATCTCGGCCAGTTCGCCGAGCGTGTGCTCGCCCAGGACCACGAAATCGCCGAGCAGATGCGGATCGGGCGCCGTGCTCGGAGGCATGTCGACAAAGAATCGATCCAGCGCCCCGGCCTTTTCCGGAGGCGCGAGCAGATAGATGTAGTCACCGGCGGCCACCGGATCGGCCTCGACGGGCGTCAGGATCCGCTGGTCGCGGATCACCAATGTCGGCTTCGACCAGGACGGAATAAGCCCTCGCCGGAAATACAGGCTTTTGGCCCGCACGGGGTAACCGACCAATTGCTGCTCGAGCTGGCCCGGCAGATCCAGTTCGACACGCCGCGGCCCGCGCTCGGCGCGCGGCAGCGCCACATGCAGGCGCCGCGCCGCCGGCGCCAGCGTCCAGCCCTGCAGCAACAGCGAGATGATGACGACGACAAAGGCGACGTCGAAATAGAGATAGGCTTTCGACAACCCGATCAGCATCGGGATCGAGGCCAGGAAGATCGCGACCGCCCCGCGCAGGCCGGTCCAGGCGATGAAGACCTTTTCCCGCCAGTTGAACTTGAACGGGGCGAGACACAGGAAAACAGCGACCGGACGGGCAACCAGCATCAGCGCGAACGCGACAATCACCGCCGCGCCGACGCTGCTCAGCAGGCGATGCGGCGACACCAGCAGCCCGAGCAGGACGAACATCACGATCTGCGCCAGCCAGGTCGCGGCGTCGAGGAACGTCACCACCGAATTATG
Organism: Bradyrhizobium ottawaense; assembly: GCF_900099825.1. NCBI lineage: Bacteria > Pseudomonadati > Pseudomonadota > Alphaproteobacteria > Hyphomicrobiales > Nitrobacteraceae > Bradyrhizobium > Bradyrhizobium ottawaense. The sequence continues at coordinate 4,331,409 of NZ_LT629693.1, read as the reverse complement.
CGCCCGCGTCGGCCGGTTGCCGATGATGATGCCGGCGAGATAGACCGCGAGAAAGCCCGACGCATGCGCGATCTGCGCGGCGCCGAAAATCACCAGCGCCGCCGTCGTGACAAAGGGCGCATGCAATCCCTGCGGCAACGCCACGCGATTGAGCGCCAGCACGACGAGGCGCCCGCCGATCACCCCCACGACCGCGCCCAGCAGGGCTTCGCGGGCAAATTCCAGCGCAATATGCGCGAGCGAGGTTTCGCCGCTCGAAATGTATTCGACCAGCATCAGGGTCAGGAAGATGGCGAACGGATCGTTGGTGCCGGATTCGGCCTCCAATGTCGCGCCGACGCGGGGGCGCAGCCGCAGGCCCTGGGTGTGCACCAGCAGGAACACCGCCGCGGCATCGGTGGACGCCACGACCGCGCCGAGCAGCGCCGCTTCGGTCCAGTTCAGATCGAGCGCATATTTGGCGACCGGCGCCGTGATCAGCGCGGTCAGCAGCACGCCACCCGTCGCCAGCACCATCGACGGCGCCAGCACGGTGCGGATGCTCTGAAACCGGGTTTTCAGGCCGCCATCGAACAGGATCAGGGCCAGCGCCACCGATCCCACCAGATAGGTGGTGCGGACGTCGTCGAACTGCAGGTGGCCGGGGCCGGAATCGCCCGCCAGCATGCCGATCAGCAAGAATACCAGCAGCAGTGGCGCGCCGAAGCGCAGCGCGAGCAGGCTCGACAGGATCCCGGCCATCACCAGAATGGCGCCGAGAAAGACCGCTACGCTGACCGAGTCCAGTGACGCCATGAATTCTCACAAATCCCTTAGATTCTCGGAGTTCTCGGGGTCTCGCAAATCATTGCAAATACTTGCAATTGCATCCTTATCGTTGCCACACTTCGACGCCAACCCATTTTATGGCAGGAGCGGCAATGTGCCCGATTTACCGGCCTAACTCACACTGCCGGCATGTCGTATCGATGGCGCCGACGTCCTGGCTGTGAGAATCTACCGGCCACTCGAATCGGAGGAGCCAATGGCTGGCCTGCGTTCGTCGGTCTCATGGTTCGAGACGCGCGGCAAGCCGCGCTCCTCACCATGAGGGGTCAGTCTATCTCCTCATCCTGAGGAGCCGCGCAGCGGCGTCTCGAAGGATGCGGCCACGTTACTCTACAAGACATGAGATTTCGCGAATGGATATGGACCTGAAGGACGTCATCGAGTTTCTGCACGCGACCGCGCGGTCGCTGGGCGCGGAGATTACCTCGCCCTGGTTCTATCTGCAGTTCGGCCTGATCCTGGCCGCTTTCGGCATTGCCTTTGCGGCGGACGCAGCTATTCGCGCGCGCGTCGACCTGTCGTCGGTGGCGATGAAGTGGCCGCTGCCGTTGCGGCGGCTTGCCCACGTACTGGTCGGCAGCGCGTCGACCGTCGTGTTCGCGATACTGGTGATCGCGGCGCGCATCACGATGTATCATTCGACCTGGCCGAGCCGCAGTTACCTGCTCGCCGTCGCCGCCAAGCTGGCGCTGGCCTGGCTGGTGATCCGGCTCATTACCTCCGTCATCCGTAATGCCTTCATCGTCCGCGTGGTGTCGGTGTCGGCCTGGCTGATCGCGGCACTGAGCATCCTCGGCGAGCTCGGGCCGACCGTCGAGTTGCTGGACGCGGACCAGGTGTCGATCGTGCTCGGCGGGCTGCGGCTGACGCCCCTGGTTCTGATCAAGCTCGGCGCGCTGCTGATCGTGGCGCTGTGGCTGACCAACATTGCCAGCAACTTTGCCGAGAGCCGGATCAACCGCTCGACCGACCTGACGCCGTCGATCCAGGTGCTGCTGATCAAGATGATTCGGATGGGGCTGATGGTCTTCGCGGTGGCGATCGCGGTCAGCGCGGTCGGCATCAACCTCTCGGCGCTGGCGGTATTCACCGGCGCGGCCGGCGTCGGCATCGGTTTCGGCCTGCAGAAGATCGTCGCCAATTTCATCTCGGGCCTGATCCTTTTGGTCGACAAATCGGTGAAGCCCGGCGACCTCGTCACCATCGGTGACAGTCAGGGCCGCATCAGCGCGATGAAGACGCGCTATATCTCGGTCGCCGCCGGCGACGGCCGCGAGTTCCTGATCCCGAACGAGGATCTGGTGACGCAGAAGGTCGTGAACTGGACCTACACCGACAAGAACACGCTGGTGAAGGTGCTTTTCAGCACCAATTACGACGCCGAACCAAGGCTGGTCTGCAAGCTGGCGATCGAGATCGCCGCGAGCGCCCCGCGCGCCATCAAGAACAAGCCGCCGAACTGCATCCTGACCGAATTCGCCGAGGCCGGGATGAAGTTTTCCCTGACCTTCTGGATCGCCGACCCCGACGGCATGGACAATGTGAAGAGCGACGTGATGCTGGCGCTGTGGGACGTGTTCAAGCGCGAGGGCATCCGGGTGCCCTACCCGGTGCGGGAAATCCGGGTCCGTGGCGGCGCGCTGCCGGTCGAGACCGTGGTGGTGGAGGCTTCCGGCTAGATGCTTTTTGTTTTGACGCGTTTTCTACCGCAGATAAGTCTACGTAATCTGCGCAAACTTGATTACTATGCGAACCGGTTCCCACTTCGCTCGAAAACGCTATCTTGAACCCCTCCAAAGCCCCAACCTTGGCTTGCGCTGACCGTTCCGATCATTAAATTAGGCGGCAAATCAGCCCATTACCCTGCCCTTGACCGCCGAAGCATGACCCGCCCATGAGCTATATCGAAGCGACAGACACCTCCTTGCGAAAAACCGGCCAGATCAAGCTGCACGGGCCCGGTGCGTTTGCCGGCATGCGCAAGGCAGGCGCGCTGGTCGCCAAATGCCTCGACGAGCTTACCGACCTCGTGCAGGAAGGCATCCCGACCTCGGCGATCGACGAATTCGTCCGCAACTTCGCCTTCAGCCACGGCGCCTATCCGGCGACGCTGATGTATCGCGGCTACCGCTATTCGACCTGCACCTCGATCAATCACGTGGTCTGCCACGGCATGCCCGGCGACCGCGCGCTGAAGGAAGGCGACGTCGTCAATGTCGACGTCACCTTCATCGTCGACGGCTGGTACGGCGATTCCAGCCGGATGTATGTGATCGGGCCGATCGCCCGCAAGGCGGAGCGGCTGATCGAAGTCACCTATGAGGCGATGATGCGCGGCATCGCCGCCGTCAAGCCCGGCGCCACCACCGGCGACATCGGCCACGCCATCCAGAGTTTCGTCGAACCGCAAGGCATGAGCGTGGTGCGCGATTTCTGCGGCCATGGCCTCGGGCGCATGTTCCACGACGAGCCGAATATCATCCATATCGGCCGGCCCGGCGAAGGCGTCGCCCTGAAGCCCGGCATGTTCTTCACCATCGAGCCGATGATCAATCTCGGCAAGCCGCATGTGAAGATCCTGTCCGACGGCTGGACCGCCGTGACCCGCGACCGCTCGCTGTCGGCGCAGTTCGAGCATTCGGTCGGCGTGACCCCGACCGGTGTCGAGATCTTCACGCTGTCGCAACGCCATGGCGAGAAGCCGCCGGCTGCCTGATTTCGCGGCGCGAGCCCCGCAATTCGTGATTGCAAAAGCTGGCCGGCACGGCATGCTCCCTGCCGATGCCCGCCAAGACCAGCGACAAGCCCGATCCATCCGCCGAGACGCCGCATTATCACGGCCATCGCGAGCGGCTGCGCGAGCGCTTCTACGGCGCCGGGCCGGAGGCGCTCAGCGATTACGAACTGTTGGAAATGGCGCTGTTCCCGGCCCTGCCCCGGCGCGATACCAAGCCGCTGGCCAAAGCGCTGCTGAAGAAATTCGGCTCGTTCGCCGAAGTCATTCATGCGCCGGTGGCGCGCTTGCGCGAAGTCGAAGGCATCGGCGAGGCCTCGATCCACCAGATCAAGGTGCTCGCCGCGTCGGCCGCCCGGGTCGCCAAGGGCGAGATCAAACGAAGCATCGCGCTGTCATCCTGGAACGACCTGATCGACTATATCCGGACCGGCATGGCGTTCGCCGACAAGGAGCAGTTTCGCCTGCTGTTCCTCGACAAGCGCAATCAACTACCGTCGACCACACGCCGGTCTATCCGCGCGAGGTCATCAAGCGCGCGCTGGAATTGTCCGCGACCGCGCTGATCCTGGTGCACAACCATCCCAGCGGCGATCCGACGCCGTCGCAGGCCGACATCCAGATGACCCGCGCGATCGTCGACATCGCCGCCCCGCTCGGCATCTCCGTGCACGACCACATCATCGTCGGCAAGAACGGGCATGCGAGCCTGAAGGGGATGAAGCTGATTTGAAAATGGCATCCATCATTTTCGCTTCGCCAGCGGCTTTGCGACTTCGCGGGCGCATTCGATGAAAAGTTGCGCGACCGGGCTGAGTGTGCGGTTCTTCAGGGTGACGATTCCGTTTGCCAGACGAGCCATTGGCAGTTCGACGGGCAGGACCTTGATCTCCGGGCGAACGGCAGGAAATTTGACGGCGGACGCCGGGAAAATCGTGACGAAGCGCCCGGTCTCCAGGAGACTGATCCGCATCTGGGGAGAATCGGTGACCACAGTCGCACGGGGATAATCGAGCCCGCCGGCGCGAAAGGCTTCCCTTGCCACCGACCCAATCCAGCTTCCCGGCGGTGGCAGCACCCATGATTCGTTCGCCAACTCGGCAAGCCCGACCCGGCGCCGCCGAGCCCACGGATTCTGCGCGCCCGTCGCCACGACACATGAGTCATCGAACAGAACTTCGAAATCCAGGCGCTCGTCCACAACGCTACCGAATCTCCATACCATCAGGAGATCGACGTTACGCTCGATCAGTTCGCGGTGCAGCGGCTCCACATATCCGGTCACGACGTGAAATCCGATGCGCGGATATCGCTGCGAGAGCCGATCGACGAGAGTCGAAACAAAGCTCGCCGCCAGCAATGGGGTACATCCGACCCGCACTTCCCCAGCGGCAGGGTCGGCGAGGAACTCGATGTTCTTCGCCGCCTGGCGCAGGCCGTCGAACACAGCCACGCCGCCATCAAGCAAGGCGCGGCCGTACTCGGTCGGCTCGACGCCCTGCGGGTTGCGGTCGAGCAGCCGCACGCCAATCATACGTTCCAATTCCGCGATTGATCTGGAAATGGCGGGCTAGGTCGTGTTGAGGAGCGCGGCGGCCTTGCTCATACTACCGGCCTGCACGACAGCCATCAGGACATGGAGGTCGTGCAGCTTCATCCGGAGTCCGATGCGATCGCTCAATTGCATTTCGGCACCCATTGCAAGACCGATATACCCGTATCGAAACATAGCATTATACATGGATAGCGGCATCCACGTATCTTCGCCGTCGACCCGGGACCGTGCGTCTCGCAAGTCCGGAACGAAAGAAGGACGCCATGAGGCTTCCGCGCCGTCAGTTCTTGCATCTGGTAGCGGGGGCTGCCGCGCTCCCGGCCGTATCGCGCTTCGCCTGGGCGCAAACCTATCCGACGCAGCCGGTACGCATCGTCGTCGGCCTTGCGCCAGGCGGTACGACCGACATTGTCGCGCGCTTGATCGGTCAATGGCTCTCGGAGCGGCTCGGCCAACCATTCGTCATCGAAAACCGGCCGGGCGCCGGCGCCGGTATCGCCACTCGGGCAGTCGTCAGCGCGCCTGCGGACGGCTATACGCTGCTGCTGGTGAATGCGGCGAACGTCATCAACGCGACGTTCTATGAAAAGCTCAACTTCAATTTCATCCACGACATCGCGCCGGTCGCGAGCATCAGCCGCGAGGCCAGCGTCATGGTGGTGCATCCGTCGTTTCCAGCCAGGACCGTTCCCGAGTTCATCGCCTATGCCAAGGCCAATCCAGGCCAGATCAACATGGCGTCGGCCGGCAACGGGAGCGGACCTCACGTGACCGGCGAACTGTTCAAGATGATGGCTCGCGTCGACATGGTTCACGTGCCGTATCGCGGCGGGGCACCCGCGCTGACCGCGCTGCTCGCCGGAGAGGTGCAAGTCTACTTCGGCACCGTGACCGGCTTGATAGAGTACATCAGGGCGGGCGCGCTGCGCCCCTTGGCCGTGACCACCGCAACGCGCGCGGAGGCTCTGCCGGATATCCCGACCGTGGGCGAATTTGTCCCGGGCTACGAGGCGAGCACGGTATTTGGCCTCGGCGCGCCCAGGAACACGCCGGCCGGGATCATCGACAAGCTCAACAAGGAGATCAACAGGGCTCTCGCCGATCCCACGTTCAAGGCGCGGTTTGCCGACCTCGGCGGCACGGTGCTTGCGCTCTCGCCCGCCGACTTCGGCAAGCTCATCGCCGCCGAAACCGAAAAGTGGGCCAAGGTGATCTCGGCGGGCAACATCATGCCGGAGTGAGACCAGCCCCCTACCGCGGCTCGGACGCCACAGATCCGCAAACTAACGGCAAACAGCCATATTCCGCAGAACTGGAGAGAGCCGATATGCAACCGATAACGGACGTCAGCCGGAGCTACGAGGTTGAACGTCGCGTGCACTACGCCGCTCGGCCAGGCTTTCGCATCGCCGAGTTGCAGATAGGCCCGACGCAAAAGATACCATGGCATTACCACAGCGAAGTGCAGGACACGTTCTACGTGATAGATGGAACGATACGTATTTCCACACGTGAGCCTGAAGAGCAGGTGTGCCTGACAGCGGGTCAAACCTACGCTGTTCGTCCGGGACGTCCACATCTTGTCACCAACGCTGGCGACACCTCTGCCGTGTTCCTCGTTTTGCAGGGGATTGGTACGCACGATTTCGTTGCGCTCGCCTGATGGCGAGCGGCGCATATGACAGTTCGACCGCTGCCGAAGCATTGTTGTCAGGAAACGGGCATGCTTCGCTCAGCCGGCGGTCGAAACCGGCCGGCGCGGTTTCACGGGAGAACACCATGACAGCCATCAACAACGCAAACCAGAACCTGGTCGTCACCGCCTTCTGGGAGGTCCATTCGGGTGAGGAAGGCGCGGTCGCGGCACTGCTGCAGGATTTCTTGCCGCGGGCGCAGCGCGAACCCGGCGTCAGGGAATTCCAGATCCACCAGAACATCGCAAAGCCGAGGGAATTCTTTTTCTACGAGGTATTCGCGGGTGAATCGGCATTCGCCGATCACCAGCAGACCGACCACTTCAAGAACATCATCGTCGGTCAGGCGATTCCCAAGCTCGCCAAGCGCGAGCGGTCCCAGTTCCGGTTCATCTGAATTCCTGATGGTAACGCGCCGCTGGTCGCTTCAGCCGCGCGTCCACGGCGGCGACAATTTTGACGGCCGCATGTTCGGGATTTTGGGCAGGGCTGGATCCAGATGATCCCAGGCGTGCCCCCGGGATGCGAACATCACCAACTCCGGCTTGAAATCGGAGGGATCGTCGAGCGTGCCGACATAGACGCCCAGCATGTCAGGCTTGGATAGCGGCTTGTTGTAAAGCGGCGAGCCGCAGGATCCGCAAAACCCTTTCAGTTTCTGCTCGCCGGAATCCGCGGTCCGCAATGTCTCGGTCACGATACCCGTGACACCAAGAGCGGCTCGCGGGAACACCATGACCGAAGCATGTCCGGAGCCGGTATCCCTTTGGCAGTCACGGCATTGGCACTGGAAGCCTCGAATAGGCGCGGCCGCGATCTCGTAACGGACCTTGCCGCAGCAGCAACCACCCGTGTAGCACGTCATATGTGCCTCCATCGCTGGCGTAATCGTCAGATCTCGGTTGCACCGGCAGCTTCAGCGGCGCGCCGAAGCATCAGATCGCGTTCGCGGCGGTTGCCCGCGAGTTCGGCCGCGGCCGCGAACGCCGCGCGCGCATCTTCGAAGCGGCCGAGTTTGCAGAGCAGATCGCCGCGCACGCCTGGCAGCAGATGATAGGCTTTCAGCGCGGGCTCGTGCGCCAGTTTCTCGACCATCGCCAGCGCCACCGCCGGTCCCTCGGCCATGCCGACCGCCACCGCGCGGTTGAGTTCTATGATCGGCGAGCGCACCAGATCGGTAAGCTCGGTGTAAAGTTGGACGATGCGCGGCCAGTCGGTTTCATCCGATGTGCCCGCCGTGGCGTGACAGGCGACGATCGCCGCCTGCAGCGCGTAGAAGCCACCCGCGCCGCCGAGTTCGCGCGCCCGCGCCAGCGCCAGCATTCCGCGCCGGATCTGGAGCTGGTCCCACAACCCGCGGTTCTGGTCCATCAGCAGGATCGGATCGCCGGCGGTGTCGGTGCGTGCCGACGTGCGCGAGGCATTCAACTCCATCAGCGCCAGCAGGCCGTGCGCTTCCGCCTCCTGCGGCGCGATCGAGGTGAGCACGCGGCCCATGCGCAGCGCGTCGTTGCAGAGCTGCGGCCGCAGCCATTCGTCGCCGCGGGCCGCGGCGTAGCCTTCGTTGAAGATGAGGTAGACAACCTCCAGTACCGAAGCGAGGCGTTCGGAGAGCTCCTCGCCGCGCGGGATCTCATAGGCAAGTCCCGATTCCGAGAGCGTCCGCTTCGCCCGCACGATACGCTGGGCGGTCGTCGCTTCCGGCAGCAGGAAGGCGCGCGCGATCTCTTCCGTCGTCAGGCCGCAGATCATCTTCAGCGCCAGCGCCGCGCGGGCCTCGCGCGACAGCTTTGGATGGCAGGCCGTGAAGATCAGCCGAAGCAGTTCGTCGCCGATATCGTCGTCCAGCGCCGCGTCCGGATCGGGCATCGCCTGCTGCTCCTGCTCCAGGTCGCGCACCAGCATCTCGTGCTTGCGCGCTAGCATGTGACGGCGGCGCAGATGATCCAGCGCCCGGCGTTTGGCGGAAGCCATCAGCCACGCGCCGGGCTTGTCCGGCACGCCGGTCTTGGGCCAATGTTCGAGCGCCGCCAGCAGCGCTTCCTGGGTGAGGTCCTCGGCCAGCGGCACGTCGCGCAGCATCCGGGACAGGCCCGTGATCAGCCGCGGCTGTTCGATCCGCCAGACGGCGAGGATGGTGCTGTTGACGTCGGCGGCCGTCATCGCCGCCGACGCTGCCGGGACCGCCTGCTCAAGAGGCGATCTTGGCATCGGCCTGGCAGGCTATTTCCGCTTCCGGCGAGGCCATCATGCGGACTTCGCAGGTGCCTTCCCAGCCCGGCATATGGTCGAGGTGCAGCTGCATGAATTCCCGCGCCGCGGCCAGCGCCTCTTCCTTGTTGCGCAGTTCGAAGATGGCGTAGCCGCCGATCATCTCCTTGGTCTCGACGAACGGGCCGTCGACGACGCTGAGCTTGCCGTCGGATATCTTGACCTGGGCGCCCATCGAGACCGGCATCAGCCCGCCACTGTCCAGCATGCGGCCGGCCTTGATCTCGCGCTCGGCCAGCTTGTGCATGGCTTCCATCAGGGCCGGCGTGGGCCCGCGCATCGGCTGCGACGAGGTAACGACATACATGAAGCGCATCGGAAAACTCCCGTTGAGGCGAGCCACGGCGACGATCGCCGCAGAACTGTCTCGCTATTGAGATCGACGAACGGAACCGCTGGAAATCGACAGGCAACCTGAGAATCTTTCAAACGGCCCCGTGAAGCTGATTGCAACCCGGGATACCGGCCCGATAGGATATCCGGATCAATACTTGGGAGGAAGCTGTGAGATCGCGCACCCTTCGGCCTGGTATTTTGGGGGCGCTTGCAGTGCTGGCAGCCCTGTCGAGTTTCGTGCCTGCGTCGGCTGATGCCGCGACGATCGTGGCGCTGGGAGCGAGCAACACCTATGGCAAGGGGGTCGCGCGCAATCAGGCCTTTCCCGCGCAACTCGAAGCGATTTTGCGAGCCAAGGGCGCCGGCATTCATGTCGTAAATGCCGGCATCAACGGCGATACGACCGAAGGCATGTTGCGGCGGCTCGATCACGCCGTGCCGAACGGGACCAGCGCCGTCATCCTGCAACCCGGCGGCAACGACCGGCGCAAGGGCTCGCCCGACCGGACATCCGAGATCCAGAGCCGGCTGAGCGCCCGTGGTATCCCGGTTATCATGGTCGCAAACGGCACGTTCAGGGGATTGCCGCATCAGCCCGACGGCCAACACCTGACCCCGGAAGGCTACCGCATGCTCGCCGAGCAGATTGCGTCCCAGGTCGCAGGGGCGATCGGCCGCTAGGGGCGATCGCCGGGCTGCCGCTACTGCCCGCGGATCATGATCAGCGGATCGGCGCTGTCGGGCACCCGCCGCCATTGCGCGTTGTCGTCGGCCTCGAACTGCCAGGTCTCGCCCTTGGACGACATCAGCTGCATCTGGCCGTGATCGAGCCGCCACTGGGTCGGCGCGAAGGCGGCGACCGCGGGATCGCATTTCGGCTTCAGAAAGACCTGGAAATTATCCTGCCCGGCCTCGGTGTTGGTCAGCGTCAGGCCGCAAACCGCCTGGCCGTTGCCGCGCACCATCGACCAGTCGCCGATCATCTGGTCCATCGATTTGGCGAGCGAGCGGGCGGCGGCAAGATTCTGCAGGATGTAGACGCCCTCGTTGGTGCGCAATCCTTCGAAGATGCCGCTCTCGACCTCGGTGAAATCGATCACCGGCTGGCCGGCGGCGTCCTGCAGCCGCACGATGTCGCCCAGCCCCTTGATGTTCCAGGAAGTGATATCCTTGGTAAACGGCAGCGCCGCCGCACAGCCGGGCTCCAATTCCAGCTTAAGTCCCTGTGGCGCCGCATCGCCCTTCAGCGTGACGACGCAGGTCTTGCTGCGCTCGGTGGTCGCCAGCTCCCACTGGCCGACCATGTCTTTCTTCAGGTTCGGCGCATCCTGCGCCAGGACCGGTGACATGACCGGCGGCGCAAGCACCGGCAGCGCCGCCAGCGCCGCCACCGCAATGACTCTGCGGCAAGAAAACATCAGCGCCCCTTCACCGGGGTTTCCGGAACCGGCGTCAGCGGCGCCTTGCCGGCAAACCAGTTCTTCAGATTGTCGACGACGAGTTGATCCATGGCATTGCGCGTTACCACCGAAGCCGAGCCGATATGTGGCAACAGCACGACATTTTGCATCGACTTCAGTTCGTCGGGCACCCTGGGCTCGTTGGCGAAGACGTCGAGCCCCGCCGCCAGAATGGTGCCGGACTTCAGCGCCGCGACCAGCGCCTCCTCGTCGACCACCGAGCCGCGCGCCACGTTGATCAGGACGCCGCGCGGCCCAAGCGCCTTCAGCACGTCGGCATTGATCATTTTCGTGGTAGCGGCGCCGCCTGGCACGATCACAATCAGCGTATCGACCGCCTTTGCCATCTCCATCAGGTCGCCATAGTGCTTGTATGACACCGCCGGGGACGGATTGCGCGAGTGATAGGACACCGGAACGCGCGAGGCCTCGAGCCGGCGTCCGATCGCCTGTCCGATCCGGCCCATGCCGACGATCCCGACCTTGCGGTCGCGCAGCGAGCCGACACTCAGGGGATAGTTCTGGGTCTGCCACAGGCCGGAACGCAAATAGCGGTCGGCCTTGACGAATTCGCGCAAGGTCGCGATCAGCAGTCCCATCGCGACGTCGGCGACCTCCTCGGTCAGCACGTCAGGCGTGTTGGTGACGACGATATTGTGCTCGCGCGCATAACTGCAATCGACGTGATCGTAGCCGACGCCGAAGCTTGCGATCATCTCCAGTTTCGGAAAATGCGACAGCGCCTTCCGGTCGGCCGGCACCGAGTGATAGGTGACCGCCATGCCGCGGGTCTTCGCCAGCGTGTCCGGAGTCAGCCGTTCGAGGTCGGCACGCGTTTCCGCGGTATGCAGGACGAACTGGTCCGAAAAGCCGTTTTCGAGGATCGGCCTGATCGGTCCGTAGATCAGAAGATCAACTTTCTCGGATGAAATATTCGCGGCAGCCATCAGTTTTCCTTTCCGAGCGCGCTTTCGTGCCAGCGCCTTAGTACCAAGTGTGAAATTAGCGCCAGCAGCCCATAGATGACAATCCCGGCGGCGGACAGTAGCAGCAAGGCTGCGAACATTCGGGGAATGTTGAGGCGGTAGCCGGATTCGGCGATCCGGAACGCCAGACCGGAGCCGGCGCCCGCGGTGCCCGCCGCGATTTCGGCGACCACGGCGCCGATCAGCGACAGGCCGCCCGCGATCCGCAGGCCGCCCAGGATGTAGGGCAGCGCCGCCGGCAGTTTCAGGTAGCGCAGCGTCTGCATCCGCGACGCCCCATAGAGCTGAAACAGGCCAGCGAGATTGCGATCGACCGAATTCAGCCCGAGCGTGGTGTTCGACAGCACCGGAAAGAAACCGACGATCCAGGCGCAGACGATGACCGCGGTCTGCTGCGGCAGATAGATCAGCAGCAACGGCGCGATCGCGATGACCGGCGTGACCTGCAGGATCACCGCATAGGGGAACAGCGAATATTCCAACAACCGGGATTGATTGAACAACAGCGCCAGCGCGACGCCACCGACGGCTGCGGCAATGAATCCTTCCAGCGTCGTCAGCAGGGTGACGCCAAGCGATTCCGACAGCACCGGCCAATCGCCGACCAGTGTCCGAAGCACCAACAGCGGCCCCGGCAGCACATAGGGCTGGATGTCGTTGACATCAACCACGACTTCCCACGCCACCAGGCCCGCCGCCAGCACGACGACGGGAAGCAGGAAGAGACCGAGGTTCGGGAGCGATCTCATGCGCCTGACAGCCCCGCATAAGAGGGCGACAGCGCCTGGGAGACCTCGCGGCAATAGCCGGCATAGCCGGCCGACATCCGAAAGTCCTCGACGCGAGGCTCCGGCGTATCGATGCGAAATTCGCTTGAGACGCGCCCCGGCCGCGATGTCATCACGATCACGCGCTGCGAGAGATAGACCGACTCGAACACCGAATGGGTAACGAAGACGACGGTCTTTTTCAGGTCACGCCACAGCGTCAGCAGGTCGTTGTTGAGCCGAAAGCGCGTGATCTCGTCGAGCGCCGCAAACGGCTCGTCCATCAGCAGAATGTCCGGATCGGTGACCAGCGCCCGCGCCAGCGAGACCCGCATCTTCATCCCGCCGGACAATTCGCGCGGGTAGGCATCGGCAAATTCGGCGAGCCCGACCTGCACCAGCGCCTCGCGGATGCGCGCATCCGCTTCGCCGGCCGGGGCATGCGACAATTTCAGCGGCAGGCGAACGTTTTCCCGCACGCTTGCCCACGGCATCAGGGTTGGCTCCTGAAACACGAAGCCGATGGAATGCCGCCGTTCGGTCTGGCCGGCGCGATGCGACACACTCACGGTGCCCGAACTCGGTGTCGTGAGCCCCGCGATCAGCCGCAAGGCTGTCGATTTTCCGCAACCGGAAGGCCCGAGCAGCGAAACGAATTCGCCGCGCGCCACATCCAGATCTAGCGGCCCCAGCGCGGTTACGCCGTTGTCGTAGACCTTGGTGGCGCCGCGCAGCCGTACGGCGACGCTGCCAAACTCCGTCTCGGATAATGCAGGATCCGCCATCGGGCGTCAGTTCTTCGGCCGCAAATTGAGACCGACGGCCTTGTTGGCAAAGCGAAGCGTGTAGGCCTGGCGGTAGTCGATATCGCCCTTGACCACGCCGGCCCGCACCATCTTGTCGAAGAAGCTCGCGACCCGCGCGTCGTTCATGGCGCCGATGCCGTCCTTCAAGGTGTCGCCGGAATCGACGATGCCGTATTCCTTCATCTTGGCCAGGGAATAAGCGAGCAGTTCGTCGGTCATGTCAGGGTTGAGCTTCTTGATCATCTCGTTCGCCGGCTTGTTGTCGCCGTAGAGATAGTTGTACCAGCCGATGATGGAGGCATCGACGAAGCGCTGCACCAGGTCCGGCTTCTTGTCGACGGTCTCGGTACGGGTCTCGATCAGGGTCGAATAGGCACTCCAGCCGTAGTCGGCCATCAGGATCACGTTCGGCGTGAATCCGGCAGCCTTCTGCACCGCATAGGGCTCGGAGGTGACATAACCCTGCATCGCGCTCTGCTTGTTCACGATGAAGGGCTGCGGGTTGAAGGTGTAGGGTTTGACCTTGCTCTCGCCGAAACCATATTCGGACTTCAGCCACTGGAAATAGCTCGCAAGCCCCTCCTTCGACATCAACAGCGTCAGCGGCTTGAGATCCTCGAGCTTGCTGATCTTGATTTCAGGATGGGTCAGGAGGACCAGCGGATCCTTCTGGAACATCGCCGCCACCGTCACCAGCGGCACCTTGTTGGTAACCGCGTCGAAGGATTGCAGCGTATTGGCGCTCATGAAGAAGTCGAGCTTGCCGGCGGTCAGCAGCATGCGGTTGTTGGTGTTGGGTCCGCCGGGCACGATGGTGACGTCGAGGCCGTATTTCCTGTAGGTGCCGTCGGCGACCGCCTGGAAGAAGCCGCCATGTTCGGCCTCCGCCACCCAATTGGTTCCGAACGAAACCTTGTCGAGGGTTTGGGCGCGTGCGGGCATCAGCGCGGCCATCAGCGCCACAAGACCGGCGGTTAACGCTCGCGGCAAAAAGTCCGGGTTCATGGTTGGACTCCGTCGGTCATTCTGGCCCAAGATAGGAAGATGATGGGAACATGATAGGAAGGCATCGGACGTGGATCACGTCCTCTGGGGTCTTATGCGTGTTATCCAAGGCATACTCCCCGGCATAACTAACAAACTATCCTGCAAATTCATCCAATGAAACGCTTCTCCAAAGAAACACTTGGCTCGATGACTTCGCCTGTTCCACCCCGTGACTGGACCGACATCCACTGGCCGGATGTCACCGCGACCGAGGCCGCGTGCTGGATTGCTGTCCTGCCGCTGGCGGCTACCGAGCAGCACGGCCCGCATTTGCCGCTGGAAACCGATGTCATGATCGGCGAGGCCTATCTGGCGCGGGTCCGCGAGTTTTTGCCCCGGACGATCCCCGTCACCTTTCTCCCGATCCAGCCGATCGGCATCTCCACCGAGCATACTGATTTTCCCGGCACGCTGACGCTGCCGACCGACGTCGCGCTGAGGGACTGGATGGCGCTCGGCGAAGACGTTGCGCGCAGAGGCATCCGCAAGCTGGTGATGGTGACGAGCCATGGCGGCAACAGTGCCGGGATGATGCTGGTGGCGCAGGATTTGCGCGCGAAGCACCGCCTGCTCGCGGTGACCACGAGCTGGTCGCGGTTCGGCGTACCGGAGGGATTGTTCTCGGCGGAAGAGCTGCGCCACGGCATTCATGGTGGCGCGGTCGAAACCTCGATCATGCTGGCGCGATATCCGCACGCGGTGCGCAACGAAGCGATCGCGGATTTCCGTCCCGCGAGTATCGCGATGGAGCAGGAATTCCGCTGGCTCTCGACGCAACGGCCCGCCCCGTTCGCCTGGCAGGTGCAGGATCTGCACCCCAGCGGCGCGGTCGGCGACGCCACCAAGGGCTCCGCGGAGAAGGGCGAGAGATTGCTCGATCACGGCGCGCGCGCGTTCTGCGAATTGCTCGCCGACGTCGATAACTTCGACGTGAACAGGCTGGCAGCCGGCCCGAATAATCCTTCCAAATAATTGTAATAATTACAGAATAATCGATTTTCCGAATCGCCCTCGCGGAATTCGAACCAGATTCGGAAAGCCTCCGTCCAACTGGCATGCGGACCCCAATGGCCGCTTGCAACCGGATGGAGTTTCCAATGTCGATCAAGACCAGGATTGCCGCGCTCGCTCTCGCCGCGCTTGCCGTTACCGGCACGATCGCATCCACCACCACCCAGGCACAGGCCAAGCCGATCGGCTGGGGCTGGGGCGTTGGCGCCGGCCTCGTCGGCGCTGCCATCGTCGGCTCCGCGATCGCCGCCAGCAACGACGGTTACTACTACGACGGCTATCGCCGCTGCGGCTGGGTTCGCCAGTTCGACGCCTACGGCAACTACATCGGCCGCGTTCGTAGCTGCGGCTACTGATTGATCGACTGAGTTTGATTTCTGTTTGAGAAGCGTTGCTTCAAGCAATCCGACCTGACGCCCAAACGCTTCGCCTCTTGTTTGACGCGTTTTCTTCACGCGAACCGGTCACCACTTCGCTTGAAAACGCTTCGCTAGTGGATCCTGCGTCCGGCACGGGCGCCTCATCCACCCTGTGCCGCACACGACCCGCCCGGTTGTCCCCCCGGGCGGGTCAACTTTTTTGGGGAGGCCGGCGACGACGTGCTTTTGCCGTTGACATAGAATAGGGGGGTACCCTATTTATCCAATCTATGGCACATACCATCCGAGAAAAGAAAAAGCTGCTCGCCCGGGTCGGCCGCATCCGGGGCCAGATCGAGGCGATCGAGCGGGCACTGACCGACGAGGCCGAATGCGAGCGCATCATGCATATGATTGCCGGCATTCGCGGCAGCGTGGCGGGCCTGATGGCCGAGGTGGTCGAGGACCACATCCGCACGCATCTTGTCGATCCCGAGAGGAATCCGGGAGCACTCAACGCCGACGCGGCGGATCAGTTGATCGAAGTGGTCCACACCTACCTGAAGTGAGGACAAGCGTCATGGTCGAAACGGAATCGGCATTCAAGTTTACGCCGCACGATCACGTGTTCCTGGGCAAAGACCACGACAAGGCGGAGCGCCGGACCTGGGCGGTGATCGCCCTTTGCACCGTGATGATGATCGCCGAAATCGTCGGTGGCGCGCTGTTCGGCTCGCTGGCGCTTATTGCCGATGGATTGCACATGTCGACGCATGCCGGCGCCCTGCTGCTGGCGGCGTTGGCTTATACCTACGCCCGCAAATATGCCGATGATCGCAGTTTCACATTCGGGACCGGCAAGTTCGGCGACCTCGCGGGATATTCAAGCGCCATTGTCCTGGCGATGATTGCGCTGTTGATCGGCTATGAGGCCGTATCGCGGCTGCTTAACCCCGTCGCTATCAGCTTCAACGAGGCGATCCCGATTGCCGTTCTTGGTCTGGCGGTCAATGTCGTAAGCGCATGGCTATTGTCCGGCGGGCATCATCATGGGCACTCGCATGGTCATGGCCACGATCATGGCGAGGAGCCTCGGCGCATCGCATTCGGCTCCCGCCTCCTGGAAATCGAGGTTTTTGAAGAAAACGTGCCGCCACGGTTCCGCCTGCGCGCGGAAAGCGGCCTGTTGCCGGACGCTTCCGACGTCAACATCGAGACCATCCGCCCGGACGGTAGCCGCCAGCTGTTTTCGTTCGACCTTTGGGGCCACTATCTGGAGTCACGCGACGAAATTCCGGAACCACATGCCTTCACAGCCATGGTTCGCCTGACGCAGGCGGGCCAGCAGCAGGAACGCGAACTGGAATTCGAGGAGCATGATCACGGGGACGCGCAAGGGGACGGGCATGGCTCGCATCACCGCGACAACAATATGCGCGCCGCCGTGATCCATGTCGTGGCCGACGCGGCTGTGTCCGTTCTGGTGATTGCCGGGCTGTTGCTGGCGCGCACGTTCGGCTGGCTCTGGATGGACCCGCTGGCTGGCCTGATCGGCGCGCTTGTCATCGCCAACTGGTCCGTTGGGTTGCTGCGCGATACCGGCGGCATCCTGCTCGATCGTACGGCGGATCCACGGATGGCGGAGCGAGTCCGCGCCGTCATCGAGAGCGACGGCGACCGGGTCACCGATCTGCATCTTTGGCGGTTGGGGCCTGGACATCTCGGCGCCATCGTCTCGGTCGCAACCACGCAGGCGCGCGAGGCGGCACATTACCGGCAGCGGCTGGCGAAATTCGGTGACTTGTCGCACGTCACCGTCGAGGTCCAGCACGCTTTGCAACTTTCCTAGATCGGCTCCGAAGCCCTTCGAACGACGTGAGCAGTCTCCCGATGCCGGCATCACGGGTCATCATTGCGATTGCGTTGCTGGGCGGCATTCAGGGCGCCGAGGCCCACGGCATTGCCGGTAACCGGTTTTTTCCCGGCACGCTCACATTCGACGATCCAGCGGTCGCCGACGAAGCCATCTTGCCGCTCGTCTCGAGTTCGAAACATCCGGGCGACGGCGGGGACGTCGTCGACAACAGGATCAACTGGACGTTCTTCCGCCTCCTCACCCCAACCATCGGGGTGGGCATCGACAGCGGCGGGATCTATCGCAACTGGGGGACCGCGCAGCGTTCCGGTTTCGACACCACCAACCTCACCGTCAAGGGCGAGGTGTTCCGCGACAACCCCCATGAGATGCTGGTTTCGGCTGGATTGAGCTGGGGCATCGGACATTCGGGAGGACAGGGCGTCGGCGCCAACGCTCCCGATACGATCAAGCCAGGGATTTTTTTTGGCAAGGGATTCGGTGACCTGCCGGATTCTGTAGCGTGGCTGCGGCCGTTCGGCATCACCGGCGCCGTTGTCCTCGAGCACCCGACAAGTCCGGTCTCGATCAACGACGGCATTGATCCGCTAACACGTCGCCTTGGCCCATTGCCTGGTCCGAGCGTCGACATCCTGCATTGGGGTTTTGCGATCGAGTTCAGCACCCTCTACCTGACCAACCGATTTACCGGCTGCCCTCCCAGGGAGGAGCCTTTGAATCAATGGGTCCCTCTGGTCGAATTCGCGTTCGATTCACCGCGCGGGCAGAAGACCATCGCAACCGTCAATCCCGGCCTGTCCTATGTCGCGGTGACCTGGCAAGCCGCCGTCGAAGCGATCATACCGCTCAATTCGTCGGCCGGACGCACGGTCGGCGGACGGGCGCAACTGCTGTTCTTTCTGGACGACCTCATTCCATCCTTGTTCGCCAGGCCGCTGCTTGTCGGCAAATGAGGAGGCCTTGATCGTCGCAACCCGACCCGCCCGGTTTGCCCCCCCGGCGTCAATCTTTTTGGACCGGTGCCGCCCCGGCCGCGGGACCCGTTGCAAAACTGTCATCGCTGAATGCCATCCAACGGGTGTGCTATTTAGTCTTGTTGCTATTGCGAATTACTTGCAATAAGAACCGACCATAAGCGGTGTGTTCCCCGGTCTGGCTTGGACCGGGAGAATCATGAAAATCCGACCGGGGGCGGCGGGGTTGATGACTTCATTTCTTGGGTGGCGGCAGGCCTTCAAATCTGCAGTGATGACGCGAGACCGCCGCAGCCTTTGCGAAATGTCCGCACGATGAACCGCGACCGCCGATATCGGAAGCATGTCCTGGCTGGTGTGGCGCTCGGCGCGCTCGCGCTGGGCGGGCCTGCGGCCGCGGCCGATATGGCAGCCGTCTACGACTGGACCGGCTTTTATATCGGCGGCCACTTCGGCTATGGCGGCGGAAGTCTTGGGCCGGGAACCAATCCGCTTCCCGAGCAGGGCGTATTCCTGCCGCACAGCGTTACCGGACTGATCGGCGGCTACCAGGCTGGCTATAGCAGGCAGTTCTCGAACCGGTTCGTGCTTGGCATCGAAGCGGACGCGTCGTTTCCGAGCCCGATGGACGGCGCGGCGCTGAGGCCGGCTCCGTTCAACGCGACCATCGACTATACCGGCACCCTGCGCGGCCGCATTGGTTACGCATTCGGAAGCTGGATGCCCTATCTGACCGGCGGGTTCGCCTGGGGACACACCCACGTCAATATCCACGACGACGTCAGAGACATCATCTCATCGCCAGGACAATACCACACCGGCTGGACCGCGGGTGCCGGCGCCGAGTTCGCGGTGAGCGGCAACTGGAGCGCAAAGGCCGAATACAGCTACATCGACCTGTCGCGGCGCTTGTACGACCTCAGCGGCTTCGCCCTGCCGGGAATTAACGTCGACCCCCGCATCCATCTCGTGAAACTCGGCCTGAATTACCGGTTCGGTGACACCCCGTGGATCGCTCCGGCCGATGGAAAAACGCTGCTTCCGGAATCGAACGACTGGAATATCCACGCGCAAACCACCTTTTTGCCGCAGGCCTATCCCAGCATTCGTTCGCCCTATGCCGGCGCCTATAGTCTTCCCGGCGCCGGACAGTTGCAGGAGACCTGGACCACGACGGCGTTTATCGGCGCGCGGCTGTGGCAGGGTGGTGAGTTCTATTTCAATCCGGAGCTTGCACAGGGTTTTGGCCTGAACGGCACGCTGGGATTGGCGGGATTCCCGAACGGCGAAGCGCAGAAGGCCGGCGCCGCCTTCCCGAAAATCCGCCCGCAGCGTTATTACATCAAGCAAACCTTCGGCCTCGGCGGCGAACAGGAAGATGTCCCGGACGCAGCCAACCAATTGGCGGGGAAACGCGACATCGACCGGGTCACGCTGATCGTCGGGCGCTTTGCGATCGGCGATTTCTTCGACGGTAATTCCTATGCGAAGGATCCGCGCGCGGACTTCATGAACTGGGCGATGTGGTCGTCGGCGGCTTACGATTTTCCGGCCGACCTGCCCGGTTACACACGCGGCGCCGTGGCCGAGCTCAATCGCAAGGATTGGGCGGTACGCGCCGGACTGTTCCAGGTGCCCACTGCGCCCAATAGCGACATCCTTACCTTCAAGACCGGAGGCGCCGTGGTCGAATTCGAGGGCCGCTACGCGATCTTCGATCAGCCGGGCAAATTGCGGCTCGGGGCATTCGGCAATCGCGGCAACACCGGCAATTATCGCGACGCGCTGGCCATCGAGGCGACGAACCCGGCGCTCGATATCAACACGATCATGGCGGGCATTCGCCGCGACAATCTGAAATACGGTTTCTATGCCAATGCCGAGCAGCAGATCGCCCGGGATGTAGGCCTGTTTGCCCGCGCAAGCTGGAATGACGGGCAGAACGAGATTCTGTCGTTCACCGACATCGACCGCAGCATTTCGGGCGGCTTGTCGGTGAAAGGCAGCTATTGGGGACGCCCGAGCGATACCATCGGCATCGGCGGTGCGGTCAACGGGTTATCCAGTGCGCATCGCGATTACCTCGCCGCCGGCGGCCTCGGCCTGCTGATCGGCGACGGCCAGCTCAACTACCGCAACGAGCGCATCTTCGAGACGTATTACGCCTATGCGCTCAACAAGCAGTTCACCCTGACCGCCGACTATCAGTTCATCACCAATCCCGCCTACAATGCCGACCGCGGCCCGGTTCACATCTTCTCGGGCCGTCTCCACGGCGAGTTCTAGCGGCGCCAGGCATCAGCAAAATCACGTGCCGAAATCGCCGCGATCCTGTGCAAAAAAAAGCCGCACCGGGAATAAAAGCCGGGAAACGATGATACTGATCGTGGGATATCCATAGACAGAGGATGACGCGCGTGCCGTTCCGGCTGATCTTGGCCAAGATTCGCTTTGGGACCTCCTTGACGCTTCTCTTCGTCGCAGCTGCACCGGCGCTCGCGCAGGCCGGCGAATGCCCGACCTCGGCGTCGGAGATCGCCACCGACAGGCCCGATGTCACGAACTCCAGTCTCGTCGTTCCCGTTGGCAGCCTGCAGGGCGAAAACGGCATCAACACAGCGCGGCGCGGTCTGGACAAGACGTTCGACGGCACCAACAGCCGGCTCCGCCTCGGCATCGCAAACTGCCTCGAGATTCTGGTCGACGTGCCGGATTATGTCGGCCGCCTGAAGGGCGACGCCGGCAGCGGTTTCGGCAATGTGGCGCCGGCCATCAAGTGGCAGTTCGCCGCGCTTCCCGAACCCTGGAATTTGTCGGTGACAGCGGGGGCTGGCCTGCCGACCGGCTCGCCCAAAATCGCCGGCCCGGGTCTGCAGCCTTACCTGCAATTTCCATGGTCGTATGAGATCGGCGGCGGCTGGGGGACCAGCGGCATGGTGACGACGTTCTTCTTCCCGTCCGATCCCGCCAACAAGCAGACCACGGAGGCGACGTTCGTACTCGAAAAGAGGGTCACCGAGCGCGCGTCGCTGTTCGTCGAATATATCGGCGATTATCCCTCGCGCGGCAGCAGCGTCCAGCTCTTCAACACCGGGGGCGGATATCTCCTGACCAAGACCCAGCAGATCGACTTTCACCTTGCATTCGGCCTCAACCGGAATTCGCCGAACTACATCATAGGCCTTGGCTATTCATTCCGGTTCGACGATTTGTTTCGCACGTCGTCACGCTAGAAAACACCATAGCGCCGGCGCCGTCACGCCACCGGCTGGAACGAATCCGCCCGCGCCATCGCCCATGCTTCGCGGAAGCGTGGATCCTCGGTGCCATCGATCAATTCGCCCGGCCGCAGCGACGGATAAAGCTGCGCGAAAGACTGTACTACGGTCGTCGAGCTCCGCTGCGAGAAATGGATCGACCGGATTTCCCGGGGATGCTCGAGGCCTGCCGCGGCGATCAGCTCGGAAAGCGCATGCAAAGTGGCGTGATGATAGTTGTAGACCCGCTCGACCTTGTGCGGCACCACCAGCGCACGGGCGCGGGAGGGATCCTGCGTGGTCACACCGGTCGGACAGCGATCGGTATGGCAACTCAGCGACTGGATACAGCCCAGCGAAAACATGAAACCACGCGCCGAATTGCACCAGTCGGCGCCGATCGCCATCGCCCGCGCCATGTCGAACGCGGTCGCGATCTTGCCGGCGGCGCCGATCTTGATGCGGTCGCGCACATTGATGCCGACAAGCGCATTATGGACGAAGTTGACGCCCTCGCGCATCGGCATGCCCAGATGGTCCATGAACTCCAGCGGCGCTGCCCCCGTGCCGCCTTCATTGCCGTCGACGACGATGAAGTCGGGGTAGATTCCGCTTTCCAGCATCGCCTTGCAGATCGCCAGGAATTCCCAGGGATGGCCGATGCACATCTTGAACCCGGCAGGCTTGCCGCCGGACAGCCTTCGCATCTCGCCAATAAAGGCCATCATCTGCAACGGCGTCGAGAACGCCCGGTGAAAGGCCGGCGAGATGCAATCCTCGCCCATGGCAACACCGCGGATTTTGGAAATCTCCGCCGAGACCTTGGCCGCCGGCAGCACGCCGCCGTGCCCGGGCTTGGCGCCCTGGCTGATCTTGAGCTCGACCATCTTGATCTGGTCGTCGGACGCCACACGCGCGAACTCATCCGGATTGAACGTTCCGTCGCGGTTGCGGCAGCCGAAATAGCCGGAGCCAACCTCCCATATGATGTCACCGCCATTCTCGCGATGATAGGGGCTGACGCCGCCCTCGCCGGTGTCGTGCGCGAAGCCGCCTTTTTTGGCGCCCGCATTCAGCGCGCGCACCGCATTGGGGCTGAGCGCGCCGAAACTCATCGCCGAGATATTGAACACTGAAGCCGAGTATGGCTTGGTGCAATCGGGACCGCCGATGGTGATGCGGAATTGCTCCTCGGCACGCGCCTTCGGCGCCACCGAATGGTGCATCCACTCATAGCCGTCGCGGTAGACGTCCTCCTGGGTACCGAATGGCCGCTTGTCGAGCACCATCTTGGCGCGCTGATAGACCAGCGCGCGGGTGTCGCGGGAAAACGGCATGCCGTCTTTTTCGCTCTCGAAGAAATACTGCCGCATCTCGGGCCGGATCTCTTCGAGCAGAAAACGGATGTGCGCCGAGATCGGATAGTTGCGCAAAACGGCGTGGCTCTTCTGCGTCAGGTCGCGAAGGCCGAGAAGCGTGAGGGCGCCGAAGATCACGGTCGGGATCAGCACGACTTCCCATATCTTCGGGTTATGGTCGAAAACCCCGATGCCGAGCAGCAATGCCGTGACGACGGCGCAGATCGTCAACACGATGAAGCGTGGCGAGAACGGAAGCAGCAGCGTTTCCATAAAATCCCTCAGCCGGATTATTGCTTGTCGACCGGTAGCTTAGTCCAATCAGCGGAATAAGCGCCATACGATATACGCCCCGGCAATCGCGGATATGACAGCAACCCGGAAAAATTTTTCAGATCCGATCTGGCGGGGCGGCATCGGCCGGCAAGCTATTGCAGTGCAGCGTAACGGCATCGCTCAGTGACTATGCGGCCGCATCTCGTCGGGAATCCTGCCCTCCTGAAGGCTGTGCTGGGCCAACCAGGCGTCGGTGGTCTCGATGGCGCGAGCGATATGATCAGCCGTGCGCGAGAAATCGTACGGTGATCCCACCAGCGGGCATAAAGGCGGCACCACGAAATATTCGATCTCGGGCCCGAGGCTTTCCAGCTCGCTGACCAGTTGACGCGCGATCAGCAGCGTCAACGCATGCAGTGCATTCGCGACCGCGCCGACCGGCGGCGTCTGCGTCGCACAGGCGTGCCCGGTCGGCAGAATGATCAGCCGTCTGGCACCCTTCTTCACCGCCACCTGGATCGGCGTGTTGCTGGAGATGGCGCCATCGGCGAGGTAGTAATTCCGGTAATGGACCGGCGCGAACGCGCCGGGGATCGCCGTCGAGGCAACGATCGCCTCGTCGATCGGCCCTTCCGATAGGACCACGCTGTCGCCGGTCACGATATCGGTGGTGACGATGTGCAGCGGCAGTTTGGCATCCTGCAGATTGCGATAGGGGATGTGATCCTCGATCAGCTTGCGGATGCCGTCATGGGGAATCAGGAAATCGCGGCGCCACAGAAAACTCAGCACCGTGCGCCAGCTCATCGGAAAGACATCCTGCCGCGTCAGTCCGCGCCAGATCGTCCCCAGTCTCTCCACGCCCTTGAGCGTCGGATCGCCGGCGTAGAACGCGCCGTTCAAGGCGCCGACGCTGGAGCCGACCACCATGTCCGCGGTAATGCCGTGGGAAGCGAGAGAATGCAGCATCCCGACCTGAATGGCGCCAAAGCTGCCGCCGCCGGCGAACACAAAGGCGGTCTTCGTTAGCCCGATCTCATCGCGTACCGCCACAGCGCACCCGCTCCCCGATGTCGCCACGTCGGCAAGGCCGCGCGGCGTTCGGAGGAGATTATAGCAGCGGATGAACGGGGGACGCTACGGTGGGGCTGTCATTCCGGGATGGCCCGCAGGACCAGACCTCAGGGGTGCAATTGCACCCCGGGGAATCTCGAGATTCCCCGATGCGCAATTGCGCATCCGAGGTTCGCGTCTTCGATGCGCCCCGGAATGAACGTTATGAAGCCTCAGCGCTCGACGAACGCCTTCTCGATCACGAAATGGCCGGGCTGGCTGTGGCTGCCTTCGAGGAAGCCCCGGCCCTCGAACATCTGACGCAGCTCTTCCAGCATGCCCGGGCTGCCACACATCATGATGCGGTCGGTCGCGATATCGAGCGGCGACTGGTGAATGTCGTTGAACAACTGTTCCGACGTGATCAGGTCGGTGATGCGGCCACGGTTGCGGAACGGCTCGCGGGTCACGGTCGGATAATACAACAGCTTCTCCGACAGCAGCGGCCCGAACAGTTCATCGTCGCGGAGCTTGGCGACCAGTTCCTCGCCATAAGCCAGTTCGGATACCTGCCGGCAGCCATGAACCAGCACGATGGTCTCGTACCGCTCGTAGACATCGGGGTCCTTGATCAGGCTCGCGAACGGCGCAAGGCCCGTTCCAGTGGACAGCAGCAGCAGACGCTGGCCCGCAATCAGGTTGTCGGTGATCAGCGTGCCGGTGGCCTTGCGGCCGACCAGGATCTCGTCGCCTTCCCTGATCTTCTGCAGCTTCGAGGTCAGCGGCCCGTCGGCGACCTTGATCGAGAAGAATTCGAGTTCCTCCTCGTGATTGGCGCTCGCCATGCTGTAGGCGCGCAGCAACGGACGCCCCTCGACCTCGAGGCCGATCATCGCAAACTGGCCGTTCTGGAAGCGGAAGCCGGAATCGCGGGTGGCGGTGAAGCTGAAAAGCGTATCGGTCCAATGCCGGACAGAAAGAACTTTCTCTCTATAGAACGCGCTCATGTGTTTTCGTTTTTCCTGACGTCTTGGTGTAGAACGTTTCGGTTTTTCGGATCGCAAAATGCGAAAAACCCCCGAAATCATTGGCGATTTGACGTGTGCATTGCGCCAATCATGCAGATAGTCAAGATGCATTGACGCGCAATCGAGAACTCCGCATGGCGGTCGGTTTATTTTCTGGAAAGGTTCAATCGAGGTCCGTTAACGCTACCGGCGCACGCGCAATTAACTTGCTGAAATCGTCGTCGATCTGGCAATAAATTACCTCCAAAAAGCACCTGGATGGCAGAGCGGGAAAGTCAGGCATGAGCAACGGCGAACGCGCTTTCGTAGGCGCCGTCAGAAAATACTGCGCCAGCCGCGGCATCGACGTCGAACTGAGAGCGCAAGGCTGGCTCATTGCCATGACGCGCGGGTCGAAGCGGCGCTTCGCCTTTGGCTATGACCTCGGGCTGAACAGCGCGGTCGCTCATCGCATCGCGAACGACAAAGCGGCGACCGCGGATGTTCTGGAAATTTGCGGCATTCCCTGCGTTCCGCACACCGCGTTTCTGAGCCCGCGGATGTACAAATACATCACCCCATCCGGAGCGTGGACGGCGATGCTCGATCTGCTGAAGCAGAATCCGCAAGGCATTGTCGTCAAGCCCAACGAAGGCACCGGCGGAATTTCCGTGTTCAAGGTCAGGACCGAACCGGAACTTGAAGTCGCAGCGAACGAGATTTTCTCTTCCGAAAGAAGTCTCGCGATTTCGCCCTATCTGGAAATCGACGATGAAGTCCGGGTCATCCTGATCGACGATCGGCCGATCGTGGTGTTCAGCAAGAACCGGCTGTCGGTCGTCGGCGACGGCAAGCGCTCGGTTCTGGAGCTGGCGATCGCAACGATCCCGGCCGGACGGCTATCGGCTGTGTTGTCGGGACTGGCCGGCGATATCAGCAAGGCTTCGCTCGACGAGGTCCCGCCCGCGGGGCGGCGCCATGCCCTGAACTGGCGTCACAATCTCGGCGCGGGCGCGCAGGCCGTCGTTCTCGATTGTGGTGAAGCGCGGGCCGCGGCCTGCATTGCGATTGCCGTGGCGGCTGCGCGATCGATCGAAATGCGCTTCGGCTCGATCGATGTCGTTATGGTCGACGGCTGCTGGAAGGTCCTGGAAATCAACTCGGGCGTCATGATGGAAGCGCTGAACCAATCCCACCCCGAGCTGGTCGATGCGGCCTACGGTGCGGCGCTGGACACCATCTTCGGCCCGAACGCCGATTCATGAAACGGCGGGCTTGGGCTGCGCCCAGACCCGCCTTTGCACATTCATCTTATCGCTCGTCTAGTTGTTGCTCGTTCCTTGCGTGTCGTCGAGCACCTTGAAGGCCTCTTCGAGCTGCGGCGAGATCGAGACGTTGAGCTTTTCGCCGGTCGGCAGCCGCGCGACGAACCATTTGTTGTAGAGCGGAATCAGGTCGCGGTTCGAACCGAGCTTGCGGAAGGTGCGCTCGACCACCGCCGTCAGTTGCGGCTCGCCCTTGCGAAACATGATGCCGTAGGGATCGTAGGACAGATATTCGCCCGTCACCTTGAACTTGTCCTGGCTCTTGTGCCGCGCGATCAGGCCGTAAAGCAGGATGTCGTCGGTCGCGAACGCGTCGGCCTTGCCGTCCACCAGCATCTGATAGGATTGCTCATGGTCGGGTGACGCCACGATGTTGAGGCCGAGCGAAAACTTCTTGTCGACATTATGCATCGCCTGCTCGTTGGTGGTGCCTTTCGTCACCACCACGGTCTTGCCCTTCAGGTCCGCCGGCGCCGAGATCGTCGAGGCCTTCGGCACCATCAGCTTGGTGCCGGCAACGAACATCAGCGGCGAGAACGCCACCAGCTTGGCGCGTTCGGCATTTGCCGTGGTCGATCCGCATTCGAGATCGATCTTGTTCTGCGTCACGGCCGGGATGCGGTCATCCGAGGTGACCTTGACGTATTCGATCTTCAAATTGGCGTCGTCGACCTCGATGCCGATCTCTTCGACGATGGCCTCGCAGAGTTCGAGGCTGTAACCGATCGGCCGGTTCGACGGATCGAGGAACGAGAACGGCGGCGAGCTCTCGCGATAGCCGAGCCGCACCACGTGCGTCTGCTTGATATTGGCGAGCGTGGGGCTAAGCCCCTCGCTATCAGCGGTTTGGGCCGAAGCGCCTGTTGCCAGCAGGCAGGCTGTCAGCAACAGGCCGACGGCTCCTATCGGCCTGCTACCTGTTCTCCTCGGGGACTGATGCATGCATCTCTTCCTCAATGCGCCGGCACGGCGTCACCGGCGATGGCATCGGACGGCACGGCTTCATCGGGCCCAAGCTCGTGCTCGGCCTTCAGCTCGCCCTCCCACTTGGCGACCACGGCGGTCGCCAGCGAGTTGCCGATCACATTGGTGGCGCTGCGTCCCATGTCGAGGAACGTGTCGATACCCATGATCATCAGCAGGCCGGCCTCCGGAATCCCGAACTGGCTCAAGGTCGAGGCGATCACGACGAGGGACGCGCGCGGCACGCCGGCGACGCCCTTCGAGGTGATCATCAGCGTGGCCAGCATCGCGAGCTGGGTCGCGAGCGACATTTCGATGTGGTAGGTCTGCGCGATGAAGATACTCGCAAACGTGCAGTACATCATCGTGCCGTCGAGGTTGAACGAGTAGCCGAGCGGCAGCACGAAGGCGGAAATCCGCGACGAGGCGCCAAACTTGTTGAGGCCCTCCAGCGTCTTCGGATAGGCCGCTTCCGACGAGGCCGTCGAGAACGCGATCATCAGCGGCTCGCGGATCAGCCGCAGCAGATGGCTGTATCTCGGCCCGATCACGATGAATCCGACCACGACCAGGATGCTCCACAGGATCATCAGCGAGACATAGAAGCCGCCCATGAACACGATCAGCTTCCACAGCACGGCGAGGCCGTTCTTCGACACCGTCGCCATGATCGCCGCCCACACCGCGATCGGCGCGAACAGCATCACGTAGCCGGTGACCTTGAGCATGATATGGGCGAGATCGTCGATCAGCCCCATGATCGGCTTCGACCGCTCCGGCATGGCGCCGAGCGCGACGGCGAAGAACACCGCGAACACCACGATCTGCAGGATTTCATTCTGCGCCATCGCGTCCGCAATCGAGGTCGGGATCAGATGGGTCAGGAACTTCTCGATCGAGAAGGCCGAGACCGGCAGGCCGGTCGACTGTGCCTTGTCGGGCAGCGTGCCGGGGAAGTTGGCGCCGGGCTGCAGCAGGTTGACCATCACGAGGCCGAGCAGCAGCGAAACAAAGGAGGCGCTGACGAACCAGCCCATGGTCTTGGCGAAGATGCGGCCGAGCTTGGCGCCGGAGCCCATATGCGCGATGCCGCCGACCAGGGTAGCGAACACCAGCGGCGCGATGATCATCTTGATCAGGCGCAGGAACAGCATGGCGATCAGGTTTACGTCGGCCGCGATCTCTACCCGGCTGTCGGGCAGATAGTTGAAAACCAATGTTCCCATCACGATGCCGAGCGCCATCGCGATCAAAATGAATTGCGTAAACCTGCTGGACATTTCTCACCCCCGTAAGTTCCGGCAGGCGGGAGTTTGGCAGATTTCGCAACCGACGCAACACTGTCGCTGTCATCAGCGGTCTTGCCAAAATGTTCCCGTTGTGAAACGCGCGCGCCCCGACTAGCGTTCAATGCAGCGCACAATCTGTGCAATGGCCGCCTCACGCGCAGTCAATTGCCACCGGAAATGCCAGAACAACAATCAGCCGAGGGGAGAACATCATGAACGACACCGTCAATCGCCAGATCCTGCTGGTCGAGAAGCCGACCGGCAAGCTTGGCCCCGAACATTTCAAACTGGCCAAGGGCGCCATTCCCGAGCCGAAGGACGGCGAGGTCCTGGTGCGGACGCGTTACATCTCGCTCGATGCCGCCAACCGGGCCTGGATGCACGGCGCGACCTACCGCGCCGCGGTGGAGGCCAATACGGTGATGGCCGGCGGCGGCATCGCGGAAGTCGTGTCCTCGAAAGCACCCGGGCTTGCGCCCGGCGATATCGTGTTCGGCGATACCGGCTGGCAGGATTATGCCGCCGTCCCCGCCAAGCACATGACCAAGATGCCCAGGATGGAGCCGATGACGCACCTGCTCAGCGTCTACGGCATCGCCGGCCTCACCGCCTATTTCGGACTGCTGGATGTCGGCAAGCCGAAAGCCGGCGAAACCGTCGTGGTATCGGCGGCCGCCGGCTCGGTCGGATCGATCGTCGGCCAGATCGCCAAGATCAAGGGCTGCCACGTCATCGGCATCGCCGGCGGCAAGGACAAATGCCACTGGCTGACGTCCGAGCTCGGTTTCGACGCCGCGGTCGACTACAAGGACGGCGCGACCTTCAAGGCGCTGCGGGCCGCAGCGCCCAAGGGCATCGACGTCTATTTCGACAATGTTGGCGGCGATATCCTCGAGGCCTGCCTTTCGCTGATGAACAACCGCGGCCGCATCGCCTGCTGTGGCGCGATCTCGCAATATGACGGCGTGCCGTCGGCCACCGGCCCGCGCGGCGTGCCCGGCCTGATCGTGGTGAAGCGCCTGATCATGCAGGGCTTCATCGTGATGGACTACATGGACCAGCGCGATCAGGCCCTGGCCGACCTGCAGTCCTGGGTCGCATCCGGCAAATTGAAGGTGCAGGAGGACGTGATCGCGGGGCTGGAGAACACGCCGAAGGCGCTGATCGGTCTGCTCGCCGGCGAGAACCGCGGCAAGCGGATGGTGAAGGTGTAGTTCTTGGATTCGTAGGGTGGGCAAAGGCGCCCTTCGCGCCGTGCCCACCATGGATCCTCTCGCCGCCTAACGGTGGGCACGCTACGCTTTGCCCACCCTACGAAGTGGCCACTAATGCACCGTGCCCGGCGCTTGCGGCGCGGTCTGCGCACCCGCCTTCCTCGCCTTGCGCTCGGCGAGCCAGTTCTCGAAACGCTGGATCACGACAAAGAGGGTCGGCACGAACAGCACCGCCAGGCAGGTCGACGCCAGCATGCCTGAGAACACCGTGATGCCGATCGACTTGCGGGCGTTGGCGCCGGCGCCGGTCGCGAGCACCAGCGGCACCACGCCGAGGATGAAGGCAAAGGACGTCATCAGGATCGGCCGGAACCGCGCCCGCGCCGCCTCGACGGCGGATTCAAGCAGCGGCTTGCGATCGCGCACATGAAGCTCGAGCGCCACTTCGACGATCAGGATGGCGTTCTTGGCCGACAGCGCGATCAGCAGAATAATGCCGATCTGGGTGTAGAGATTGTTCTCGATACGCAAACCCGTCAGCACCGCCATCGGGCCCAGCAGCGACAATGGCACCGCAAGAATGACGGAGATCGGCGCGTACCAGCTCTCATATTGTCCGGCCAGCACGAGATAGACCAGCAGCAAGGCAAGGCCGAACGCATAGTAGATCTGGCCGCCGACCACCTTCTCCTGGTACGACATCGCCGTCCACTCGAAACCGGTACCCGGCGGCAAGGTCTTGGCGGCGATCTCCTCCATCAGCGTCATCGACTGGCCGGAGCTGAAGCCCGTCGCTGGCAGGCCGATGACGGTTGCGGATGGATAGAGATTGTACAGGCTGATCAGCGAGGGGCCGACGGACGGCGTGATCTTGGCGACCGTTCCCAGCGGCACCATGTCGCCCTGGCTGTTGCGCACCATCAGCCTTTCGATCTCGCGCGACGTCAGCCGAAATTGCGAATCCGCCTGCGCATAGACCTGGAAGGTGCGGCCGAACTTGTTGAACTGGTTGACATAGGTCGATCCCAGATAGGACGACAGGGTCGAGAAGATCTGGTCGGTCGTGACATGCAGCGTCTGGGTCTTGATCCGGTCGACCTCGACGTCGAATTGCGGCACCATCGAACGGAACGACGAACTGACGCGCTGCAGCGCGCTTTGCGTCTGCGCATTGGAAACGAGGGCGCCGGCGATGGCCTGCAGCTTGCCGTAGTCGGCATTGCCGTCACGGAGCTGCAGCTGCATGGCAAAGCCTGCGGCATTGCCGATGCCCTGGATCGGCGGCGGCGGAATCACCAGGATCCGCG
Organism: Bradyrhizobium ottawaense; assembly: GCF_900099825.1. Taxonomy (NCBI): domain Bacteria; kingdom Pseudomonadati; phylum Pseudomonadota; class Alphaproteobacteria; order Hyphomicrobiales; family Nitrobacteraceae; genus Bradyrhizobium; species Bradyrhizobium ottawaense. The sequence continues at coordinate 4,299,656 of NZ_LT629693.1, read as the reverse complement.
CTTCTGATATCACCGACATTTTCTCGTTCAGTCCCACGAACAGCGAACGGAGATCCTGGCCCGGGCCGCGCGCGCTCCACTCCTTCAGGATCAGATAGGCGACGCCCGCATTGGCGAGGCTTGAAGAGCCGTCCAGCGCCGATATGCCCGCAATGCTGATGACGTGATCGACGCCCGGCGCCTTGCCGGCGATATCGCTGACCTGATTGAGCACCTGCTGGGTACGGTCGAGCGCCGCACCATCGGGAAGTTGCACCGCCACCAGCAGATAGCCCTGGTCCTCGATCGGGATGAAACCGGTCGGAACCCGCGACAGGCCGTAGCCGGCGATGCCGATCAGGATCAAGGCAAAGATCACGGACAGGTTGCTGTGCGCGACCAGGTGGCCCATCAGGCGGCCATAGCCCGCCTCAACGCGATTATAGACCGCGTTGAAACCGCGATAGAAGAAGTTGCGCTGCTCGGGCGGCACCGGCCGGCGCAGCCACAGCGCGCATTGCGTCGGCTTCAGGGTAGCGGCATTGACGGCGCTGAGCAGCGCGGTCGCCGCGATCACCAGCGCGAATTGCGAGTACATCTTTCCGGTCAGTCCCGGCAGGAAAGCCGACGGCAGGAACACCGAAATCAGCACCAGCGTGATGCCGACGATCGGCGCGAACAGCGCATCCATCGCGGCTATCGCGGCATCGTGGCCGGACATGCCCTTCTCGATACTATGCGCCGCGCCCTCGACCACCACGATGGCGTCGTCGACCACGATGCCGATCGCCAGCACGATCGCAAACAGCGTCGAGATATTGACGGTGAAGCCGAGGGCTGCCATCGCCGCGAAGGCGCCGATGATCGTCACCGGCACGGTGGTTGCCGGCACCAGCATCGCGCGCCAGTCCTGCAGGAAGATCAGGATCACGACCAGGACGAGCAAGCCGGCCTCGATCAGCGTCTTGTAGACCTCGTTGATCGATTCCGAGACGAATTTGGTGGTGTCGAACGGCGTGGCGTAGGTGATGTCCTGCGGAAACGCCTTGGCCAGATCAACCATCTTTTTCTGGACCGCGGCCTCGACCTCGAGCGCGTTGGCGCCGGGCGACTGGAACACGCCGATGCCGGTCGACGGCTTGTTGTTGAGCGAAAACACCTGGCTGTAGGTCTGGGCGCCGAGTTCGACCCAGCCGACGTCGCGCACGCGGGTGACGTCGCCATTGTTGCCGGTCTTGACGATGACATCCTCGAACTGGCTCTTGTCGTCGAGCCGCCCGTTGACGTTCAGCGTGTACTGGAACGCCTGGCCCGCCGGCGTCGGCGGCGCGCCGATCTGGCCCGCCGTGACCTGCTGGCTCTGCTGCTGGATCGACTGGATGACGTCCTGCGGCATCAGTCCGCGCACCTGCAGCTTGTTTGGATCGAGCCAGACCCGCATCGAGTACTGGCCGGCGCCGAACACGGTGACGTTGCCGACCCCGGGCAGCCGCGCCAGTTCGTCCTTGATGTTGATGGTGGCGTAGTTGCTCAGGAACAGGCTGTCATAGGTCGAATTCGGCGAACTCAGCGTCACGAACAGCAGGATCGCGGTCGACTTTTTCTGGACCGTGACGCCCTGGTTCTGCACCGATTGCGGCAACTGCGACAGCGCGCTCGACACCCGGTTCTGCACCAGCACCTGCGCGAAGTTGAGGTCGGTACCGATCTTGAACGTGACCGTCAGCGAATAGGTGCCGTCAGCACCGCTGTAGGACTGCATGTAGAGCATGTCCTCGACGCCATTGACCTGCTGCTCGATCGGCAGCGCCACCGTATCGATCACCGTCTTGGCGCTGGCACCGGGATAGCGGGTCGTAACCTGCACCGTCGGCGGCACGATATCCGGGTATTGCGCGACGGCGAGGCGAAACAGGCAGACGCCGCCGATCAGGACCATCAGGATCGCGATGACGTTGGAAAGGACGGGCCGCTCGATGAAGAATTTCGAAATCATGGCCGACCTACTTTTTTGCTGCCGGCGGCACTTCGATCTTCTGCAGTTGCGGATCGACCTTCTGGCCGGGGATCGCGCGCAACAACCCTGACGTGACGACGCGATCATCCGGTTTCAACCCGGTTTCGATGACGCGCAATTCGCCTTCCAGCGGTCCGGTCAGGACCTTGCGCTGCTCGACGACGTTTTCGCCGTTCACGACCAGCACGTAGCGGCCCGCCTGGTCGCTGCCGAGCGCGACATCGGGCACCAGCAGCGCATCTTGCTGCTCATCAAAGGGAACGCGAACGCGGACAAAAAATCCCGGCAACAAGACGCGGTCGGGATTGGGCAGCAGACCGCGCACGGCGAGCGTTCCGGTCGACTGATTGAGGCTTGGCGAAATGTAGTCGAGCTTGCCCTTATGCAGAAAGCCGCTCTCGGTCTGCAATGCGACCTCGACCGGCAATTGCCGAAGTTCGCTCGTCGTGATGCCGCGCCGCCTTGCCTCTTCGCGAATCCGCAACACATCCTGTTCGTTGACGTTGAAATTCACATAGATCGGATCGAGCGCGACGATGGTGGCAAGCTGCGTCGGCGACGCCGCTCCGACCAGTTCGCCGACCGAGACGAGATGGGCGCTGACGATGCCGTCGAACGGCGCAACGACGTTGGTGTAACCGTAATTGACCGCCGCGATCTTGGTGTTGGCCTCGGCCTGCAGCAGATTTGCCTGCGCGTTGTCCCGCGCCGACGTCGAATTATCGAGCGTTGCTTGCGAGACCGCCTGCCGCTGCACCAGATCCGACTGGCGCTTGAAATCGGCATCGGTCTGCCGCACCGAGGCTTGCGCGCCGGCCTCCGCGGCCTGTGCCTGCTCGAGCTTCAGTTTGTAGGTTTCGGGCTCGATCGTGAACAGCGTGGTGCCTTCCTTGACGAAGGTGCCGTCCTGATAATTGATCGCCTGCAGAACGCCCTGCACGCGCGCGACCAGATCGACATTCTTGATCGGCGCGGTATTGCCGGTGGCTTCCAGATAGCGCGTGATCGGGCGCTGCAAGGGAACGGCGACTTCAACTTTCGGTGGCGGCGGCGGAACAAAACTATTCTGTTCGCAGGCACTTAAGGCCATGGATGCAAATATGACCAAGGCCATTCGCGGTGCGGTGAAGACATGTTGCGAACGCGTAGGCTTCATTTTGCGTGTCCCAATATGTTTGTTTTGCAACAGGCCTTCTGTTCAGAACCCGTCGTTCCGCCATCCCGTAAAAGTAACAACAATCTGCTTGCAGTGGAACCCGAAAGCGAAAATGATATCGTGCGGAAGTTATTTCCCCCGGCTCATCATGATTTTTTTCGGCTGAAGCGGCGGCTCTTCGCAACACGACAAGGATTTATTCAAATGATCAACACGTTGACACGTGCGGCGACGCTTGGCGCCGTGATGACGGCCGCAATTTTCGCGAGTGCCGCACCTGCGTTCTCGCAGGCACCGACCCAGGCGCAGCGTGACGTCATCAAGTCCGAATGCCGCTCCGATTACATGGCGCATTGCTCCGGCATTCCGCCGGGTGGCGAAGCCTCGCTGCAATGCCTGCAGAAGAACATGTCGAGCCTTGCCCCGGGTTGTCAGAGCGCGGTGAAAGCCGTCGAAGCGCCGGCCGCCCCGAAGGCCGAGGCCGCGCCGGCGGAGAAGAAGACCGAGACTGCGCCGGCCACCGAGACCGCGGCGCCCAAGACGTCGACAGCGGCGGCGGCAGCGCCGAAAGCCGCAGCGGCGAAGCAGCCGACCAGCGCGCAGATTTCCGCAATTCGCAGCGCGTGCCGCTCCGACTATCCAAAGGTCTGCGCGGGCGTGCCGACCGGCGGCGCACCGGCGCTGCAGTGTCTGGAAAAGAACAGGGCCAAGCTCTCGGCCGGTTGCGAGAAGGCGGTCGCCGCGGCGACCGGCGGCGCGGCGCCTGCGGCTGAAGCGGCCCCGGCTGCGGCAGGCGCGGCCCCCGCCGCTACGGCGGCGCCAGCAGCCCCCGCCGTGATCGTGCTGCGGCCGTTGCGGCCGCGCGAAGAACTGTTCGTGCTGCGCTCGGCCTGCGGCGGCGATGTCCGCACGATCTGCGGCGGCGTGGCGCCGGGTGGCGGCCGGATCGTGCAATGTCTCGCGACCAACGCCGCACGGCTTTCTCCGGCATGTCAGGATGTGCTGGCCCAGTTCAGGGCGCAATAAAGCAGGTGCTTCCGCCGATTCTCACGTGGTCTAAACGACGAAAGGAATCCCGATGCATCGCGCCATCCTTATCGCAGCCGCTCTGCTTTGCGTTTCACAGACCGCATTCGCGCAGGAATTGACCGCCGAGCAGCGCGACGCCTGCAAGGGCGACTACGAGAAATACTGCAAGAGCGTCGTCCCCGGCGGCGGGCGGATCATCGCCTGCCTTGCCAAGGAGACCGACAAGCTCGCGCCCGCCTGCAAGAAAGTGCTGGAGGCGGCGGAGAAGAAATAGAAGCTGCCGTTAGCACCGCCGGGAAATCGGGATCGGCGGATCAACGCCCGACATGTATCTGGCGCGGTGGTCGTCCGCAGGCCTCCGGTGGCTGCTTGCCGCTGGGTTTGGGTCGGCGGCGTCAAGGTCCGCCGCTGCGTTTAACGAAGGCGCCAGGCGACCACCGGGGTTCGGTTCCGGGTCCATCGGAGCCGAACTTCATACCAACCGTCGCATAATTTCCTCTGGCGGATTTTGCCGGCGCGGATTAGTGTGGCCCAATTAGTAAGTATACTGTCGATTGATTGGGAGGAAGCACGTGCGCATCGCCGTGATCGGCGGAGGCCCCGGAGGTCTCTACTTCGCCTATCTCTGGAAGCGGCGTCATCCGGACGCCGTGATCGACCTGTTCGAACAGAACCCCGAAGGCGCGACCTGGGGTTTTGGCGTGGTGTTCTCGGAGCAGGCGCTGGACTTCCTGCGTGCCGACGACCCCGAGACGGTCGATGCGATTACGCCAAGGATGGAGAGCTGGAAGAACATCACGCTCAACCTGCGCGGTGAAAGCGTCGAAATCGACGGCGTCGGCTTTTCGTCGATCGGGCGGCTGGAATTGCTGACCATCCTGCAGCAGCGTGTGCGCGCGGCCGGCGTAACACCGCGATACGAAACGACGATCCAATCGGTCGACGACCTCAGGGGTTACGACCTGATCGTTGCCGCCGACGGGCTGAATTCGCTGGTGCGCCGCGGCTTCGAGAAAGCGTTCGACGCCTCGGTCTCGCACTCGACCAACAAGTTCGCCTGGTACGGCACCACCAAGCGCTTTGCCACGCTGTCGCAGACCTTCGTGAAGACCGATCTCGGATCGTTCAACGCGCATCACTACCGCTATGCGCCCGCCATGAGCACCTTCCTGGTCGAATGCGACGCGGCGACCTGGCAGGCCTACGGTTTCGAGCACAAGACCATCGAGCAGTCGCAGGCGATCTGCGAGGAAATCTTCGCCGATACGCTCGACGGCCATCCGCTGGTATCGAACAAATCGGTGTGGCGCAATTTCCCCTGGATCTGGAACGAGAACTGGTCGCACGCGAATATGGTGCTGATCGGCGATGCCCTGCACTCGGCGCATTTCTCGATCGGGTCGGGAACGCGGCTCGCGATCGAGGACGCGATCGCGCTGACCAAAGCGCTGGAAGCGGAGACGGAGATTTCCGCAGCCCTCGCCCGCTATCAGGCCGAGCGCAAACCGGTCGTGAAGAAGCTGGTGACGGCGGCGCGCACCAGCGCCGGCTGGTATGAGCATTTCCCCGAACACATGAAGCGCGACCTGATGGATTTCGCCTATAGTTATATCACCCGGTCCGGCCGCATCGACGATATCAGGCTGCGCGCGATGTCGCCCCAATTCATGGCGCGCTACGAGGCCGCGAAGCAAAGCGGGAGCCGGTCATGACGCAGGCGATCACTGACGCTGTCCCGCGGGAAAATCCCGGCGCGCGCGAAATCGGGTTTACAATTCTCGAGCGCTACAATGCCAGCCGCATTCTGTTCGATAACCTGGCTGAAGGCCGCGGCGACCGGCTGGCGCTGACCGGCCCCTGCGGCAACACTACCTACGCCGAACTCTGCGCGAGTGCCTCGCGATGGGGGCATGGTTTTCAGTCGCTGGGCCTGAAGCGTGGCGATCGCGTCCTGATGTTCCTCGACGATACGCCGGCCTATCCGGCGGCCTTTTTCGGCGCGGTGCGTTCGGGCTTCGTGCCGCTGCTGATCAACACGCTGACGCCGCCGGACCTGTTGCAGTTCTATCTCTCGGATGCCGGCGCGACCGTCGCGGTCGCCGAGGCCGAATTCACATCGCGTTTCAACGCCGAGGCCTGCAAGGACACGCCCCTGCAAACTCTGATCGTCGTCAACGGCGCCGCCGGCGAACACGCCGTGCCCACGGCGCTGATCGCTGAGCCATGGCTGCAAGGCTTTGCCACTGAGCTGGCGGAAGCCGACACGGGCCGGGACGAGATGGCGTTCTGGATGTACTCCTCGGGCTCGACCGGCCGCCCCAAGGGCATCGTGCATCTGCAGCACGACATGGCCTATAGCGAGCAGGCCTTCGCGCGCAATGTGCTCAAGCTGACGGCCGACGACATCTGTTTCTCGGTACCAAAGATCTTTTTCGCCTATGGGTTTGGCAATGCCATCACCTTCCCGTTCTCGGTCGGCGCCGCGACGCTGCTGCTGCCGGGCCAGCCGAAGCCGGCCGCGATCTTCGAGGCGATCGGAAAATATCGGCCGTCGCACTTCTTCGGATTACCGACGCTCTACACCTCGCTGACAAAGGCCGACGGCGCATCGACGGCCGATTTCTCGTCGCTGCGAATGGCGCTGTCGGCGGCCGAAGTGCTGTCGGCGGACGTCTTCAACGGCTGGAAGACGCTGACCGGCCTTGAAATCGTCGAGGGGCTCGGCTCGACCGAAGCGCTGCACATCTATCTTTCCAACCGGCCCGAGCAGAAAAAGCTTGGCGCCGCCGGCCTGCGCGTTCCCGGCTTCGAAGTAGCGCTCCGCGACAAGGACGGCCGCGAGGTCGGCGACAACGAGGAAGGCATCCTGTGGGTGCGCGGCGACTCCAACACGCCGCTGTACTGGAACCGGCCCGACAAATCGGCGGAGACGATCCGCGACGGCGGCTGGATCTACACCGGCGACCGCTTCGTGCGCGACAGCGACGGCTTCCACTTCTTCCGCGGCCGCGCCGACGACCTGATAAAGATCTCCGGCCAATGGGTCTACCCGCTCGAAGTGGAACTCTGCCTCGCCGAACATCCTGACATCAGGGAATGCGCGGTCTACGCCGCCGAACTGCCGGATCGTCGCATGACGCTGAAGGCGGTAGTGGTGATGAACCAGGGCGGTTTCGACGCTAACGATGCGACCAAGCGGCTGCAGGATTACGTCAAGGCAAAACTGTTGCCGTACAAATATCCGCGCGAGATCACGTTCACCGGGGAGTTGCCGAAGACCGGCACAGGGAAGATTGATCGGCAAGCCGTGATGAAGATGTGATCGTCATTACAAGCTCCGGTGTCGTCCCGGCCTTGAGCCGGGGGTGGATTCACACTCGAAGTGCAACACTTGGGCAAAGGTCTCAGCCGGGGTCCTGAAGTCAAGGCATTTGCGCGGGGTGTTGTTGTAGGCGGCAACGAGACTGCGAAATCGGCTGTTTGAGAGTGTTGCGAGGTCGGTTTTGCGGGGCATGAAGCGGCGCATCCTGCCGATGGCGTTCTCGATGCCGCCCTTTTGCCAGGGGGCGTAGGGATCACAGAAGAAGGTCTCGATCGCCAGGCTGCGCAACGCGAGGTGACGAGCGAACTCGGTGCCGTTGTCGAAGGTCACGGTCTGACGAAGCAGTTGCGGCATGGAGCCGAACAGGTTGACGAGATGGCGGGCGACGCCGTGAGCCGCCTTGTTGGCCAGCCGGATCGCCAGCAAGAGGCGGGACTTGCGCTCATGCACGGTCAGGATGGCCTGCCCGTATTTTGAGAACATCATCAGGTCGGCTTCCCAGTGACCGCAGGTCTGGCGAGTGGAGACCTCGATCGGCCGTTTTGCCACCGGAACACGGCCTTCAATGAAGTTTGGCGAGCCTCCGCCCTTCCTGCCCCGGCAGCCGCGCTTGCTTTTGCCACGGGGCAGATAGTGCCGCCAACGGTAGTCTCTGGTGCGGGCAAGCTGGGCGTAGATGAAGCGATAGATGCTCTCATAGGAGATCACCTTGCGCCGCTGCTCGTGCTTGAGCCGGCCGGCGATCTGCTCGGGCGACCATCCGCTCGCGAGCCGCTCAAGGACGGCGGCTCGCAAGCTCTCATCGCGTTCCAGGCGCGGGCCCTTCCAGCGCCGCGCTTTGGTCTGCTGCTGGGCGTAGCCGGGTTTGTACCCCACCTGGGCGCCGCGATTGCGCTTCAGTTCCCGAGAGATCGTTGATGGCGAGCGATCCAGAGCTGCCGCGATTTGCCGGACCGAGCTGCCATTGGCAGAAAGCCGGGCAATCTCGCATCGATCTTCCAGCGAAAGCTGTCCGTAACTCCGCCCCATGGCAACACCTCCAATCGGAAGTGTTGCACTTCGTTTGTGAACTCAGGGGGACCCATAGCCACCGGCGCCAATCGTTTGCTCGATAGTCGTTGTCTTTCTTTTCCGACAACCGCGGCCACGGCGTATGGATCCCGGGTCAAGCCCGGGACGACGGCGGTGCTACCCCGCCAGCCCCGTCCCGCCATAGAGCCAGGTCAGATCGCCAAGATAATCCTCCTGCGACTTGCCGCGCATGATCGCGTTGCGGATGCGGGCGTGCTCGCCGGACGGGTGATAGATGTGCTCGCCGATCGCGCGCGACAGCATCTGCACCCGGGCGGTGCGCGGAAAGCGTTGCGCGCGATAGGCTTCAAGCGCTGCGGCCTGATCGTCATGATGCGACAGCATATGCGACAGACAGACCGCGTCTTCCATCGCCTGGCAGGCGCCTTGCGCGAAATATTGCAGCATCGGATGCGCGGCATCGCCGAGCAGCGCGACGCGGCCATCGATCCAGCGCTCGACGGGATCGCGGTCGCACAGCACCCATAGCCGCCAGTTCTTGCCGTGCCGGATGATCTCGCGCGCACGCTCATGCACGTGGCCAAAGCCCTGCATGACTTCCTCGTCGGAAACCGGCTTGCCCGCCACCGGCTCCGGCGCATCGTTGTGATAGGTGACGACGAGGTTGAACACCTTCCAGCCCGACAGCGGATAATGCACGATGTGGCATTTCGGGCCCGCCCACAGCGTCGCCGCGTTCCAGCGCAAATCTTCCGGCATCTGTTCGGTCGGAATCACCGAGCGGTAGGTCGTATGACCGGACACCCGCGGCGGGCCATCTGCGATGACCTGCTTGCGAACGTTCGACCACAGTCCGTCGGCGCCGATCAAGAGCCGGCCCGCGACGCGCTCGCCATTCGCCAGCCGCGCCGTCACCGACGATCCGTCCTGATCGTAGCCGATGACCTCGCTGCTCACGCGCAATTCGATCAGTTCGTGGTTCTGGCAGGCCCTTAAGAAAACGCCATGCAGGTCGCCGCGATGCACGACCGCGTAAGGGTTGCCGAAGCGTGCGCGAAACGCCTCGCGCAGATCGACATGGGTGATCTCCTCGGCGGTCATTGCATCCATCAGCCGGAGCTGGTCGATATAAACCGCCATGCCGCGCGCCGCCTCACCGACGCCGAGATAGTCGAAGGCATGAAACGCATTGGGCCCGAGCTGGATGCCGGCGCCAATTTCGCCGAGGCTGGAAGCCTTCTCCAGCAGGATCGAGCGGATGCCCTTTTGCGCCAGGCCCAGCGCCGTGGCCAGCCCGCCGATGCCGCCGCCAGCGATCAATACCGGTCGCACGTCCATCAGCCCGACTTTCCCAGATGTTCGAGCGCGTCTTCGGCGCGCAGCGGCACCCGCGACGCCTCGTTGTTGAGATCGACCAGCTGCGTCAGCAGCGCCAGCAGCGTCTTGCGGTCGGCCGGCTTCAGTGGCTGCAGCATCCGCGCCTGCGCCTTCTCGACCGCCACCATGATCTCGCGCAGCAGGGCGGTGCCCGCCTTGGTGAGATAGAGCAGCTTGACGCGCTTGTCCTCGCGCGCCGGCTTGCGCTCGATCAGGGTCTTGGTCTCCAGCCGTTCGATCACATTGCCGAGCGTGGAGCGGTCGAAGGCGATCACCGCGGACAGCCGCGTCGCATCGATCCCGGGATGGGTGTGGATCGCCACCAGGGCGGCGTATTGCACCGGCGTCAGGTCGAACGCCCGGCATTCCTCGACAAAGATCGCGACCGCGATCTGCTGCATCCGCCGGAACAGATAGCCCGGCGCGGTGTAGACCGCATCCATCGTGATGGGCGCGGCCTTGGTAACGGGTACCTTGGGTGCGGGCGCGGGCTTACTCGGCATCGGGCTGCCTGTCCGGCGCGGCGTCGGCGAACGCCTTCATCTCCTTGGCCGCGGCCTCGGCCTTGAGCAAGCGCGGATAGGCCGAGACGTCGACACCGAAGCGGCGCGCATTGCCGAGCTGCGGCACCAGCGACAGATCGGCCATACCAGGCGTTGGCCCGAAACAGAACGGCCCCGGCTCGTCCGCGATCAGGGCTTCGCAGGCGCCCAGCCCCTCGCGGTTGGCCCAGGCCGCCCACTCCGTCACCTTCTCTTCTGATATTCCGAGCTGGCGAAGCCGGTTCAACACTTTCAGATTTTGCACCGGGTGGGTGTCGCAGGCGAGTGCCATGGCGAAGGCGCGGACTTTGGCGCGGCGCAGCGGGTCCTTCGGCAACAGCGGCGGTTCTGGATGGGTCTCATCCAGCCATTCGACAATGGCAAGCGATTGGGTGAGGATCGCGCCGGTGTCGCTCTCCAGCGCCGGCACCAGACCCTGCGGATTGATCGCGAGATAGGCCGGCGCGCATTGCTCCCCCTTGCGAAGGTGATGGGCGAGGTGCTCAGGCTGCATCCCCTTCAGATTGAGTGCGATCCTGACCCGGTATGCCGCGGCACTGCGGAAATAGCCGTGCAGCTTCATCGGAACCTCCCGGTAAATTTGTCGTTTGCCGCTGATGGCGTGATTGACGCTATCCATATTGTCAGTATGCTGTCAATAAATCGACCCACAAGAATGGCGGGAGGCTGACATGGAAGCCGTGCAGAAGACCCCGGAACGCGAGGCGTTCTACAAGAAGATCGACGGCGAAAATCTCTCCGCGCTGTGGAACGTGATGGGCGACCTGATCACGCCTGAGCCGCGCTCTGCCTGCCGGCCTCACTTGTGGAAGTTCGACGCGATCCGCGACTACATGACCGAAGCCGGCAAGCTGATCACCGCCAAGGAAGCCGAGCGGCGGGTGCTGGTGCTGGAAAATCCCGGTTTGCGCGGGCAATCGAAAATCACCACCTCGCTGTTTGCGGGCGTGCAGATGGTCGTCCCCGGCGACGTCGCGCCGGCGCACCGGCACAGCCAGTCGGCATTGAGGTTTGTGCTCGAAGGCAAGGGTGCCGCAACCGCAGTCGACGGCGAGCGCACCTTGATGGAGCCCGGCGACTTCGTGATCACGCCGTCGATGACCTGGCACGACCATTCCAACGAAACGTCCGAGCCGATGTTCTGGCTCGACGGCCTCGACATTCCGATGGTGCAGTTCTTCGACGCGTCGTTTGCCGAAGGCTCCAACGAGGACCAGCAGAAGATCACCCGTCCCGCCGGCGACAGCTTTGCCCGCTACGGGCACAATCTGCTGCCGGTCGACGAGAAGCGAAAATCGAAGACGTCACCGATCTTCAACTATCCCTACAGCTACACCCGCGAGGCGCTGGAGCAGGCCAAGACCCGCAACGAATGGGACGCCTGCCACGGGCTGAAGCTGAAATTCTCCAATCCGGAAACCGGCGATTTTGCGATGCCGACCATCGGCACCTTCATCCAGATGCTGCCGAAGGGCTTTAAAACCGCGCGCTATCGCTCGACCGATGCGACCGTGTTCGCCGCTATCGAAGGCAAGGGCCGCACAAGGGTCGGCGATCAGACCTTCGAGTGGGGCGCGCGCGACCTGTTCGTGGTGCCGAGCTGGCAATGGGTCACCCACGAGGCGGAGGTCGATTCAGTGCTGTTCAGCTTCTCCGACCGCCCGGTGCAGCAGAAGCTGGATCTGTTCCGCGAGGACCGCGGCAACGCGTGATGGTCGTTTCCGTCGTCATTCCGGGATGGTGCGCAGCACCAGACCCGGAATCTCGAGATTCCGGGTTCGATGCTTTGCATCGCCCCGGAATGACAACCGACGCCCTACCGCCAGTGCAGCAACCGCGCTTCCAGCCAGTTGATCAACCGGCTCACCGCCAGCCCGAACAGCGACAGGATCACGACACCGGCGAGGAGCTGATCGGTCTGCATCAGGTTGCCGGCCTGCAGCACGAAGGCGCCGATGCCGTATTGGGCGCCGATCATCTCGGCGCTGACCACGAGCAGCAGCGCGACCGAGGCCGTGATGCGGAATCCCGCGAGGATCGAGGGCATCGCGCCAGGCCAGATCACCCGGGTCACAATGGCGTGGAACGGCACATTAAAGCTCTGCGCCATCCGGATCAGGTTGCGCGGCACCGCATCGACGCCGCTATAGACCGAGATCGCGGTGGAGAAGAACACGCCGAGCGCAATGGTCGCGATCTTCGGCTCCTCGCCGATCCCGAGCCAGAGAATCAGCAGCGGCAGCAGTGCAATCTTCGGAATCGGAAACAGCGCCGAGATGAAGGTGATGCCAACACCGCGCGCCAGGGTCGAGAGTCCGATCGCGAAGCCGACGATGACGCCGGCTGTGGTGCCGAGCACCCAGCCGGATCCGATCCGCATGATCGACCACGACAGATGCTGCCAGAGCGCGCCTGATAGCGCGAGCTTGTAGATGGCGACCGCAATCGCCGACGGTGCCGGCAGGAACAGCGGATTGACCCAACCGGCGCTGCCGGCCAACTGCCAGAACGCAATCACCAGCGCCAGCGCGATCCAGCCCGAAGCTCGGCCCGCGCGCGGCGTGAAGCCGGCGCCGCGAAAGGCGACCGGCCGCGTTTGCTGCTCGTCCGGTCCTGCTTGCTGCGATGCCGCGCGGTCAAGCATGCTGGACCTCGCGCTCGGCGTCGATCGCCTCTTCGCGGATCAACGACCACAGCTCGTTCTGCAATCCGATCAGCTTGCCGCGCGCATCGATGCCGCCGCGCTCGTCGCGGGTCATCGGGATGGTCACGACCTCGCGAACGCGGCCGGGACGGCGCGACAGCACCACGATGCGATCGGCAAGCCGCACGGCTTCTTCCAGATTATGCGTGACATAGACCGCGGCCATCCCGCCGTCGGCGAGCAGGCGGATGAAATCCTCCATCAGCAATTCGCGGGTCTGCGAATCCAGCGCCGACAGCGGCTCGTCCATCAACAGGATCGCGGGCTTAACCGCGAGCGCCCGCGCGATGCCGACGCGCTGGCGCATGCCGCCCGACAATTGCTTGGGATAGGCGCCGCGGAAATCGGACAATCCGGTCCGGCGCAGCGCGTCGTCGACGACGGCGCCGCGCGCGGCAACGTCCAGCGCCGTATGCACCAGCGGAAACTCGACGTTCTCCGCTACCGTGCACCAGGGCAGCAGCGCAAAATCCTGGAACACGAAGGTCAGCGGATTGAGGCTGTCGGCCGGCGGTGCGCCGCGCAGGTCAGCCTGCCCTCCGTTCGGCCGCAGCAGACCGCCAAGGATCGACAGCAGCGTGCTCTTGCCGCAGCCGGAAGGACCGACGATCGCGACCACCTCGCCCGAGGCGACCTGGAACGACACCTTGTCCAGCACCTCGAGCGTGCCGAAACGGTGACTGATATGGTCGGCGATCAGGTCCATCGGTTCCTGTTTCTCAAACCTTGCTCCGCTGCGCCCCCTCTCCCGCTTGCGGGGGAGGGTTGGGGTGGGGGTCTCTCCCCGCCACGGCTCGCCGAGTGGAGAGACCTTCCCCCACCCGCCGCACGCTATCGCGTGCGTCGACCTCCCCGCAAGCGGGAGAGGTAAGATCAATCCGCCTTCACATATTCCTTGGCGACGATCGCATCCGCCGAAAATCCCTTGTCGACGAACCCCTGCTCCTGCAGCCAGGCGATCTGGTTGCCGACGTTCTTGACGTCGAGCTTGCCGTCGGGATCGACATAGGCGCAATTGCCGACCACCTGCTCGACCGGGAGGTTGGTGTATTTCGCGATGATCTCGAGCAACGGCCTGGTCTTGTCGTTGATGTCGGCCTTGCCGTCCTTGACGGACGCCAGCACCACATCGTGGTATTCGCGATCGGCGCGCACCAGCGCGGCCAAGAGCTTCGTCACCAGCGCGCCATGGGTCAGCGTCTTCGGCGAGGCGAACACCGCACCCAGTTGCCACGGCGTTTCGTCGCCGACCCAGCCAAGAAACTTGGCGCCGCCGGAATCGATCAGCGTGCGCGCGGTCGAGACCGGCAGCAGCGCCGCATCGACGGTCTCGCCCTTCAGGGCGGCGGCGGCATTCGACAGCGACTGCAGCGGCAGCACCTTTACGTCCGCGAGCTTGAAACCGTATTTGTCGGCGAGCAGACCCAGCGAATAATGGAAGCTGGAGCCGACCTGCGTCACCGCGATCCGCTTGCCGGCGAGATCCTTCGGTGTCTTCAGGCCGGCCGCATAGGCATTGTTGCTGGCGAAATAGCCGATCAGGGGATAGCCGGCCTTTTCGCGGCTCATGCCGCCGATCACCTTTAGCGTGCCCTTGCCCGCGAGATTATAGAGCCCGGCCGTAAATGCCGTGATGCCGAAATCGACGTCGCCCGAGGTCGTCGCCACCGCGATCGGCTGCGCCGCGTCGAAGAATTTCAGTTCGATATCGAGCCCGGCCTCGCGGAAGTAACCCTTGTCCTGCGCGATGAACACCGGCGCCGACGACGACAGCCGGAGCACGCCGACCTTGGCCTTCAGCGCGTCATCGGCCCGGGCGATCCCGCCAACGACAATCGCCAACAAACCCGCCACCGCGAGCCGTGCAAACCGTCTCATTCCGTTCCCTCCGCAAAAAACCTATAGCCCATCGGGCACGCGCTGGTCCCGCCCGATGAAGGCGCCCTGTTGTTTCAACGTTTGTTGCAACTTTTCCACCGCAATGTCGCGCGGAATCGTATTGCCGGACAGCGCCAGATCCGCCGCGGCGCCCACCGCCTCCCCCATCGCGAAACAGGCACCGGAAACCCGCGCCGCCGACTGGCCGTCATGGGTCATCGAGGCGCAGCGGCCGGCCATCAGCAGATTGTCGACGCCTTCGGGAACCAGCATGCGATAGGGCAATTCGTTGAACCCGCGCGATTCCGGGATCGGCGGGAACTTGAAGACCACGTCGCCGGCGACATGCTGCTCCATCGGCCAGCCATTGACGCCGATGGAATCCTCGAACGAGGCGCAGCCCAGCACGTCCTCCCCCGAGAGCATGTAGCCGCCGACCACGCGGCGGGTTTCGCGGATGCCGAGCTGCGGCGGCAAATCGACGATGTAGGATTTCTCGAAACCAGGCACCGTGCGCAGGAACTCGAACGCCTGCACCGCCTGGCGGCGGCCCTCGATTTCGCCGCGGGTCATCTGGTCCGGATCGAGGCCATTGACCGCGCTGCCGTCCTCGCGGGCCAATTGGGTAAAATTCACCCGCCACTCAATTCCTGATTTTTGCGGCCGCACGATCGCACCCTTGCGCGGAAACTTATGGGTACCTGCGGCTTCCGCCTTTTCCATCAACGCGGGAATCGTCCGCCAGGCGTCGCCCGCCTTCTCCGGGTCGATGCCGTTGAGACGGAGCATCATGGAAGGAAAAAGCATGCTGCCGGCATTGTCGCCGACCTCGAACGGCGCGCCAGCCCAGGCCGCGAGATCGCCGTCGCCGGAGCAGTCGATGAAGATGCCCGCGCGTACCGCCTGCCGGCCGGCCTTGGTTTCAACCATCAGCACATTGATGCGCCTGTCGTCCTCCATCACCACGCCGGCACCGAGCGCATGAAAGAGAATATCGACCTTGTGCGCGGCCAGGAGATCGTCAGCCGCGATCTTATAGGCCGCGGTGTCATAGGCCTGCGCGAAAATCTTGCCCAGAATCAAATGCGGCGCATTGAGCCCGCCGAGCCGGTCGATCCGAGCAAGCAGATCGGAGGCCACGCCCTGCACCACCCGATGCGCCTCACCGTAGACATTGGCATGAAGGCCGCAAAAGTTCGTCACACCGGCCGCCGTGCCCATGCCGCCGAGAAAGCCGTAGCGTTCGATCAGCAGCGTGCGGCGGCCGGCCCGGGCGGCCGCAACCGCCGCCGCAATCCCCGCGGGCCCGCCGCCGAGCACGACGACTTCGTATTCGCCATAGAGCGGGATCTGGCGCGCGGGTTCGGTGACGGTTTTGAGAGGCAAATTGCGGTTTCCTTGACGGTTAAGTCCCGACCTGCAGCGGCGAGCCGAGCTTGCGCAATGCAGCGATCGCCGAGAGTGCGGTGATGCGGCCGGTTTTCGGATTCTCCGAGGGGATGTTCTCGATCGCCATCGTAAAATTCGCCGAGTCGGATTCGACCTTGATCTGATGACAGTTGCGCGTCACCGCCGGATCGGCCCAGATCTCGATCGTGGTGCGATCGGGACCGATGCCGGCCAGCGACAGCGCCGCGACCACGTTGACATTGGCCGGGAACGCCGCTGCGGCATCGCGGGCCGAGCCTTTGAATACGCACAGCGCGGACTTCAATCCATCCATCGAGATTCCGTTGGCGACCAGATAAGGCGCGCCGGCCAAGCCGTTGGGCGGCTTGCGCGTGATCATCTGCACCGAGCTGATCGTGCCTTCGGCGGCGGCCGAGACCGCGTCGAAGCCGATCAGGGCGCCGGTCGGCACGATGATCCGGCCGCCGTGCGCACGCGCCAGTTCGATCAGATCGTGGCGCGGCAGCAACGCACTGGCGCTCAGCACCATGACCTGCTTGCCCGCGTTCAGCATCGGCCGGCAGATCTGATCGAGGATAGCTGCCGGCGCGCATTCGACCACGAGGTCGGCATGTTCAGGCAGCTCATCGAGCGCGACCAGCGAACAGGAAATGCCTTCGCGATCGAGCCAGGCCTGCGCCTTGGCTCGGTCTCGCGTGGCGATACCCGACAGCACGAGACCCGGCAGCCCCTGCGCCAGCTTGCGCGCCACGGTCTTGCCGATCTCGCCCAGCCCGGCAATGGCAATGCGTTTGAAAGACAAATGGCAGCTCCTGTCCTCGTGGCGTCGCGGAATACTACTTCCAGTTCGCCGCGCGCTTCTCCGCAAACGACGCCAGTCCCTCCGACGCCTCCGCAGTCTGCCGGCGCGCCGAATGCATTTTGACCAGCCGCGCATAGGCGTCATCGTCGACGCTCATGCCGCCGAACGAACTTTCCAGCGCCAGCGCCTTGGTCTCGGCCATCGCAGCGGGACCGTTGGCGAGCAATTGTTCAACGACCCTGGCGCCTGCGGCCTCGAGGTCGGCCAGCGGCACCACCTCATGCACCAGGCCGATGCGGCGCGCGTCTTCCGCGCCAAAGCGCTCGCCGGTTAGTGCGTAGCGGCGGACCTGGCGCACGCCAATGGCGTCGCAGAGCTGCGGGATGATGATCGCAGCCGTCAGCCCCCAGCGCACTTCGGTGATCGAGAACAGCGCATTGTCGGCCGCGATCACGACGTCGCAGGCCGAAATCACACCGGTGCCGCCGCCGAAGCAGCCGCCCTGCACCAGCGCTACCGTCGGGATCGGCAAGGTATTGAGCCGCTGCACCGCCTCGAACGTCGCCCGCGACACCACCTCGTTCTCTTCGACCGATTTCGGCCGCACACCGTTGATCCATTTCAGGTCGGCGCCGGCCTGAAAATGCCTGCCGTTGCCCTTCAGCACCACGACGCGAAGATTTGGCTTGCCGCCCAGATCGTCCATCGCCGCGAGCACGCCGTTGATCAGGCCGGCATCGTAGGCATTGTTCACCTCGGGGCGATTGAGCGTGACCGTGCCGACACCGTTTTCGCTGAGGCTCCACAGGACCGGATTGGCGCTCATCGGCGTTTCCTTTCGTTTTCTTGCGTTTGTTTGCCGGGCAATATGCCTGATATCGCCGACCTTGATCCATCACTTTCCGCCTCGCGGCAAGCTCGAACCGCTTCAGTGGTTGCGCTGCGGCGCAAGCTTGTGGAAAGTGGCGCCTTACACGTCAATCCCTTCAGCAGGACCTCAACTCCATGCGTATCTGCGTTTTCGGTGCGGGCGCCGTCGGCAGCCACATAGCGGTGCGGCTGGCGCTGGCGGGACACGATGTCTCCTGCGTGATGCGGGGCCCGCATCTCGACGCGGCAAAGACCAACGGCCTGACGCTTCGGGTCGGGGACGCCGCGTTCAAGGCCAACGTGAAAGCATCCGACGACCCGGCAGCGCTCGGGGCACAGGATGTCGTGATCAGCACATTGAAGGCGACTGGCGTGGCCAGCCTCGCCACCGGCCTTCAGCCGCTGCTGCGCGACGACACTTCCGTCGTGTTCGCGCAGAACGGCATTCCCTGGTGGTACGATATCGGACTCTCCCCCAAGCATCCGCCGGTGCCTGATCTCGGCTTTCTCGATCCCGGCGGACGGCTGCGCGCCGCGATCCCCAGGGAACGCATCATCGGCGGCGTGATCTTTTCCTCCAACGAAATCGTTGCGCCCGGCATCGCCGCCAACCTCTCGCCCGAGCGCAACCGGCTCTTGATCGGCGAATGCGACGACCGCGCCGGCGATCGGATTGCAAAGCTGCGCGCGGCGCTGAACGAGGCCAGAATCGAATCGCCGGAGGTGCCGCAGATCAGGGAAACGATCTGGTCGAAACTCCTGACCAACATGTCGATGTCGGTGCTGTGTTCGCTGACCGGGCAGACCGCACGCGGGGTCCGCGACGATCCTTCGCTGGCCGAGGTCATCCCGCGCCTGCTCGACGAGGCCAACAGCATCGCGCAAACCTGTTTCCCCGAGGTCAAGCGCGTCAGCCGCACCGGCCCCGCGCCGGACCACAAGCCGTCGATCCTGCAGGATTACGAGCTCGGCCGCGCCATGGAGATCGACGTGCTGGTCCGCGCACCCGCCGCGTTCGCGCGCGCCGCCGGACTTTCGACGCCGATGCTCGATCTGATGGCCGCACTGGCGATCCGCCAGGCGCGGGAGAAGGGGCTGTATCAGGCAGGATAGCGCGAGCCGTCGCGGCGTCAGGCCGGCAGCAACCCCAGCCGATCGAACAGTTTTGTGTCGGCCTCGTTTGCCGGATTGCCCGCGGTCAGCAAGGTATCGCCGACAAAGATCGAATTGGCCCCCGCAAAGAAGCAGAGCGCCTGCATCTCGTCTGTCATGGCCGAGCGACCGGCCGACAGGCGAACATGCGATTTCGGCATCATGATCCGCGCCAGCGCAATGATCCTGACGAATTCGATCGGCCCGATCGGGGCAGCGTTGGCCAGCGGGGTGCCGGCAATCGGAATCAGCATGTTGATCGGAACGCTTTCGGGCGGCTCAGCCAGGTTGGCCAGCGTCACCAGCATATCGACGCGGTCGACCTCTTCCTCACCCATTCCGAGGATGCCGCCGCAACAGACCCTCATGCCGGACTGGCGAACATTTTCCAGCGTGTCGAGGCGGTCGGAAAATGTCCGCGTGGAGGTGACCTGCGGATAGTAGCGCTCCGATGTATCGATGTTGTGGTTGTAATAGTCGAGACCGGCCGCGCTGAGCCGATCCGACTGTTCGCGATCCAACATACCCAGGGTCATGCAGGTCTCGAGCCCGAGCGTTTTCACCGCGCCCACGACTTCAACGATGGCGTCCATGTCCCTCGGCTTCGGATTGCGCCAGGCTGCACCCATGCAGTAACGGGTCGCGCCCGCCGCTTTGGCCTTGCGCGCCTCGGTGACGATCTTTTCGACATCCATCAGTTTCGAGGCCGCCAAGCCCGTCGCATTGTGCGCGGACTGGCTGCAATAGCCGCAATCCTCCGGGCAGCCCCCGGTCTTGATGTTCAGCAGCTTGCTCAACTGCACGCGGTTGGGATCGAAATGCTGCCGGTGAATGGATTGCGCCTTGAACAGCAGGTCGTTGAACGGGAGCCGGTAGATCGACCATGCGGCCTCCGCTGTCCATGCCGGTGCGACCGCGGTCGCCACATTCTTTTCGTTGCTCAGTTCAAGCATTCGTATTCTCCGGGACTTCGATCTCGGCGGGCTTATTGCACAATAGCGAGACCGAAACCAGCGCGCGTCGATTATCCGCGCGACGGCATTGACCGTACACCGCGCACTGATATCAATCTTGCGTTATGAAGCCAGCGGATGCCGGTGCGCGAGGACGGAACATGCACGTCAAAGACAAGGTTTGTGTCGTAACCGGGGCGGCGAGCGGTATCGGCGAAGCGGTGGCGCGCGCTTATGCCGACGCCGGCGCGCGCGGCGTCGTGGTCGCCGACCTCAAGACCTCGCGTGACAAGCTGGCGAAAGTCGCCGGCGATATCGATGGGCTCGCCGTGACCGGCGATGTCGGCCTCGAAGACGATATCAAGGCGCTGGTGGCGGCGGCCGAGAACAAATATGGCCAGGTTGACGTGTTCTTTTCCAACGCGGGCCTGTCGCGCAAGGGACAGGAAAGCGCCTCCGACGCCGATTGGGACGTCAGCTGGCGGGTCCATGTCATGAGCCATGTGTTTGCGGCGCGCGCGCTGGTCCCCGGCATGCTCGGACGCGGCTCCGGCTATCTGCTCAATACCGCATCGGCAGCCGGCCTGCTGGCCTCGCTGAACTCGATGCCTTACGGAGTCACCAAGAACGCCGCCGTGGCGCTGGCCGAGCATCTGGCCATTCAATATGGCGACCGCGGCATCCGCGTTTCCGTGCTGTGCCCGCAATCGGTGCAGACCGGCATGACCACCCCCGGTCCCAGCGCCGCGCGGGTCGATGGCGTCTTGCAGCCGCCGGAGGTGGCGCGCATGGTGATCGAGGCAATGGAAGCCGAACAGTTTCTCATCCTGACGCACCCGCAGGTCGGGGAATACATGCAGCGCAAGGCATCCAGCCGCGATCGCTGGCTGACCGGCATGCGGCGGCTGCGCGACAAGATCTATGGCGATCAGCGCGCGGGCTGAAATCGCGCGTCAGTTCACAACCCGTCAACCCACGCCGCGAAACTGTCCAGCACCTCGTCCATCACCTCGCGGTCGTTTCGTCCAGAACGCTTCAGCACGTGGAAGGAATGATCGGCCTCGTCAACCAGATGCAAGGTCGCCAGGCGTCCCAACCCTTTGACGACAGGTTCGAGCAGGCTCAATTCCGCGAGCGCGTCGCGCGTCCCCTGCAGGAACAGCATGGGGATACGGATATCGGCGAGATGTTTGGCCCGGTCGCTGGAAGGCTTGCCGGCCGGGTGCAAGGGAAAGCCGAGAAACGCCAGCCCCCGCACGCCGGGCAGGGGTGAAAGTGCCTGCGCCTGCGACGTCATCCGGCCGCCGAACGATTTGCCGCCGGCGACCAGTGGCAACCCGTCGCAACACCGTCCGGCTTCCGTCACCGCGGCACGTACCGCGAGGTGAGCGACGGCGGGCGAATCCGGCCGCTTGCTGCCGCTCTCCATATAGGGAAACTGGTAGCGCAGCGTCGCAATCCCGCGCTCGCCGAGGCCGGCTGCGATCGCCTGCATCGACGCATGCGTCATGCCGGCGCCGGCCCCGTGCGCGAACACGTAAGCTGCGCGCGCCCGCGCGGGCCGGATCAGCAACGCGGAGACCGGCGCCGCATCCGGGATCGCGATCTCGAGCTTTTGCGCGTCAACGGCTTTCAAATCGGCGATCCCCAACGACGCAATTTTGAGTAGGTGATTTTGAGTATGTGATCTCAAATGTGAGATTTCAGCTATGTTATTGAACGCGCCTGATTCTACATTCCAGGCGCGGCGCACGCAAACCTGCCGCGGCACGCCGGCCGGCCGGTTCAGCGCCGGCAAGGCCGGCACAACCGGATTCATGGACAGAAACATGACGCCCTTGTAAGATGGTATATTGATCGAATACACGCCAGAGGCGAAACGCTCTCCGCTGGCTTTTGATAACAGATGATTTTTGCGCTTCGGGCGCAGCGAGACAGGGGCCGGCAATGCGTCGCAGGACAAAGATTGCTATCGCGGTATTAGTCGCCATCGGCGCTTACGCCTATTTGAAGGACGACATCACGCAGTTCTGGGACGGGCTTCATGTGAAGCTTGCAGAATACCCGGCGCCGAAGAACACCAAGTGGCTCAATCAGAACGTCAGCGACAAGGATATCGGCTGGTTCTACCACGCCGACCAAGGGACGCGGACCTTCGGCATCCCCTATGAATGGTTCATGGCGCTGGAGCAACCCAGCCTGTCGGCGATGCTCTGGTCGGCCGATCCGTTCAGCGATCCGGCCTATCTGGATCGCTACGGTTTCATTCCCGATCCCCTCGACAAGAAGGCGCTGCCGATCGGCTTCGCGCATGGCGACGCGATGCTGGATCCGACGGGTGAGCCCTGGCGCAACCCGAGCAACAAGCAGGACATGACCGGCATCGGGCTGACCTGCGCGGCCTGCCACACCGGCCGGTTCACCTACAAGGACACCGCCGTGATCATCAACGGCGGACCGGCGCTGACCGACCTGCTCAAGTTGAAGCAGGGGATCGGCGTCGCACTGTTCGAGACCCGGTATCTGCCGGGCCGCTTCGGCCGGTTTGCCAAACTTATTCTGGGGCCGGATTCGACACTCGACGAACGCGAAGCGTTGAAATACCAGATCGACCAGGTCCTGAACCAGTACAACCAGACTCTCGCCCTCGAGAAGCGCGTCGCCTCCCGCAGCATCGAGGAAGGCTACGGGCGGCTCGACGCGCTGAACCGGATCGGCAACCAGGTGTTTTCCATCGACCTGAAGAATCCGGACAACTATGCCAGCTCCTCGGCGCCGGTGCACTACCCCCGGATCTGGAACACGCCGTGGTTCGACTGGGTGCAGTATAACGGCTCGATCATGCAGCCGATGGTGCGCAACGCCGGCGAGTCCCTCGGCGTCTCATCCGAACTCAATCTGACCGACCCGTCGAAGGGCCTGTTCAAATCGAGCGTGAAAACGGAAACGCTTTACGAGATGGAGGAGATGATCAAAGGCAAGAACCCGCCGAACGCCAAGGACGGATTCTCGGGCCTGCAGTCTCCAAAATGGCCCGCCGATATTCTGCCGCCGATCGACCAGGCGCTGGCTGCAAAGGGCGCCAAACTCTACGAGGAGCATTGCCAGGGATGCCATCGCCCGCCCATCACTAGCGAGGCCTTCTACGACTTCAATAACAAAGACTGGTGGCGGACGAACCAGAACGGCGAGCACGTGATGGTGCTCGAAAACATCCCGATCGATCATGTCGGCACCGATCCCGCGCAGGCCGCTGACATGATTGCGCGAACGGTCGCGCTTCCCGCCAATCTCGGAATCGACGAGACCGGATTCGCCTTTGCGCTGGGCAAAGTGGTCGAGAAGACCGTCAACTACATCTACGACCGGCCGCAGCCGCCGCTGGACGAGAACGGCAAGCCGAAACCGCCGCTGAGCGAGGCGGAGCGGCAGCGCCTGGACGGATATATGCCGAACGAACTGCGGGGCGAAATGAAATACAAGGTGCGTCCGCTCAACGGCGTCTGGGCGACCCCGCCCTATCTCCACAACGCCTCGGTGCCGAGCGTCTACGCGCTGCTGTCGCCGGTTGCGGAACGGCCGAAGAAGTTCTGGCTGGGCAACCGCGAATATGATCCGGTCAACCTCGGCTACAAGACCGACTATCTCCCCAACGGTTTCGAGTTTGACACCTCGATTCGCGGCAACTCCAACAAGGGCCACGAATTCAGCGACACCCCGGGCGATGGCGTGATCGGCAAGAAGAAACTGGCTCCCGAGGAACGCAAGGCGCTGATCGAGTATCTCAAGACGCTGTGAGGAATGTTCTCTCTTTTCGTCATGGCCGGGCTTGCCGCCTTCGCTAAAGCTTCGGCGAGCCGGGGCGTAGCCGGGACCCGGCCATCCACGCCTTTTCTCACAGTCAGCAAAGACGTGGATGCCCGGCACAAGGCCGGGCATGACGGCCTATCTCACAACTCAGCCTTCCACTCCGCGGCGAGATCGTGACCTGTTTCACAATCCCTTGGATGCGACGACCGCCGCGCGCCGCGTCGCTGGCCCGCGCGAGCCCCGCATGCGGACATGTCAGGCCAGCGCAACGGCCGGGACAGGACCGGGCCTGTGCGATTGACCCCCGGCGCTCTTTGGGTTGATCTAGGCAAGAACAACAAAAAAACACTCGATCTGGAAACGCACCATGACTGGCACCACCAATGGTCACCATCATCAGCCCGAGACCGATACGGTCTTTGATGCCGTCATCGTGGGCGCAGGCTTCGCCGGCCTGTACATGCTGCACCGCCTTCGCGGGCTCGGCTTCACCGCGCGTGTCTATGAAGCCGGCGGCGGCGTCGGTGGTACCTGGTACTGGAACCGCTATCCCGGGGCGCGCTGCGACGTCGAGAGCATGCAATATTCGTTTTCGTTCTCCGAAGAGCTCGATCAGCAGTGGAACTGGTCGGAGAAGTACGCGCCGCAGCCCGAGATCCTTGGCTACGCCAACCATGTCGCCGACCGCTTTGACCTGCGCCGGCACATTCAGTTCGATACCCGCGTCATCGCAGCGACCTTCGACGAAACCGCAAAGTGCTGGCAGGTCGAGACCGATCGCGGCGACCGGGTTGCCGCCAAATTCTGCATCATGGCGGTCGGCTGCCTGTCGGCGGCAAACCATGTGCCGTTCAGCGGACGCGAGGATTTTCGCGGGCCCATCTATCACACCGGCGAATGGCCGCACGAGGGCGTTGACTTCACTGGGCTTCGCGTCGGCGTCATCGGAACCGGCTCGTCGGCGATCCAGTCGATCCCGATCATCGCGCAACAGGCTTCACACCTGACCGTGTTCCAGCGCACCGCGACTTATTCAGTGCCGGCCTGGAACGCCAAGCTGACGCCGGAATACCGTGACTCGATCAAGGCCGATTACCCGGCCTTGCGCGCCAAGGCGCGGGGACGGCCGACCGGCTTCTATTTCCCCTTCAACATGAAGCCCGCGCTGGAAGCCACGCCGGAAGAGCGCGAGCAGCAGTATGAGGAAGCCTGGGAACGCGGCGGCTTGCCGTTCCTCGGCGCCTATGGCGACCTCTTGTTCGAGAAGGCCGCCAACGACACCATTGCCGAATTCGCGCACAACAAGATCCGTTCCATCGTCAAGGATCCCGCCACCGCCGAGCTGCTGTGCCCCGACAATGTGTTCGGCTGCAAGCGGCTGTGCGTCGATACCGGTTACTTCGAAACCTACAACCTGCCGCATGTGAAACTGGTCGACGTCTCCCGAACGCCGAT
Organism: Bradyrhizobium ottawaense; assembly: GCF_900099825.1. Taxonomy (NCBI): domain Bacteria; kingdom Pseudomonadati; phylum Pseudomonadota; class Alphaproteobacteria; order Hyphomicrobiales; family Nitrobacteraceae; genus Bradyrhizobium; species Bradyrhizobium ottawaense. The sequence goes on along the minus strand of NZ_LT629693.1, from coordinate 4,274,147 downwards.
CGAGCGCTTCACCGCCGAGGGCATCGAGGTCGACGGCACCGAATACAGGCTTGACGCCATCGTCTGCGCGACCGGCTTTGCGGCGATGACGGGTTCGTTCGACAGGATCAGGATCACCGGCCGCCAGGGACGAACACTCGCCGAGAAATGGCGCGCCGGCCCCCGCGCCTATCTCGGCGTTGCGACGGTGGGCTTTCCCAACCTGTTCACGATCACCGGACCGGGCAGCCCGTCGGTGCTCGCCAGCATGATCCAGGCGATCGAGCAGCATGTCGACTGGATGGCCGACTGCATGGCGCATCTGCGTGACATTGGCGCCGCCACCATCGAACCGGTGCAGTCCGACGAGGACGAGTGGGTCGAACACGTCAACGAAGTTTCAAAAGTGTCGCTGCGGTCGACCTGCAGCTCCTGGTATGTCGGCGCCAACATTCCGGGACGGCCGCGCGTGTTCATGCCCTATATCGGCGGCTTCCCGGTCTATGTGCAGAAGTGCAACGAGGTCATGAGCAACGGCTTTGAAGGCTTTGTCATCGAGGGCGCCACGGTCAGCAACGAGGAACCGCGCATCCGGCTGACCGAACGGTGGCGCGTACCGCTGGACATCGACGTGATCTCACCCGCCGCCGTCGCCGCACGGCGCGTGCCGGTGGTGTGAGCGGGCAATTGATCGAAATGGGCGTTGCGCACCTCTTCGTCGCTGCCGCAAAACGCAAGCCAGCGCCGGCGTGCTGCGGGCATGCAGCAAACATAATTGCGGGCGCGTGAGGCGCGACCTATGGTGCCGCCCTGTCCAACGCGAGGCCCCGCATGACTACGCCGCTCGATCCCGTCATCGCCCAGATCATTCCGCTGTTGCCGTTGCGTGACCCCGATAACATGACCCCGCAGAGCGCACGCGACGCGCTCAGCGCGCTGGCAGCCGCACGCGCGGCCGTGCCTCCGCCGCCGGTCATGAGCGCGGAAGATATCGAGGTAAAGGGCGCCGCCGGCCCGCTTGCCGCGCGGCTCTACCGCAATTCGAACGGCAAATCGCCGACGGTGGTGTTTTTTCACGGCGGCGGCTGGGTCGCCGGCGATCTCGCAACCCATGACCGGCAAGCGCGCCTGCTTGCCATCGAAACCGGTGCGGTTGTCATCTCCGTCGACTACCGCCGCCCGCCCGAAGTGCGCTTTCCCGGCGCGTTCGAGGACGCCTTCGCCGCCACCAAAGACGTGATGGCCCGCATCGCCGAGTTCGGCGGCGACGCTGCGCGCGTCGGCGTCGCCGGCGACAGCGCCGGCGGCAATCTGGCGGCGGCCACTGCGATCGCCTGCCGCGACGCCGGGATCAAGCTCGCCGCGCAGTTGCTGGTCTATCCCGTCACCGACGTCGCCGGTAATTTCGCCGATACAAAAGCGAACGCGCGCTTCCCCTCGCGCGCGGAAAACGCCGAGGGCTATTTTCTGTCACGCGCCGTGATGGAATGGTTTTGCGGCCATTATCTCGCCGATCCCTCTGACGGTACCGACTGGCGTGTCTCGCCGCTGCGCGCGAAAAACCTCGCAGGCCTCGCGCCCGCGGTGGTCACCACAGCGTGGTTCGATCCCTTGCGCGACGAAGGCAAGGCCTACGCGGACGCGTTGCAAGCTGCCGGCGTTCCGACCCAATATCATCATGGCGCCGGACTGATTCACGGCTATTTCGGCCTCGGCGAGGCCTCCGAGACCGCGAAGCGCGAGGCACAAGCCGCACGCGCCGATTTCAAGGCGTTACTGGACAAGGGCGCGTAGGCGCCGAAAAAAGCGGCGATGCCGCGCTGCGAACCTGTCCAGAACTCCCATAATACTCACTTGAGGTTCTCATTCCGATGAATCAATCCACTGGTCCACTCGCCGGCATCCAGGTTCTGGATCTCACCAGCGTGCTGTTTGGTCCGTACGCGGCGCAGACGCTCGGCGACTGGGGCGCCGAAGTCATCAAGGTCGAGCCCCTGACGGGAGACACGTGGCGATATGCCGGCCAGTTTCGCACCCGCGGCATGAGCGGCCAGTTCATGGCGACCAACAGGAACAAGCGCAGCCTGGCACTGGATCTGAAGCATCCCGACGGCAAGGCTGTGTTGCAGCGCTTGATCGCCAAGGCCGATGTCCTGGTGACCAACATCCGTCCGGCAGCGTTGGCACGGCTGGGCTTTGGCTACGAGGATTGCCAGCAACTCAATCCGCGAATGGTTTATGCGGCGGCGACCGGCTTCGGACAGGATGGTCCGTGGGCCGCGCGTCCGGCCTTTGACGAGATCATCCAGGCAAGCTCCGGCTTTGCTTCCTCGATGGGCACCGACGAGGAGCCCGTCTTCGTTCCAAGCCTGGTCGGCGACAAGATCTGCGGATTGGTGCTGACGGCGGCGATATCGGCTGCGCTAGTGCACCGCGAGCGGAGCGGTAGAGGACAGATGGTCGAGATACCCATGCTCGAGACCATCGCCGCCTTCAACAGCATTGAAATGCTGGGTGGTCACGCCTTTGTTCCTCCGATCGGTCCCGCCGGCTACAAGCGGGTGAAGGAACGGCGCCCCATACGTACCAAAGACGGCTGGCTTACGATGCTGCCCTACTCTGGCGATAACTGGTGCTCGTTCTTCGAAACTGTCGGGCATCCAGAGTGTATTGAAGACTTTGCGGTGCGGGATCCCGTTGCGCGCGCGCAGAATATCGACCGCATCTACCAGAAAATGGCCGAGATAGCGCTGACCCGCACAACGGCCGAATGGGAAGCGTTGCTGCTGCGGATCGATGTCCCTCACGCCGCATTTGCAAAAGTTACCGAGATCGCGGAGCAACCGCACCTCAAGGCTGTCGGCATGTTCCCGACGCTCGATCACCCGACCGAGGGAGAGATACGCCAGGCGCGTCCCTCAGCCCGGTTTTCGGAAAGTCCCGCGGCCATCCGGCGCATGCCTCCCCGGCTCGGCGAACACTCGCAGGCCGTTTTGCAGGAGGCCGGCCTGAGCGATGAAGACATCGCCTCGTTGGTCGAACGAAAGGTCGTTGGAATTCCAGCCTAGACTTTTGTCGTGACGCGTTTTCCTGACGCGAACCGGCATCCACTTCGCTCGAAAACGCCATAGACCTGACGCGCGGTCAAAGCTGGCTCGTAACGACGCCCGTCGGCGTGGCGAAGCCTTGCAGGGTCCTGATCCGCTTCTCGAGCCACCAGCCGAACTCGGGCGACCAGTCCTCGAAGCGCGCGTTGATGCCGAGATCATGCGCCCAGTGGTGGGCGATGTTGGGATTGAACTGCGACTGGCGGCCGACCGCGATCAGGTCGGCTTGGCCCTTTTGGAGGATGGCTTCGGCTTGCTCCGCCTCGAGAATGATGCCGACGGCCATGGTGGGCATGTCGGCCTCCTGGCGGACGCGCTCGGCAAACGGGACCTGAAATCCGAGACTGCGCGGCACCTGGGCTGCGGTGGCCGCGCCGGCGATGCCGCCCGAGGAGCAATCGACCACGTCGACGCCACGCGCCTTCAGTTCGCGCGCAAAAACAACCGTATCATCCATGTTCCAGCCTTCGACCGTACCATCGACCGACGAGACGCGGACGAACAACGGCATCGTATCTGGCATTTCGCGGCGGACCGCCTCGGCGATCTCCAGCGGCAGCCGCATGCGCCCCGCGCGGTCGCCGCCGTACTCGTCATTGCGCGTGTTGGAGACCGGCGACAGGAACGAGGCCAGCAGATAACCATGTGCGGTGTGGATTTCGATGGTGTCGAATCCGGCAGCGACCGCCCGCCTTGCGGCAGCCGCCCAGGTGCCGACCATCGCCTTGCATTCCGCAGTCGTCAGCTGGTGCGGCGTGAGCCAGCCCTTGGCGACCGGCTCGGCCGTCGGTCCCACCGGCTGCCAGATTTTGGCGCCGGCTTTCAGGTCCGCCTCGGTCAACGGCCCCATGCCCTGCATGGCACTCTGCGCCGAGGATTTGCGACCGCCGTGCCCGATCTGAATGCCGATCGCTGTCCCCTGTCGCTTCATGAAAGCGATCAGCGGCTTGAAGCTTTCGGCCTGCGCATCGTTCCAGATGCCGAGGTCGTTCTCGTTGGTGAGGCCAACTTCCTCGACCGCCGTCACCTCGACGAAGACGAGGCCGAAGCCGCCCAGCGCGTAGCGGCCGAGATGGACGACGTGAAACGTACCGCAGGTATTGCCGGGGTCGCAGCGATAGTGGACCATCGGCGGCACGACGAGGCGATTTTTCAGCGTCAGCCCCCGGATCGTGAGGGGCTGGAACAGCATCGGCCGCGCGGCCGTGTCGCCGTTGAGAGATTTGTCAGTCATTCGACGAACTCCTTGCAAGCTGTCGCCGTGCAACGCATCCGCTGCGATCGGCGCCGTTCCTTGAATCAAAAGCCGTAAAGGCGGACCGGATTGTCGACCAGTATCTTGCGGCGCGCGGCTTCGTCCGGCGCGCATTTGGAGAACAGGTCGATCAGATCAGCTTCCTTCGGGAAGGATTCAGGCGTGTGGCCGACATGCGGCCAATCGGTACCCCAAACCAGCCGATCGGGGTTCGCCTGCGCGAGCGCCGTCATGAATACCGCGGTGTCGGCATAGGGCGCACCCGCACGGGTGTTGCGGTCGGCGCCTGACAGTTTGACCCAGTAGCGCCCGGTCTTGAGGCGTTCGCAGAACTTCTGGAAGCCGGGATAGTCGATGCCCTTGTCGACCATCGTGCGGCCCATGTGGTCGATCACGAAATCCAGCGGAAGCTTTTCCAGTTCGGGCGCCAGCGCGTCGAGGTCGCCGGTTTCGATCCAGAGCTGCGCGTGCCATTTGCGCTCCGCCAGACGCGGCGCCAGCGCCTTGAGGTCGTCGAGATTCATGCCGCCCGACGAGACCGGCTTGCCGTCCTGGCGCAGCAGGTTGATCCGCACACCCTTGAAACCCGCATCAGTCATCTCGTCGAGACGCCGGTCCGAAACATCGCGCTTGAGGATTGCAACCGCGCGCAACCGTTCCGGATACCTTCGCAACGCGTCCAGCGTCACCTCATTGTCCTCGCCCGCCGCCAGCGCATGAACGATGACGCCCCTGCTGACGCCGATCGAGTCCCACATCGCAAACAGCGACTCGACCGGGTTTGCCTGTGTCGGCGAGAAGCGGCCTTCGCTTTGCGCGGGAAAGCGATCATAGGGACCGTAGATGTGGACATGACAATCGCAACTGCCGTCGGGGAAACGAAGCTCTGACGCCATTTTCTTTTTCCTTCTTGCTTCAGCCGCATGGTCTTCTAGACGCCGAGATAGGCTTCCTGGATGTCCGGCGAATTCGCTATTTCCGCCGCGGTGCCGGCCCGCACGATGCGTCCGACCCGCAGCACATAGGCGCGATCGGCGATCCGAAGCGCCGCGCGCATGTTCTGCTCGACCAGCAGCGTCGCGATACCCTTTGCTCTTAACCCTGCGATCGAAGAGAGCACGAATTTGGTCAGCACCGGCGAAAGCCCCAGCGACGGCTCATCGAACAGGATCAGTCGCGGGCGCGCCATCAGGCCACGCCCGATCGCGAGCATCTGCTGCTCGCCGCCGCTCAGGCCGCCGGCGAGCTGGGAAATACGCTCCTGCAGCCGCGGAAACATCTCGAGAATGTCGGGGACAGTGAACGCCGGACCGCCGCCGTTGGAATCGACAATGTTCAGGTTGGCCTCGACCGTCATGTCCGGAAAGATTTCGCGCCCCTCCGGGACGTGGCTGATGCCGAGACGGCTGGTTTGCCACGGCTTCCTGCCGTTGATTGGCGCGCCGTCGAACCGGATCTCGCCTGCGGTCACCGGCAGCACGCCCGAAATCGCGTTGAGCAGCGTCGTCTTGCCGGCGCCGTTGGCGCCGAGAATGGCGACGATTTCTCCCGGCCTGATCGCGATCGAGACATCCTTGAGCGCGGTGACCTTGCCGTAGGCCGCTTCTATTCCGTCAACCCTGAGCAGATCAGTCATCTTCCGCCCCAAGATAGGCCGATATCACTTCCGGATGTTTGAAGACCTCGCCTGGCGCATCGATCGTCACCGGGTGTCCGTCGACCACGACCAGCACACGGCTGCACAGCGCCTTGATGACTGTCATATCGTGCTCGACGATCACCACCGTGCGCCCCGGCGCGATGGTCTCGATCAGCGCGATGAAATCGGCCGTCTCGCGGCCGTTCATGCCGGCGGCCGGCTCGTCAAGAAACAGGATCTTCGGATCCGACATCAGGGCAACGGCAACCGCCAGCCGCCGTTGAACGCCGTAGGCCAGCACGCTGGCGACCCGATCGCGGTCCTCCTGCAGGCCCGAAAGCGTCAGTACATATTCGGCCTTGTCCTCGAACTGCTTTTGCTCGGTCCGCCAGGTCCTGCTGGCGAACATCCGGCCGACGACGGAATGACGAAATTCCATATGGCGGCCGAACAGCAGGTTGTCGTAGACGGTCGCCTCGCCGAACACGGCGGTGCGTTGAAAGGTGCGGCCGACGCCGGCCCGGGCGACGAGATGCGGGCTCATTTGCCCGACATCGTGCCCGAGTACCTCGATGCTGCCGCTGGTCGGCTTGGTGATGCCGCAGAGGATATCGAACAGCGTCGATTTGCCGGCGCCGTTCGGGCCGATGATGCCGAAGACTTCGCCCGCGTTCACCGTCAGGCTGACGCCGTCCAGCGCGCGAACGCCGCCATACCGCTTGCGGATGTCGACGGCGCGCACGATCGGAGATCGGCCGTTGGTGTCAGCTGTCGCTTGCACGGCGGCCTCCGGTGACACGGTTGAACAGCCGCGTGGCAATCTGGTGCAGGCCGCCCGGCGCAAACATCATGATGAGCACGATGGCGGAGGAGAAGATCAAGATACGAACATTCGGATCGAGATTGAGATAATACGGGATGATGCTGAAGATGACGGCGCCGATCAGCGGTCCGACCAGAACGCCGGTACCGCCGATCAGGACCATCAGCAACGCGTCCACGGTATTGGTGACCGAGAACACTTCCGGCGTCACGATCTGCGTGTAGGGCACGCACAGCGCGCCGCCGAGTGCGGCGATCGGCGCGCTGAGCACGAATGCTTTCAACCGCTCGCGAAACACATTGACGCCGACGGATTGCGCCAGATGGCGATTCTGCCTGATGCTCTCGATCGCGCCGCCGAATTTCGAATTCTTGACCGCCAGCAGGACGAGCAGCACGATCACGAGAATGGAGAACGTCGCGAAGAAATAGTTTCTCGGTTCGGCCAGCAGAATCGGGCCCAGCATGATCGGAGGAAATCCGAAGATGCCGAGCGGACCATCGGTGAATTGCGTCAGGTTCATCGCCGCCACCATGGCGACACCCGAAAGCCCCCAGGACACGATCGAGAAATAGGCGCCGGTCAGGCGCAACGTCAGCCAGCCGATGATGGCCGCCGCCGCCATCGATACCAGCATCGCGATGGCAACGGCGGTCTCGAACGACAGGCCGTGCTTCACCATGCCGATGCCGACGCCATAGGAGCCGATGCCGAAGAAGATGCATTGCCCGAGCGGAACCTCGCCGAGGCCGCCGAGCATGATGTTGATGCTGAGCGCAAACAGCGCAAAGGCACAGGTGTAGCCTGCCAGCGTCACGATGAAGACGTTGCTGACCTGGAAGCCGAACAGCGCGGCCAGGGCGACGGCGCCGAGCACGATCAGTGGCAGGCGGAACGGTGATTTCGAAGGCGCGACAGGTCGTGCGATCGACGAGACGGCCGGCACGACGATGGTTTCAACCGATGAGGATTCGGACATGATTGATCAGTGCCTGTGCAATTGGGCACGGCCCATCAGCCCCTGCGGCCACAGCAGCAGGACGGCGATTACGAGGATCCATCCGAGCGCGGGCGTCCACGACACCGAGACATAGGTCTCGAACATCGCATTGGCGACGCCGATCAGGAGCGCACCCAGCATGGCGCCGGAGATGCTGCCCATGCCGCCCAGGATCACAACGGTAAAGCCTGTGATCAGCGTCGCGTTGCCCATCGTCGGATAGGCCGTGACGATGGGAGCCAGCAAGGCGCCGGCAAATCCCGCCGCCGCGACGCCGACCACAAAGGACAGGCTGCGGATCATCGGCACGTTAATCCCTGAATAGAGCGCGCCGCGCGGATTTTGCGCGACCGCCAGCACCTGCTGGCCCTTGACGGTGTATTTCAGCCAGGCGCCGAACCCGGCCAGCACCAGGATCGAGGCCGCGAGGATGAAGATGCGCTGACCCGCGATCAGAATGCCAAGGCCCGACCAGGTGCTTTGCGCGAACGGAGAACCGATCGGCTGCGGATCGGGTCCGAAGATCAGTATCAGCGAGGCGACCAGCGCCTGACCCAACGCGAACGTCACGATGATCGATCCGTGATGGCCCTCGCCATAGATCGCGCGCCGGATGATGACGAACTCGGTCACCCAGGCCACGACGGCGACGATCAGGATGGCGAGCGGCAGCGTCACCAGATACGGCACGCCCCACATGCTCAGGAGCAGGACCGCATAGGCGCCGATCGCAAAGAACGCGCCATGCGCAAAGTTGGCAATATGGAGGATCCCGAACACCAGCGTCAGCCCGACCGCGATGACGGCGTAGCTCGCGCCGAGGACGAGCCCGTTCGCCAGGGTTTGCAGGAAGAGGTTCATGTCGTGCCCGGCGCCTGCGAAATCAATTCACCTTGGCCACTTCGAGCTGCGTGAGCACGCCGCCCTTGACCTGCTGGATGAAGAAATACGGTGCGCGGGCGCGGCCCTTGGCATCGAATTTCAATTCGCCGCGCGGCGACGGCCAGGCGTTGTCGCGAATGGTCTGCGAAATCTTGGCATAGTCCTTTTCGGTGCCGGCCTTGTCCATGGCGGCAGCAATCAGGTGAACCGCCTCGTAGATCACGAGATGGCCCTTGCCGGGATTGCCGTTCCATTTCTTGTTGAAGGCTTCGATGAAGGCCTTGGCCTCCGGCGACGGCGCCGGAACCATGAAGATTTCGCCGGTGATGACGCCATCCATCGCGCCTTCCGCCGGCTTCAGCATGCCGGGGACGATCACGCCGGGCGACATCACTTCCTTCGAGAAACCACCGAGCTGGCGGACCTGCTTCCAGAGCTGCGCGGCGCGGGCCGGATAGGCATCGGCGACATACAACATATCGGGATTGAGCGACTTGATCTTGGTGATGATCGAGGTGAAGTCGTTGGTCTCGGCGTCGTAGGTCGAGACATTCACCAGTTCGATGCCGGCACCCTTCAGCTTCTCCTTCAGCAGCTCGAGCACCGTCTTGTTGAATTCGGTGTTCTCGCCCATGTAGGCGACGCTCTTGGGCTTCATCGTCGTGACGATATAGTCGTTGAACGCGCTCGAATTGCCCGACACGGTGTTGTTGACCTGGAACAGCCACGGGCTGCCCTGATCGGTGATGGCGTCGGCTTGCGCGGCGGCGTTGACGTGGAGCACCTTGTTGCGCGTCACGGAAGATTCCGCCAGCACCACCGAACTGTTGGTACCGCCGGTAATCGCGTTGACGCGCTCGACCGACATCAGCTTCTGCACCGCGGCCACGCCGCCCTGCGGCGAGCCCTTGTCGTCTTCGAACACGAGTTCGATCTTGCGGCCGCCCAGAATGCCGCCCTTGGCGTTGATTTCGTCCGCCGCAAGTTCAGCGCCCTGTTTGGTGTCCTGCCCATAGGTCGCCGCCGAACCGGAAAACGGCGCTGCAATTCCGATGCGGACCGGATCGGCCGCTGACGCCGGACTTGCAGCCAGCAGGCCGGCAGCGAGGGAAAGAATCGCGAAAGTCGAAAAGCGTGACATTAGACCTGCCTCGTGAGGTTGATGTGATTTACGCCGCCAAGGTGCGGCGGAACATGTCGAACAGCCGTTCCCAATGGCGCTCCGTGCTGGTCTTGTGGAACAGCCGGCGCTTGGGAAACGCGAAGCCGTGCTCGGCTTCGGGATAGATCTCGATCCTCGAATTGATCTTCGCCTTGTCCAGAACGCCTTGCAGCTCCCGGAGCGTCTCCGGAGGGGCGTAGCTGTCGTGCTCGGCGCAGGCGAAATACATCTCGCCCTTGATCTTGTCCGCCAGCAGATGCGCGGAGTCAGGTGCATCCGTGATCAGCCTCGCGCCATACACCGAAGCCGAGGACGCAACGCGGTCCGGAAACGCACCAGCGACCCGGAAGACGAAGCGGCCGCTCATGCAATAGCCGACGACGCCGAGCTTTCCCTTCCGCGCCGCCTTGTCGGTGTCGAGATAACCGAAGACCGCCTGGGTGTCCTGTTCGACCATCGTATTGGAGAGGCTTCGGTTGAGCTTCCACATCCAGGCCAGGCTCTCGGCATAGGCCGGATCGTGCAGGCGATCGGCATCGAGATCGACCGAACGGGCGAGGCGATAATAGAGGTTGGGCATGATGACGTAGTAGCCGACGGTCGCGATGCGGCGGCACATGTCGCAGAGTTCTTCGCGAACCCCGACCGAGTCCATGTAAAAAATAACGACGGGGAATGGCCCAGGGCCATCCGGATGAAACACGAAAGTGTTCATCAACCCGTCCTTAGTCTGTAGATCGACGACCGTTTCCCGCATCTTGCGTGCGTTCCCTGCCCTGATTTTCTTGTTTAGCCACGGCGGCGGATGCCGTCCGGGCCTGGGCATTATGGGGCGCAGCAAAGCGCTGAGCCAAGTCTATTCAGATGCTGGAATTCACTTCCATATCCGTGAAAATGCTGGCGTGACGCGACTTGCGACTATTCGCCTTGGGACTATTCGTCGCGATCAACGAAGCGTGCGATCCCGTCGGTGAGTTCACGCACGATCTGGCTTTCGTTCGCTTCGAGCCGGTCGACCGGTGCGCCAACACCGATCGCCAGAATACGGCCGTGCCGCCTGATCGGCAGCAGCTTGGCGATGACGCCGGCGCCTGCGATCACGGTGTGCTTCGAAAACACAAAGCCCTGCTCGCGGATCTCGCGGATCCGCTGCATCAGGTCGACCAGTTCGATCCGGTTGGCAGGTTCTTCCTCGATGTTGATCCGCCGCACCAGCCGATCGATGGTGTCGTCCGCTCGGGCGCTCAGCAGCAGCCAGCCCACACCGGATCTCGCCAGCGGCCGGACGGTACCCGGCTTGAGATGAAAGCGGATCGGATGCTGCGACGGCTCGACGTGAATATATTGTGCGAACAGATCGCTCTGCGTGCTGATGCTGATCATCTCGCCGGTGGCGTCGCTCATGTGCTTGATCAGCGCGAGAATACGGCTCTCGCCGAACAGCGCGCCTTGCACCCAGTTGCCGAGCGTGGCGATGCGCATGGTGGGCATGTAGGTGCGGGAGTAGCTGTCGTAGTCGAGGTACCCCATCACGACCATGCTTTTCAGCAACGCCGAGGCGCTCGAGACCGGATAGCTGAAGTGGAGCGAGAGATCCTTGAGGCTGATCGGATGCTGGACCTCGTCGAAGTATTCGAGAACTTCGAACAGCCGCCTCGCCGTCTTGATCACGCTATCCTGCGGTGCCACCCGGGAAGCCTTTTTCATTGATGTGGAAATGACATCCTCCAGTGTGAATTTATCGCAGGGAATGTCAAGTTTCGCGAGCCGGCTCCAGTCACCGAAAACCATTGATATAATTAAATAAAATCCAATCTCGCCTTCAGGTAGAACGACGCGGGCGTGCACCGCAGGAAGCACCCTACTGCGGGCAAGATCGGCGGTGGCGGGAGGCTTCCAGGGATTACGCCTCGGCGGTCCCGATCACCCCATCTGCCTCGAGCCGGCCGATCTCGTCGGCACTCAGTTTGAGCATCTGACCGAGGATTTCGTGGTTGTGCTGGCCAAGACGCGGCGACGCGGTGCGCTCGACTTTATCGGCACCATGAATGCGCAGCGGGCTGTTCGGAACCACAATCCGTCCGAACTGCGGATGATCGATCCATTCGAGCATGCCGCGCTCATGCATATGCTTGTCGTTGGTGACCTCGATGAGATCGCGAACCGGCGCCGACGGGACCTTGTACTTGCCGAAGACGCCAAACGCCTCCGCCTTGGTGTGCCGCCGCGTCCATTCGGTGATCAGTTCGTCGGTTTCCTCGATATGCCTGACCCGCGCGGGCTTGGTCGAAAACCGTTCGTCACCAACGAGGTCTTCGCGATCGATCGCCTTGAGCAAATTGTTCCAGTGATTTTCGTTGATGCCGATGATCGCGATGTATCCGTCGCGCGTCGGATAGACATTATAAGGTGCCGCCGCGAGGCCGCCGTGGCGATTGCCGGTGCGTGGCGGCGCAATGCCCTTGTCGTAAACGAAGGCGAGGTTCGAGGCGAGCGCGGGGTAAACCGTTTCCTGCATCGCCACTTCGACAAGCCGTCCCTTGCCGGTGAAAGTCCGTTCGTAAAGCGCGGTCATGATGCCGGCATAGAGATGAATGCCGCTGAGAAAATCGACCACCGCGGGACCGCACTTGACCGGCGCCCCGTCCGGAAACCCGGTGACGCTCATCATCCCCGATGCCGCCTGAACGGTGATATCCATCGCCAGATTATCGCGATCCGGCCCGGACAGGCCGTAGCCGGAGCCCGACGCATAGATCAAACGCGGGTTGAGTTGGCTCATGACGGACCAGCCGACGCCGAGCTTCTCCATCACGCCCGGCGCATAGTTCTCCAGCAGCACGTCCGCGTTCGCCGTCAGGCGCTTGAGAATGTCCCGGCCGCGCTCGCTCTTGAGGTTGAGCGACACGTCGCGCTTGTTGGCGTTGAGCATGGCAAAGGGGACTGCCGAGCCCTTGCTGACATGAACGCGTTCGCGGATCGGCTCGCCGGTCAACGGCTCGATCTTGATCACATCGGCGCCGGCCTGCGCCATCAGGAACGTGGCATACGGCCCCTGATAGACCTGGCCGAGATCGACGACGGTCACGCCATCAAGGGGAAGGTTTCGTCTGCTGGAGGTGTCGTGTTGCTGGATTGGCGATTGCATCGAAGGGGCCACGCTCTTCTCTCGGCGCTGCGGCCGGAGGAAGCAGATGCCGAGCGATCGCTCAGACCATGAGAGAGCCGGCGATGGATTGCCATCGAAAAAATTCCCGGGACCTCATTTGCACATCCTTGAAAATGATCCGCCCGCCGACTGTCGCGCATTACGGTTGGCGATCGCGCCAGCAATTGCTGACGTCGACTGCCATTCGAGAAGCCGCGTTCTGTTTTAATGCAGTGAAGCAGAGGTGACTTCATCTTGTTCGCGAGGTGTTTCGGCGAAGGTGAGTCCTCAAGCCTGCCGCACGGAGGCCGCTCATGCGACGGCGCCACCTTCGATATGATGGCGAAGTCCTCCGATCAGAAGGCGCCGCTGTCGCCAAGGCCAAGCGCACCTCGCCGTGTTGGTGTGAGGATAAGCATCGAAGGTGCGCCCTCCGCCCTTAGGCATCTCGATACCCACCGTGCGGATCGGCGCGGGGATTACGGTAGTGTTTCACAGGTTTCCTTTAGGCCCCGAGCCGGGCGATCCCGGTCACTCCACGCGGAATCATGACGATCATTGTTTCGCTCGTTAGAAACTACGAAACGGCGCGCTGAACATTTGGGAATGTCATTCTCAAGCACGCCCCTCCAGATGGCCCAGCGACCACTTCAGCGCGGCCACCGTGCAGATACATGATCTTCCGCACGAGATCGAGACCGAGGCCCGCGCCTCGTCCGCCTTGCTGCAGGCGGTAGAACGGTTCAAATATCTGCTCGCGCTCCGCGACCGGAATGCCGCCTCCGTCATCGCAGACCTCGATCCATCCGGCACGCGCCACGCGAACCATGATTGTGCCGCGACGGCCGCCGTGGTCGATGGCGTTTTGCACAAGATTGGTCAATGCCCGCTCGAGAGAGGTCTGATCGCCTCTTACCTCGATGTCTTCATCTTCTGGTTCGAAGGACATTTCGTAGCCTGCAGCGAACGCGAGCGGCGCCAAATCAAGGACAACACGCCGGGCGATGCCGACCAGATCGACCGGGACAAGCCGGTCGCCTTGTTGATCGAGCCGTTGAAGGTCAAGAAGCTGCCCGGTCAGCACTGTCAGGCGGGTGGCGTCTTCAAGCAGCCGCGTCTTCTCCGGTCCCGTCGGAAGCGAAGAGACCCGCGTCGTCAGAATGGCGATCGGGGTTCGAAGCTCATGCGCCGCATCGGCCAGAAAGCGCTTGTGACGCTCATAGCCCTTGTCGAGGCGGCCGAGGGCGTCATTGACCGCCTTGACCAGCGGAATGATCTCGGTTGGGACTTCGTCCACAGACAACTGTACGCCGCGGCGGTCGATGTCGATCCGTTCAGCTTGCGCGGCCGCTTGCCCCAGGCCCGCCATGGCCCGGCGAACCACGAACGGCGTCGCGACGAGTGTCGCAAACGCCATCAGCCCGATAATCGGCAACAAGAAGTTCAGGAACACAGGCGGCGCGACTGCGATAACCCTGCCAACCGAGATACGCCCCTGCGTTCCCGTCATGATTTGAACGCTCCCGGCTCGGCTATCAACCCATTTGACGAGCCCCGCCAGCGGCGACGTTTGTCCTGCCGTCCATGAGAGCCGTGCCTCCCGGACGTGGTCAAGCGCACCGGCGATCGACACAAAGTCCGGTGGCACGACGCCCTCCGACAGGCGATGCCCCTGCGCGTCCCGGACGACGAACCACAGGCCGGAAATTTCCGATCGCAGATTTGCGAGTTCCGGCGTCGGGCGCAGCGTCAATCCGCCGCCAGCATCGCGTTCCACCGCCTCCTTGAGCACATCGAGGCTGCTGCCTTCATAGTCTTCGCCCAGAACGCCGCTCCACCACAATGCCGCGACGACCAGCAGGACGAGCACGATCAGCGCGCTCAGCACCGTCGCCTGCAACAGCACCAGGCGCCCGACCAGGCGCCACCTGAGGGATCGCGGCCGCAGCAAGGTCATGGCGTATCACGCAGAAGGTATCCGACGCCACGGATGCCGTTGATCGTTACCCCGGCGTCTGCCTCTGCGAGCTTGCGGCGCAGCCGCGAGATGTGGGAGTCGAGCGCATTGGGCTGAACCTCGTCGTCAAGGCCAAAGACCGCTTCCATCAGGGAAGCCCGCTGCACCATTCGTCCCATGCGACGCACCAGGGCTTCCAGCACCAGCAACTCGCGACGCGGCATTTCCAGCGCCTTTCCCTCGATACTCGCCTCGCGATGCGTAAAGTCGAACGAGATGCGCCCGACCCGCACAATATCGGATTGCACACCAGCCGGCCGACGCAAGAGAGCCCGCAACCGGGCCAGCAGTTCCTCGAAGGCAAACGGCTTGGCGAGATAATCGTCCGCACCGTTGTCGAGGCCGGCAACCCGGTCGGCGAGATCACCGCGGGCGGTCAGCACGAGCACCGGCACGACGTTGCCGCTGGCGCGCAGTTTCGGAATAAGAGACAGGCCATCGCCGTCCGGCAACTGACGATCCAGCACCACGACATCGTAGTTGCCATCCGCGGCGATTACTTCAGCCTCGGACAGGTTGAGTGCGTGATCGACGATCATGTCATGCCGCGTCAGGGCGGCACGCAGGGCAGCGACCATTTCCAGGTGGTCTTCCACCAACAATACGCGCATCAGCTAGATTCCCCCGCCTCGCCACACCCGGCTCTTCCGTCTTACGCAATCCATTCTATCGACCTTTCATTGCGGCAACCTTGCACCGGAACTCCGCGGACGCCGTGCCGATTATTTTCTTCAGAGCGCATGCGCGACAGGTTCCCGCAATCTAGCCATGAGACACAGCACCCCGTCGGCCGGACCGGGCGATTTCCACTCTGTCACCGATCGGTATCGCTCTACGGCTCGGCCGTATGCCCTCTTCCCGCAGCAAATGCGAATGCGCCACCTGAAAGAGACAAATGATTTTGAGATCGAACGACGACCCTGAACCCGGCCGCGCCCTCATCGCGATGGATAACCGATATGCCGGCCGCTGACATTCTGCCGTTCTTGCTTTCCTGGATTCGCAATCCACTGCGGGTCGCCGCGGTGGCGCCATCGGGCACCGCCGTCGCAACACTCATGACGCAGGAGATCACGGCGAAAACGGGGCCCGTCATCGAACTTGGCCCAGGCACCGGTCCCTTCACATATGCGCTGCTGGAGCGCGGTGTGCGGGAGCAGGATTTGACGTTGGTTGAATATGCCTCCGATTTCGTTCGGTTGTTGCACGCACGCTTCCCGCACGCCCGCGTGTTCTGGATGGACGCTACCTGGCTGGAGAAGTACCGGCTGTTCGAGAACGCACCGGCCGGCGCTGTCGTCAGCGGCCTCGGGCTGCTCACGATGCCGCCCCACAAGGTTGTCGCCATCCTGAGCGGCGCGTTCAGCTACCTGCGTCCGGAAGGCGCCTTCTATCAAATCACCTACGGTCCGCGCTGCCCGATCGCAGACAGCATTCTCGATGACCTCGATCTCCAGGCAACCTGCATCGGCCACACAATGCGCAATGTGCCTCCGGCCTCCGTGTACCGCATCACCAGGCGCAAGCCGACCGCAACCTGAGGCATTATGGAAAATTCGAGCACCATCGCAACACTGCTGAGCTTCGGCCTCGCGGGAATCGGCTGCCTGGCCATCGTCGAGAAATTCGTTCCGCTGTTTCCGTCTTACGTCCTGCTGATGTTTCTCGGGATGACCGTCTCCGATAGCACAACTCTCACCATGACGATCATGGTGACCACAGTCGGATCAGTCATCGGAGCCGTCGGCTGGTACGGACTTGGCAGGGCTCTGGGATCACAGCGAATCGAGAATTTGGTCGCTCGCTACGGGAAATTTATTTTTCTCCGACCCTCGCTCTATGGACAACTAACGAGCGCCTACCGCAGCAATCACTTTTGGGTAACGCTGATCGGCCAGACCCTTCCGACCGTGCGGATCTATTTGGCTTTGCCGGCTGGCGTGCTCAAGCTCGAGCCCAGGGCATTTCTCGCCGCCACGTCGCTCGGCACGCTGATCTGGAACACGCCATTCCTGAGCCTCGGATACGCATTGCGCGGCAGCAGTCACGATCCGGTCAGCATCGGCTTTTGGGTGGCGGTGACCCTCATTGCGGCAGAATTCGCCATCCTCCTGGGATTTCGCTTTTGCAAAAGGCCCGTCGCGGTTTCTTCCGGGATAGCTGCGGGCGAACGCAAGAGCAGCATCTGAACGTCACTGAAATTGATCGGGCCCGGCATCGCATGATCGATCGCACTGATCCCATCCCTGCGGAGTAGTTTGCATGAGAGCTTCCCTATCCCACTTGAGGCCCAGCGCTGACGCTCTTGAGCGCACAGCGGCCACGGCCATGGTTCTTTTTTCGAGCTACAAGCTTGCGCCCTTTCTCGCTGATGACCAACGCCGGGGGGCCGGTTTCACATTCGTCCTCTTGATCGCGAGTATTTGCTGGCTGCGCTCGGCTCTCAAGAGGCAAGCCAGCCGCGACGCAACCAAGGCCATTATCAGCTTCGCAGCATTGACCGCGACGATGGTCCAGCGCGACAAGGTTGGTGAGGAATACCCCGGCAATGGCTGCAATGAGTTCGCGAGCAGGAATGCCGCCGTCGATACAGGCAAGGCGCCGCCATCAAAGGAGGCCCAATCCCAGGCCGTCACCAAAATCCGAACTCTTTTTATCTCCGACGTACATCTCGGCACCAAGGGATGCCAGGCCGACCTGCTGATCGAATTTCTTGGCAGCTACGATGCCGCCACCGTATTTCTCGTCGGTGACATCGTCGATGGCTGGCACCTGAAGTCGAACTGGTACTGGCCGGAGATGCACAATGATGTCCTGCAAAAGCTGTTACGCATGGCGAATGAGGGAACGCGCCTCGTCTACGTTCCCGGCAACCACGATGAATTCCTGCGCGATCATGTCGGGTCAACGTTCGGCGGCATCGAAATAGTCGCGCACGCGATCCACAAGGCCGCTGACGGCCGGGACTATCTGGTCATCCATGGCGATCAGTTTGATCTCGTCGTCAACCACGCGCGCTGGCTCGCCGTTCTCGGGGATTGGGCTTATCGGACCGCGCTGACTTGCAACCGGTATCTCAATTTCGTGCGCCGCCACCTCGGCTTCACCTATTGGTCGCTGTCTGCCTGGGCGAAACTGAACGTCAAGAACGCCGTCAATTATATCGGCCGTTTCGAGGAGATGCTGTCAGCCGAGGCGCATCGGCATGATGTCCAGGGGGTGATCTGCGGTCATATCCACCATGCCGTCATGCACGACGACTTCGGCGTGCGCTATATCAACGCCGGGGACTGGGTGGAATCCTGCTCGGCCGTGGTCGAGCATTACGATGGCCGCTTCGAGATCCTGCGATGGGTCGGGCCGCGGTTGCATCCCCTGACAATCGAGACGCCGTCGAGCCCGCCGGCAAAGGTCGCGGCGTAATGCGCGTGCTGGTCGCGACCGATGCTTGGCGCCCTCAGGTAAACGGGGTCGTTCGCTCGCTGGAAAATCTGGCGACTGAGGCGCCTTCATTCGGCGCCGATATCACCTTCCTGACACCCCAGGATTTTCCAACGCTGCCGTTGCCCGGCTATCGCGAAATACAGCTTGCCTTGCCGTCGCCCGGCACCGTCAAACGCGCCATCGCCGCGGCGCGACCCGAGTCGGTGCACATCGCAACCGAAGGTCCCATTGGTTGGGTCACCCGGTCTGTGTGCCGGAGAGAAGGCTATCCCTTTACGACGAGCTACCACACCCGCTTTCCAGAATATCTTGCAGCTCGGCTGCCCGTGCCGCTGGCGTGGAGCTACTCGGCATTGCGACGGTTTCACAACAGCGGCGCCGGCATCATGGTCGGCACGCCAACGCTTGAGCGCGACCTAAAGGCTCGAGGATTTTGCAAGCTCATGCAGTGGTCGCCGGGCGTCGACGCCGACGTTTTCCGCCCGCGCCTTGAGCGTCCGCTCGCATTCCCCAAGCCGGTTTTTTTGTTTGTCGGCCGCATTTCCATTGAGAAGAATATCGCGGCCTTTCTGGCGCTGGATCTGCCCGGCTCGATGGTCGTTGTTGGCGACGGGCCGTTACGCGCGAAGCTGGAAACCGAGTTTCCGAACGCCCATTTTCTCGGCGTCCGGAGTGGGGAAGCGCTTGCCGAAGTTTATGCATCAGCTGATGTCTTCGTCTTTCCAAGCCTTACCGATACTTTCGGTATTGTTCTGCTCGAAGCTTTGGCCTGCGGCCTGCCGGTTGCGGCATTTCCGGTCATGGGACCGCTCGACGTGATCGACCGGTCAGGATGCGGCCGCCTCGACATGAATCTGCACCGCGCCGCTATCGGCGCATTGGATATCTCGCGCCAACAATGCCGCGCCTATGCGCTGAATTTTACGTGGCGGGAAAGCGCCCGCCAGTTTCTAGATAACATCCGACACGCACATGGCATGTGATCGCTCGCCTCCATGCGTGCCCGTATTTGGATTTTTCTTAAACTGCGGCGCCGCGCAGCAACATCATGCCGTTGCTCTTGAAACGCAGCTGGCAAAGGCCCTATTTTATGGAGCGTTTCGAGGTTTGGACGTTGGCGATCCCGGCATGACTCGAACATGCGACCTACGGTTTAGGAAACCGTCGCTCTATCCGGCTGAGCTACGGGACCGCGAACCCGGCCGAAGCACGGGTATCGCGAATTCCATACCAGAGCTCCTCCGGAATCGCTACCCCGGATCGGCTGGCCTTTGAGCCTTCGGCCGCGCCGTGATCCGGGTGTTTGCGCTACTTCCCGACCGCCTTCACCGAAGCAAAAATCTTGGTCAGCGCGGCGGCGTGCTTGTCGAAGGCGGCCTGCGGGCCCCATTGCGCGAGCTGGATGAAGCGATTATTGCCAAGGGCGGTCGCGCGGATCTTGACGGTTCTGGGCTGGCCGTTATCGGTCGCCGAATACACCCATTCCGTCGAGTCGATGCCTGCGAAGGCGCTCGTGCTTTCCTTGACGCCGGCCAGATCGATCTTCAACCCGTTGCGGGTGAGCGCCTTCAGCGCTTCGGCCTTCACTGCGGCGACGTCGGCTTCCTTCTCGACCGTGAGCCAGAAGAACACCGCCCGATCGGGCGAAGCCGTGTCGATGGAGTCATCGGACACGTTGGGATTCCAGGAATCCGGCACATCGATCGAGATCGCAGTCGCACCTTCTTCGGGAATTTTGAAAACGCCGGCCTGCGCCAGGCCCGCCAGAAAAACGGTCAGGAAACCCGTCAAGCCGATCGCAAACAGAAACCGCCGCATCGAACATTCCTACTGCAATTGCCAGATCGAAATCGTATCCCGCCGGCTTCCCGACGAACAATGGCGCTTTAGCAGGACCGGCGTGCCGTCGCCAAGCGCGCGCCCGTGCGAACGGATCTTGGCTGATTGTTGCCACAATGTGGCGCGCCCGGTCCGTCCACCCAAATCGGCATCGTCGGGCGTTTGCCGCGGCACCGCGCGTGAACCGCTTCTTTCACCGTTGAATTCACTCAGCAATTTTTGATTGCACCGACATCCTTGTTCCACAGGTCAACATCCCGGTGGGAAAACAATACGGTTCCGGGGTGACAAGCTCTGCCAAAATGATGACAATCGACTCAATCAAGTTCCCCCTTGCAAGTTCCCGAGAGAATTCGACTGGAGAGTATCGTCCCGTGTTCGTGTCACGACCATCGGCGCTGTTTGTTGCCGCCATTGGAACCTTCGTCGTGCTGACGCCGGTGCGCGCCCACGCGCAGTGGTGGCGCAGCGCGCCGGCCGATTTCGAGGCCTGCGCCGACGCGGCCGAAAAGGCCAAGACCAAGGAAGAAAGAACGGCGTCGCTTGCCGAGTGCAACGCCAAGTTCGCCGGCCGCCGCAAGCCCGGCGGCGGCTACACCTATTACGACTTCATGCAGGACCGGACCTTCGATATCGCAGGTCCCAATCCGACGCCTGAAGAGCAGAAGAAAATCGACGAGCAGTATACCGCCTATCTCGATCGGGAGCGGCGCAACACCATCGCTGCGGCTTTGATGGCCAAGCAGCATCAGCAGCAGCAAGTGCAGCAGGTCTCGCTGCGATCGGAACAGGAACCCGCGCGCGCTGAAGCCGCAAAGGTACCGGTGCCGGTGGCGAGCCCGGTCAAGCGGGCCGCGCGCATCAAGGCAGCCAACTGCGCCCGGAGCTCGTTCTCCTGCGATTGGCCGCGGCTCTCGGAGAGCATCAACGACCTGAAGAAGTTGTTCAGCTCGACGCCGAGCAAGGGCAAGCGGGGCTGACGGAAGCGCATGAGCGCAAGGCCCAAAAGATGCCGGTCAGAGACTGCCCGGCGCTTTTGGCTCAGGCTGTGTGAAAACTCCGATGCCCAACTTGCGTGTAGAACTTCCATCTCGATTTCGTCGATATGGGAGTCGATCGTACTGGCAACCTCTTACGGAAGAAGGCAATTGAGAAAACAATTCTGCGCATCCTTCGCCGGAGCGTGTTTTCACACAGCCTGGACCCAGAACGGACATTGCAGCGTCGAGCCCAACAGTAACCCGACAGCCGGGCTGATTTTCCAGGGGCTTGACCGGTGAACGGTGGAACGACGATTGGCAGCGGTGCTTGCGGCAGACGTTGTCGGGCAAAGGCGAGTTCGCGGTCCCCAGCTTTGATGAGGATTAACAAGCAAAATTCCCGTTGATCCGTAGACTCTGCATTGACACCTGCCTTCAGTCGCCAACCACAATTAGCTTGGATGCCTTTTGTTGACCACGTTGCTTCTTGGCCGGTCCATTTTTCGATTTGTTCTTTGTCCCGGCGATGAGGCGATCCGGCTTGCTTTCAAGATCCGCCATAAGCTTCTCCATGATGGCATCTCGAGTTCTTTTGCTCTTCAGCGAATACCGATGAATGGTTATCGTCAGCTTGTCCTTGCCCGCATGATAGTCGTGGTCGATCTTTGGCTCTTTGGACATTTCGTTCTCCTTGCTAAATAACTTTACTTTTTCTGTTTCGATAACAGCATCCCAATTGCTCCCTTTTGAAAGAAATGTCACCGCGCGTACGGAAACTGAAAGGCCCGGGGATGACCCGGGCCTTTCGTGCCTCGTTATTTCTGCTGCTGACTCTTCGAATGAGCTTGATCGCTATGCTGGTTTGCAGCCTGCGAGTGTTGTTTAGCACTGCTCGCGTGCTCCTTGCCCTTGCCGTGGTCGCCCTTACCGTGATGTTCGGCGGCGGAACGATGTGCCTTGGCAGCGTTTTCGTGGTGTTCGGCAGCCTTGTTGTGCTCGTCTCTCGCCATGGAATCCTCGTTGGTTGTTAGCTCGCAGCCGGCACAAACTCGTCATCCCCGAAAGCGTTCCGACAACCGGATAACCAGAGATGAAATTTTTTCTAGTCCAGGTCTAATGTTGAGTGCACTCAACTTCGAAAAAGGAGGTCGGGTGACCGGTCATGGTCGAACCGGCGCGCAATCTCGCTTATTGGCATCAGCGACGTCCGCTTCCGGGGGAGGATCGGAAGTAATCGGCCAAAGTCTAAAACGTCGCTCTGTCTTATCGTTTAGCGAAAAGAAGAGTGGATCGGTGTCGCGTTCTGTTAGCGCGCTCTCAAACAATCACCGGCGGCGGGCGACGGCAACTCCCAACAGGAACGCGATTAACAGCGAACCGAGAGGCGCTTCGCGCGCGATATTGCTTAAAACGCTCAATGGCATACCGGGCTTTCGACCCGCTTCTATCGCGCCGCTAACTCGATTGACAGTCCCCTTCACGGCATCGGAGACATCCGCGATGGTGGACCTCGGTTCTGGAACAGGATCCAAGCCTTCGTAGACGAAAGGGGCCAGCGGGACGTCATCACTCACGATTTAATCTCCAAACCAACAAACAGCCAATCAATCGAAAGTGTGATTTCTTCCGATATGGCTGTCTTAGCCATAATATCGCGTCGGCGGGCGGCGCGGCGGGCGCGTCATCAACAGCGCCAACGCAAAACCGATCCCGCCCGCGATCAACATCGAACCAAGCGGGTTCTCCTGCACTTTCTTCGCAATCGCTTGCGAGCCGTCGCGAAAAGTATCGCCGCTGTTCTCATAGGCTTCCTTGGCATAGCTCACGGCGGCATCCGTAGTTTCGCGCGCTACGTCCTTGGCTTGGCCGTATAGGTTCTGCGCCTCGCCGGCCGCCTCGCGGACGCGGCCCGCTGCCTGGGTCTTTGCGTCGCCGGCAACATTGCCGACGGTGCTCTCGACCTTACCAGCGAAATCCTTCGCCGAGCCGACAATTCGATCTTTGTCCATGGCGTACACTCCAAAGATGAAGTCTCGGAAAGCTAACTGACAAGGTCTGTTTCGGTTCCCGCGCGCACAGAAAGCCGGTTTGCAAATGTGGTGTGGCCCCTAACCTCTTATCTTTCCGCGCACCCGTTTCTCGACCCCCGAGATGACCGAATCAACCGCCGATTTTTATGGGGCACGTTTCGGACCTGACAGAACCGGCTGACGAAAGCGGACCGCCCGGTGCGCGCCCGGCCCCCCCCCGAATTTGGTAGAGTCGAAGTGTGACGCGGTAGTTTTAGGTTCGAACATATCTGTTTCCGCCCCTTTCGTTTGGCGGTGCCTTACTGGTTCGACCATGGCCCCGTTTTCACACTCCGCTCATCGAACCGGACAGGCGGATTTCCCGCATCCGGCTCTCGGACAAAACGTCACGCCTTCACCCACGGCACGTCGTGCCCAAGCATGCTCAGCCGTACGAGCCCGAAGTGCCCGTAGAGATGCGGGAGTGGATAGGTCCCGCCCTTGCGTCGCCTGACCTTGTGCTTGATGCGCAACCACCGGCGCAACCGCATCGCGGTGTAGCTATCGAGTGCCCGATACGCCTTGCTGACAGTGCCTACTTGGAAGTAGTTCGACCATCCGCGCAGCGTGCGGTTCACCTTGCCCACCAGCTTTGTGGTTTCTTGCCATGTCCCCGTTCGGTCTGTCAGTGCGTGGATTTTCTCAACCATGCGCTTGATGCTCTTCTTCGATGGCCGGTATCCCAGGCGCGCCTGGCCGGTTCTCTCTGAGAACATCCGTCCGAACGTGTAGCCCAAGAAGTCGAACTCACCTTCCGGAACCCTGCAGATTCGTGTCTTCTCCTCGTTGACCGTGAGCTTCAGCTTGCTCATGATCTTGCGCAGTTGCTGCAAGGCTTCTTCGGCTTTGCCTCTCCGACACAGGATCACGAGATCGTCGGCGTAGGTCACGATACGAGAGCCGAGGCTTTGCTCCAACCCGAGCATATTCCATCCCAGCACAAACCGGCGCATGTAAATATTCGCCAGTAGTGGGGAGATGGGTGACCCTTGCGGGATGCCTCGCCGGTTGTCCCGGGCTTCGGTCGTGCGTGTCTTCCTTCCTCGATCATCGGTTTCTTCTACGGGGCATTCCAGCCACATCTTGATCAGATGCAGCACGCGCCGATCAACAATCCGGCGCGCTACCGACTTTAGTAGTTCGGCATGGGGGATGCTCCCGAAGTAGTCCGCGAGGTCGGCGTCAACGACTTCCGGATGGCCTCGGAACAGCAGCCGGTCCACCTCAATTACCGCCTGCTGGGCATTTCGCCCAGGACGGTACGCGTACTGTTCGGGTGGAAGGTCGGCTTCGAAGATCGGTTCCAGCACCAGCATCGCTGCCGTCATGCAGACCCGATCCCGCACGGTCGAGATGCCCAGCGGCCTGAGCTTGCCGTTGGCCTTCGGGATGAACACTCTTCTGATAGGATCCGGTCGGTAGCTTTCCTCCCGGAGCGCAAGCGCCAGTTCGCCAAGCCATCGCCCTACGCCATACGCATCGATATCCGCAAAGTCTTGACCGTCCACACCCGGTGCGCCCTTGTTGGAGCGGCACTGGGCATAGGCATGGGCCAGAATGTCCTCGCGGCTGATCTTGTCGTACAGGGCATAGAACCGATAGCCGGCTTCTGCCTTCGCTTTCGCGTGCAACGCCTTCTGCAGTTTCTGAACAGTTTTCGGAGTTGATAGGTTACCCAATCTCCAAATCCCTCACTACTTGTTGCGTCTGTCTTGAACTGAGGTCCCTTCCCTCCACCGGCGTTACCCGGCTTCAGCGGTACTGCGAACCTCTCCGCCACCCCAAGGCGCCCGACCTGTCCCTCGCGGGCGTTCGGTTGGTCATCGCTGGCCACGCCATGGGGCTTCCCGTGTTGCGTACGCTTTCCTTGTGTACATGCCGTCGCCACTACCCCGGCGCAGCGGCTGGGAGTATTAATTCGCTCTTGCACCCAACCGTATCAGCCTTCCCCGAAAGAGTGGTCGGGTCGGCCTGCGCATCGTCCTTTTCGAGGTTTGCTCGGCGTTTACTCGCGTTACGGCCTGCACACTCGCGCTGTCACCAATTCGTGACACGCATACCGAAGGCTTCAGCCACTTTGTTACCTCCATGACTGCTCCGGTTGCTTCCGGCTGGAGCGGTTGCCGGGTGGGACTTACACCCACTGGAAAGCGCCGCCTTTCCACGGCGCACACCCAAAGCGGGCATCCGACCTGGACGCTTTGCACCAGACAACCGTTCCAACCTCTGGAACTTTTTGGAGCTTCTATGGTTCTAGGGAAGGAGGGCGTTGGAGGAAGTCATGAAGCAACACGCGCCGCCCATAACCAACCTCGTCGAATTGGTAGTTGCTCCGGCCGCTATTGAACGCGCACTCGGTGTCTATGAGCAGCTACATCCGCAGGACCCTTCGGTGATACTACAAGCACGAAAAATTCTTACACAACATATTTACGGTATGATCGATCAGGGTGAGCAAGACGAGCAGCGGCTGACCGTGGGCGGTCTCGCGCGCCTGAAGGCCGTTGAGCGCGACCATGCAATAAAATCCGCCCGTGGAGAGCCTAAAAACGCCGGAAAAAGCAACGCTTCATCCCCAGCTTGATAGTGCCACCAACATCGTGCGGACCGTTGGGCTGCAACTGTCAGCAAAGGATCGTCCGTGATCGAGCCCGTAACCAATTTGACGGTCGGCGATTTGAAGTCTGAACTCAGCAGGTGGTCGGACGAAACGCCCGTGACCTTCCATTCGCCGCTCAAAAAACAGGAATTTAGACTTTTCCGATATCAGGCGGGCGATAGCGTCCTCATCCTTGAGATCAATGAATTTCCGGAAACGTCGCCGCTGGCGTTACCCGAGGCGTAGTTACGCAACTTTGGTTTCGAGTCTGAAACCAATATTCGCTCGTTCCATGACCCAGCCCATGCAAAAAAACGCAGATGTTTGACATGCCCCGCGGCCAGGTGCTCGGGGAGTCGATCTTATGTCCTGATCGCTTCCATTAGGCCGCCAACACCCAGAATGCACATCACCCTTTGATGTTGTAGGCCAGAGCGTGCAGCGGAGCATGTTCCGCCTCTGCATCCCTATTCGATTTTGACCAGCTTCTTGGCTCTTCCCCAGGTCCTCTAAGCCGTCAAAAATTTCCGAAGTTGATTTTCGGACATTGCACGATGTCCAACTTGGGCCGATTATGCACACCAAAGCGGGTGTCCGCCCCCGCATCAAGGCGGCGAACTGCGCCAAGAGCTCGTTCTCCTGCGATTGGCCGCGGCTTTCAGAGAGCATCAACGACCTGAAGAAGCTGTTCAGCTCGACGCCGAGCAAGGGCAAGCGGGGATAGACTCTGTCATTCCCCGCGCAAGCGGGGAATCCAGTACCCACGGGCCTATCGTGGGACACAGCGCTTTCCCGCAAATTAAAAGAGCATCGCCGGTGAGTACTGGATGCCCGCCTTCGCGGGCATGACGTCGTATCAATCCGTCAGCACCATCGCCCAGAATTTCCGGTAAGGTGATTTCGGATTGTCGACAAAGGCGACGCCGATGCGGCGCACGGCCGGCAGCAGCAGGTTTTCGCGATGGCCGGTTGAATTCTCCCACTCCTTCAGCATCTCGGCATAGGTCAGGAATCCGGCGCCGATATTTTCGGCCGCCCCACGTCGGCGCAACGGCGCCATCCGCGACGAAAAACTTCCTCCCGCGCTGTGACTGATCGAGCCGGTGGCCGCCATCGCCTGTGCCTGCTTGCGCGCGGCCGCGCTCAGTCTGCCGTCGAGTTTCACCGCCGACAGACCATGCGCCTTGCGATAGGCGCTGACAGCGCCTGCCATAGTCGGCCGCACTCGCCACGGCCGTGAAGGCAAGGCCCAGGCAGAGCGCGAGCAAAAGCGGCCCCACTGCGGATCGTGCCGGCATTGGATGCATCAATGCGCAGGCGCTTTCTTGCCGCGACGCGGCCGAGCCGGCGTGACGACCGGCGCGACCGGCTGCTGGACCGTCGATGTCGCCGCCCGCTGCTCCTGCAACCGCGCGTCATAGCCCGGCGACGGCGTCACCGTTGGCGGCGCGGCATGGGCCGCGATCAGGGAGGCCCATCCCGCAAGGGCAATAGCCGCCAGAGACACAAGACTCGTTCGCGTCATACCGCTTCTCCCATCGATCGTTGGCGAGCTTCGCGCCGGATCGGCGCCATTTCAAGGCGCGCGTGACTCAATCCGTCGCCCGTATCTGTTCGGGCGTCAGGCCGGGCGAGCCCCTGGCCTCAAGCTCCGCACGCCGGATCAGTTCCACGACGCGGCGCGACACCGGCACGTCGAGGCCGCGCCGTTCGGCAATTTCGGTGATGACCCCCTGCAGATAATCGATCTCGGTGCGGCGGCCGCGCTGCAGGTCTTCCCACATCGACGAGCGTGCCTCGGGATCGATCTTCATGGTCCGCCCCAGCAGGGCTTCGAAGATCGCATCCGGCAGGCGCAGCAGCGGCGGCATCCAGGGCGCCGGGATCGGCGTCGGCGACACCGGCCGGATACCCTCGGCGCGGATCGCCGCCAATCCTTCCGCCATCTGATCGGCGAACAACCGGCGCCACGGCCGCTGTGCGAGTTGCCGGCGCAGCGGCAGGTCGGCGAGCGCGTTGAGCGCGTTGTTGAGATTGACCAGCAGCTTGCCCCACTGCACGCCATCGATGTTGTCGGTCGGACGCATCTTCAAGCCGGGCACCGACAGTTGGTCCGCGGTGTGTGCGTCGTCCCGCTCCACGACAATGTCGCCCGACGTAGCGCGATGGAACCGCCCCTCGCCGGCCGCCACCACGTTGAACGGCACCATGCCGCCGAGCACGCGGCGGCCCGGCAAGCGGCTGCGCAGCACAGCAGTATTGCCGATGCCGTTCTGCAGGCTGACGACGACGACGTCGGGCGGCGCGTTTCGCGCGATCACGTCAGCCATGTCAGCGGTATCCGCACTCTTGACCGTGACCAGCACCACGCCGGCATCGCCGAAAATGGAAGGATTTTCCGACAGCGCGAACCGGCTGGCGGCGACGGTTTGATCGGAGCCTTCAAAGCTCGTCAGCCGCAAGCCGTTGGCCTCGATCTCTCCGATCACGCGCGGTCGGGCCAGCAGCGCGACACGGCGGCTACCTGCCGCCAGCATGCCGCCGACAAAGCAGCCGATGCTGCCTGCGCCTGCGATACCGATGGTACGGCCCGAATTCATTCGCCATTCATCCCCGTTACGCCAAGGTTTTTTAGTAGAGGTTCGATAGCAGAACGGCCGGCCGGTGCCTATTGAACGTGCCGGGCGCTTGCCGGCTGCGCCTTGCAACCCTGCCTTGTAACCGCGCCTTGTAACCGTCATGGGCCACCGTTATGTTTCGCAGACGGGGGCTGTCAGGCTTGAGGAGAGGACTATGGGTTTACTCGACGTACTCAACGGCATGCAGAACGGCCCGCGTGGGCCCAGCGCCCCAAGCGATCCATCCGATAAAAGCGGGATGTCGCCGATGACGATGGCGATCCTGGCGCTGCTGGCCTGGAAGGCGGTCAAGCATTTCGGCGGCAGCCAGCCTGGTGCGGCGCCGACGCAGGCTCCGCCTACCAAATTGCCCGGCAATGTGACCGCGAGCCTGCCCGGTGGCGGCGGCGGTCTCAGCGATGTGCTCAAGGGCGGACTGGGTGGCCTGCTCGCGGGTGGCGCAGCCGGCAGCGTGATCAGCGGCGGCCTCGGCGACCTCCTGAACCAGTTTCAGCAGAAGGGTCATGGCGACACCGCGAACTCCTGGGTCAGCAACGGCCCCAACAAGCAGATCGCGCCCGGCGATCTCGCCAACGCGCTCGGCGCCGACCAGATTGAATCGCTCTCGGCCCAAAGCGGCCTGTCGCGTGACGAGTTGCTTAGCGGCCTGAGCAAATATCTGCCCGACGTGGTCAACCACCTGACGCCGGACGGACGCGTGCCGAACGAGAACGAAGTATCGGGCCGGATTTGACGCGGCATGTGCGCGGCGCCGACAGCGCCGCGCGGCATCACCCTTCAGCACCTTAACAAAAGGACGACAGAAATGAGCGGCATTCTCTGGATCATCGTTGTCGGCTTCATCGCAGGAATTATTGCCCGGCTGCTTTCACCGGGCCCGAACAATCCGAGCGGGTTCATCCTGACCACGGTGCTCGGCATCGCCGGCGCGTTCCTCGCCACCTTCATCGGCCAGGCGATCGGCCACTACGGTCCCGACCAGGGCGCCGGCTTCATCACCGCCACCATCGGCGCGCTGATCGTGCTGTTCATCTGGAACCGGCTGGTTGCGAGCCGGGTGATTGGCGATCCCGGCAGCAAGTAAAGATCATAGGGTGGGCAAAGGCGCTCTTCGCGCCGTGCCCACCATGGTCTTCCGAAGACGAGGCGGTGGGCACGCGGAGCCTGTCATCGGGCGCGCATTCGCGCGACCCGTTGGCTTTGCCCACCCTACGAGTCGCGCTCCTCGCGATGACAGCTCACAGCACCAGATGCATTCCCGCATCCATGCGCACGAATTCACCGGTCATGTTGCTCGACGCCGGCGAGGCGAGGAAGCACACCAGTTGCGCGATGTCATCCGCCGTTGACGCCACCTTCAGCGGCACCTTCGCCACCACGGCATCGCGCACCGCCTTGGCGCCGGCCTCGCCGCGGCCCTTGGTGAACCAGGGCGTATCGATATAGCCGGGGCACACCGTGTTGACGCGGATCAAGGGCGCCAGCGCACGGGCCAGCGATTGCGTGATGGTGTTGAGCGCGCCTTTACTGGCAGCATAAGCGACCGACGAACCGCCGCCGGAGATGCCGGCAACCGACGACACGTTGACCACGGCGGACGGCCGTCCCGACGCTTTCGCGCCCGCCTCAAGCTGCGCGCGCGCGGCGCGGATCATCTGAAACGGGCCAATGGTGTTGACAGCATAGATGCG
The DNA here is from genome assembly GCF_900099825.1 of Bradyrhizobium ottawaense. Taxonomy (NCBI): domain Bacteria; kingdom Pseudomonadati; phylum Pseudomonadota; class Alphaproteobacteria; order Hyphomicrobiales; family Nitrobacteraceae; genus Bradyrhizobium; species Bradyrhizobium ottawaense. The sequence continues at coordinate 4,243,874 of NZ_LT629693.1, read as the reverse complement.
CTGGAAATCTTCCGCCGTCAGGCCGTCCATATCGCCGTGCGGCACATGCTTGGTGGTGCCGGCATTGTTGATCAGCACGTCGAGACCGCCCCACGCGGCGGCGGCCGCCGCGATCTTCTTGCAATCCTCGTCGCGCGAAACGTCGCCCTGCACCACGACGACTTCGGCGCCGGCCTTGCGGCAGAGATCGGCGGTCGCTTCGGCCTCGGCCTTGCTGCTGGAATAATTGACCACGATGCGCGCGCCGCCCTTGGCCAGGATGGCCGCGGTCGCTGCCCCCAGACCCGAAGCAGAACCGGTCACGATCGCGCACAAACCATCCTTCGACATCCGCATTTCCTCTTGTTGTTGTGAGCTGTTTTGAACGGCCCGCTGGTGGCTCCGGGCCTAGCATATCGTGCGGCAAAGTGCCTGCAAATCCGCGAAAATCCATTGCGCGGAATTTAGTCTTTGCCTGACGGGCTTCATGCCGCCCTCGCAGGCGGCTCTGCGGACAGCGCTTGTCAGGGCTATGGCTTTTGCCCATCATAAAGCGCAAGAAAAGATCGCACCGAGACATCAACCGGGACCTGGCGAAAAGCCGGGCCGGAACTGTGCCAATCAAAATGAGGAACGCTGTGGCGGAGAGTGAGAACATTGTTGCCGAGACCGCGGAAAAGATTTTCGCCGATCTGGCCGATGCCCAAACCATCAATCGCGACAAGAAGGACGCGTGGCAAGCCCCGCTCTGGAAGGCACTGACCGAAGCCGGCCTGCCGCTGGCCTGGGTGCCGGAAGATTGCGGCGGCTCGGGTGCAAGCCTCGCCGAAGGTTTTGGCGTGCTGAGCGCCGCCGGACGTTTCGCGGTCGCCGTGCCGCTCGCCGAAACCATGCTGGCGGGCTGGCTGTTGGCGCAGGCCAAGATTTCCTCGCCCGACGGCGAAATGACGGTCGCTCCCGCAAGCCCGAAGGACCGCATCACCGTCAACAGCGATGGCAGCCTGTCGGGCAAAGCCCGCGGCGTGCCGTTCGCCAAGGCCGCAAAGCACATCGCGGTGCTGGCCAGCGGTATTGCGGGCCTCCAGATCGCGCTGGTCGAGGCCGGCAAGTGCCGGATCGAAGCCGGCATCGGTCTCGGCGGCGACCATTCCGATACCGTGACGCTCGACAAGGTTCAGCCGGTCGCGATCAAGCCCGCGCCGAAGGGTTTCGATCAGACCCAGTTGATGCTGATGGGCGGCGTCGCACGGTCCCTGCAGATCGCGGGCGCGCTGGAATCGATGCTGGAAATTTCCGTGCGCTATTCCAACGAGCGCGTCGCGTTCGAGAAGAAGATCTCGAAATTCCAGGCGGTGCAGCACAATCTGGCGCGGCTGGCCGGCGAGTCGGCGGCGGCATTGGCGGCGGCGACGTCAGCCGCGGATGCCATCGCCAACGCCACCGCGTTCAACGACGAGGTATTTCTCGAAGCGGCCGCGGCAAAGATCCGCTGTTCGGAGGCGGCCGAAAAGGGCGGCGGCATTGCCCATCAGGTGCATGGCGCGATCGGTTTCACCATCGAGCACATCCTGCATCGCTATTCGTTGCGCGCGCTGGCGTGGCGCGACGATTTCGGCTCCGAGAGCTACTGGGCGGTCGAGCTCGGCAAGCTTGTGGCCAACCGCGGCGCTGACGAATTGTGGCCGCTGGTCGCCTCGCGCTGATTCACACCCGTTTGCCTGCATCAAAGTCGAGATCATTCCATGACCGCAGCCCTCCGTTTCGATCCGATCCGCCTGCCGCCCGAATGCGAACAGTTGCGCAAGGAAGTGCGCGCGTTCCTCGCCGAGGAAATCGCCGCCGGCACCTTCGATCCGCACAAGCCCAACCGCGAAGACACCGACGTGCCGGAATTTTCCCGCAAGGTCGGCGCCAAGGGCTGGCTCGGCATGACCTGGCCGAAGAAGTATGGCGGCCACGAGCGCTCGTTCCTCGAGCGTTATGTCGTGACCGAGGAAATGCGCGTCGCCAACGCACCGACGCGGCGTTTCTTCGTCGCCGACCGCCAGAGCGGCCCGGTGCTTTTGAAATACGCGCCCGAGAACATCAAGATGGACATCCTGCCGCGGATCTGCCGCGGCGAGGTCTGCTTTGCGATCGGCATGAGCGAGCCTAATTCCGGCTCGGACCTGTTCGCGGCGAAAACCCGCGCCACCAAGACCGATGGCGGCTACCTGATCAACGGCACCAAGATCTGGACCTCCTCGGCCCATATCGCCGACTACATGATCGCGATCTTCCGCACCTCGCCGCCGACCAAGGAAAACCGCCGCCACGGCCTGACCCAGTTTTTGGTCAAGATGAAGCAGCCGGGCATCGAGGTGAACCCGATCGGCCAGATCACCGGACAATACGAATTCAACGAAGTCGTCTTCACCGACCATTTCGTGCCCGACGATCACGTGCTCGGCGAAGTCGACGGAGCCTGGAAGCAGGCGACGAGCGAGCTCGCCTATGAGCGTTCGGGACCGGAACGTTTTCTGGAAACCTACTACGTGCTGACCGAACTGGTTCGCGCGGTCGGCAAGAATCCGGACACCCGCAGCGCCGAGGGCATCGGCCGCCTGGTCGCGCAGTTGCACACCATGCGCCGCATGTCGGTGTCGGTGGCTGGCATGCTGCAGGCCGGCAAGGAGCCGGTGGTGGAAGCCTCGATCGTCAAGGACATCGGCACCGTGTGGGAGCAGGCGCTGCCGCATCGCGTCCGCGACCTGGCGGCGTTCGTCGAGGAAACCGCCACCAACCGCGAGACGCTGGAAGATCAATTGTCGTTCGCGATCAAAACCGCGCCGAAGCTGACGATCCAGGGCGGCACCACCGAAGTACTGCGCGGCATCATCGCCCGCGGGCTTGGTCTGCGCTAAGCGCGGGCCACGCTTTAGATCAAATCAACGAGGAAACCCAATGAGCAAGTACACTGATATCGGCGTCGAGAAGCATGGTCATGTCGGCCTGATCGAGATCCGCAAGCCGCCGTTGAACTTCTTCGACGTCGCGCTGATCAACCAGATCGCCGATGCGCTGGAAGAATTCGACAAGGATGTCGAAATCCGCGCCACGGTGCTGGCAGCGCAGGGCAAGGCGTTCTGCGCCGGCGCCGATTTCTCCGATCCGAAGCGGCAGGAGCAGGAAGCGGAGTCGAAAAAGGATCCGGCCGCCAACCTGCCGATCAACCATCTCTACGTCCAGGCCGTGCGCATCTTCCGCAACAAGAAGCCGATCGTCGCAGCCGTGCATGGTGCCGCCATCGGCGGCGGTCTCGGCCTCGCGGTTTCGGCGGACTTCCGCGTCACCTGCCCGGAAGCGCGCTTTGCCGCCAACTTCACCAAGCTCGGCTTCCATCCGGGCTTCGGTCTCACCGCGACGCTTCCCGAACTGGTCGGCAAGAACAATGCGGAGCTGATTTTCTACACCAGCCGCCGCGTCACCGGCGAGGAAGCCACCCGGATGGGCCTTGCCAATGTCTGCGTGCCGCAGGATCAGGTGCGCGCCGAGGCGATGAAGCTCGCGGCCGAGATCGCCGAATGTTCGCCGCTCGGCCTGATCTCGACCCGCGCCACCATGCGCGCCGGCCTCGCCGACCGCGTGCTCGCCGCGACCAACCACGAACTTGTCGAGCAGAACAAGCTGCGCTCCACCGAAGACTTCAAGGAAGGCGTCAAAGCCACCTCCGAACGCCGCGTCGCGAATTTCAAGGGAAGGTAGGCTCGCACAGACCTCTCAACATGTCGTCCCGGCCTTGAGCCGGGACCCATACGCCGCGGCAGTCGTCGTGCGAATGATCTCAGCCGCACATCATCGACAGATCACGCGGTATGGGTCCCCCGATGTGCAATTGCACATCGGCGTTCGCAGGGACGACACCCGTTACGCCGAAAGCGTAAACCTCACACCACACAGATCGAAGCCGTCGCCGGACACTTTGCAGCCCTTCGCCCTGGCCGCTTCGCGCACCTTGGCGACATCGGCGACCTTGAACGTCAGCCCGCTCATCAGGTCGCTGGCACCCTTGACGAAGCGAAAGCTGGCATTGGGCAACTTCAATTCGGGTTCGCCACCACTACCCTTGCTGACGGCGATGCCCGTGACCCTGCCCCAGTGCTCGGCCAGCCCCAGCGGATCCGGGCTCTGCATCTCGACTTCCGTCAACGCCTGCGTCACGTCCTTGGCGATCGATTTCTGCCAGTCGGGACCGGCGGGCGGATAGACGCCCAGAATATCGTCGCTGCCATCGGAGTGGTTGAACTCGATGAAGGCGGCGCGGCAATCGCGCGGGTGCAATTGCACGCCGTGATACGGCGCGTGCGTGATCACGTTCGCGGTGCGCACGCCGATGCCGTTGGCGTGCTTGCCGCGGGCATCGGGATCGTCGCAGCAGAAGATCGCCATATAGCCGCCGCGGCCGCCGGTCTTGTCGAGGAAACGGCCTGCCGCGGTGCCTTGTTGCGTCGGCGCCACCACTTCCAGCAAGATGGTATCGACCGGGAGCAGCGCATTCTCCAGGCCGTATTTGGCGACGTTGCCGTCGCGGTAGCAGACCTTGAGCCCCATGATCCCGGCTATATCCGAGATCACGGGCTCCAGATGCGGCGCCACCAGGCAGATCTGACGCAGCCTGAGGTACGAAGTCATGTCAGCGGCCTCGGCCATTTTCAATGGCCTAAGAAGGCGGGCTTGCGCTTCTCCACGAACGCTTTCGCCGCTTCCTTGTGGTCGGCGGTCTCGCCCGAGCGCGAGTGATGGATCGCCTCGCCGTCGAAACATTCCTCCAGCGACATGGTCTCGGCATTGTTGATGTTGCGCTTGATATAGCCGAGCGTCACCGACGGTCCCTGCGCCAGCGACATCGCAAGCTCATGCGCCGCCGCGCCCACTTCGGCATCCGGCACCACCTTGGTCACCATGCCGAGCGCGAGCGCCTCCTGCGCCGTCAGCACCGGCGACAACAGATAGAGCTCGCGCGCTTTGGCGCTGCCGAGCAACTGGGTGAGAAAATACGTCCCGCCGTAGTCACCGGAGAGACCGACTTTTGCGAACGCGGTGGTGATCTTGCAGGAGGCGCTGGCGACGCGCAGGTCGCAGGACAGCGCGATCGAGAGGCCGGCGCCGGCGGCAGCGCCGTCGACCTGCGCCACCACCGGCTTCTGCATCTGGTGCAGGATACGCGAGACTTCCATGCCGCGGCGCAGATTGGTCATCTTGGCTTCGAACGGCAGCGGCGCCCGCCCCTCCGCCATCGACTTGACGTCACCGCCGACGCAGAAGGTGCCGCCGGCGCCCTTGAGCAGCACCGCGCGCACCTCATGATCCTCCGCCGCCCGCCGCGCCGCCGCCACCAGCCCGAGCGTCATGTCGGGATTGAGCGCGTTGCGCCGGTCGGGACGGTTCATGGTGATGGTGAGCAGGCCGTGATCGAGATTCTGGAGAACGATTTCATTTGCGCTCATGTGTTGTTCTTTCTTGGTTGTTGTTGATTGCCTCTCCGTCATTCCGGGGCGATGCGAAAGCATCGAACCCGGAATCTCGAGATTCCGGGTCTGGTCCTGCGGACCATCCCGGAATGACGGCGTTTATATTTTGCGCTTTCGCGCCATCTCCATTATTTCTTCACCAGCGGACAACGCGACAGTTCCAGCGACTGGAACGCCTCGTTGCCGGGAATGGTCGCGAGCAGCTTGTAGTCGTCCCAACGCGCCTTGGACTCCGATGGCTTCTTGACCTCGAACAGGTACATGTCGTGCACCATGCGGCCGTCCTCGCGAATCCGGCCGTTCTTGGCGAACATGTCGTTGATCGGAGTATCCTTCATGAGCTTCATGACCGCGGCGGAATCGGTGGTGCCTGCCGCCTTCACCGCCTTGAGGTAATGCGTCACGGACGAATACACGCCGGCCTGCGCCGAGGTCGGCACGCGCTTGACGCGCTCCATGAAACGCTTTGAGAACGCGCGGGTGTCGTCGTTGAGGTCCCAGTAGAAGGCTTCCGACAGCAACAGCCCCTGCGCGGTTTCGAGACCGATGCTGTCGATATCGGTGACGAAGGCGAGCAAGGGTGCCACTTTCTGGCCGCCCTTCATCAGGCCGAACTCGGCCGCCTGCTTGATGGCGTTGACGGTATCGCCGCCGGCATTGGCAAGCCCGATCACCTTGGCCTTGGAGGCCTGCGCCTGCAGCAGGAAGGAAGAGAAGTCGGACGTATTGAGCGGGTGCCGCACGCTGCCCAGCACCTTGCCGCCGGATTTGGTCACGACGTTGGCGGTGTCCTTTTCGAGATCCTGACCGAACGCATAGTCGGCGGTCAGGAAGAACCAGCTGTCGAGGCCGTTCTTGACGGCGGCGAGACCGGTCACATTGGCCTGGCCGAACGTATCGAACACATAGTGCACGGTGTAGGGGCCGCAGGCTTCGTTGGAGAGCCGGATCGACCCGGGCCCGTTGAACATGATGATCTTGTTGCGCGCCTTCGCGATCTCGCCGGCCGCAAGCGCGGTCGCGGACGCCGCGACGTCGAAGATCATCTCGACGCCCTGGTTGTCGAGCATGTCGCGGGCGATGTTGGCGGCCAGATCCGCCTTGTTCTGGTGATCGGCCGCGATGATCTCGATCTTGCGGCCGAGCACTTCGCCGCCGAAATCCTCGGCCGCCATTTTCGCGGCCATCTCGGAACCCGGGCCGGTAATATCCGCGTAAAGGCTCGACATATCAAGGATGCCGCCGAGCTTGAGCGGCGGCTTGGCTTGCGCCAGTGCCGAGGTCGCCGACATCGCCAACGCGGCGGCGAAAATGCCTGTCACAACCCGCTTCATCGAGGCCTCCCTGTATGACTTGCTGCATTGCCTGCAGCTTTGAATTTCGGCGCGATCATGCCGCATGGCACCCACAGCGGCAAGGCGTGAAGGCGATGCGCGCGAACGGTGTTTTTCCGCTAAGCGGAATGATCCGTAGGATGGGTGGAGCGCAGCGATACCCATCGACTTCACGCGTAGCAATTGATGGGTATCGCTGCGCTCCACCCATCCTACGAACTACGTCAACAGCCCCTTCCCCGGCACATGATTGACCTCGAGCCGGATACCATCGGGATCCTCGAACAGGATCGAATAATATCCCGGTGCCCATTGATCTTCGCGCGGCGCGCGAATGATGCTGGTGCCGAGCGTCTTCAAAAAAGCATGCAGCTCGTCGATGTCGGCGCGCTCGCGGGCGCGAAAACACAGGTGGTGCAGGCCGACGCGCTGTTGCTCGAAGGCTGCGCCCGCGTACTCGGGCGACGGCGCGCTGATGCCGACCGCGGTGCGGCCGCCGACGCAGTAATATGTCGTTTCGGTATCGATCACCGGCTTGAGCCCGAGAAACGGCAGCAGCTTGCGATAGAATTCCCGCGACCGCTCGAAATTCGAGGCGGTCAGAAAAATATGCGCGACGCCGTTGATTTCCATCGTCTCCCCCTCCGCGGTTTTTTCGGATAGCAGTAACATTGACCGCAAGCATACAGGACAGGCGGGATTGCGAGGTACGTCATGACCGGGTTGGCCTTGCCGTGCCGGGCGCCTGTCGCGGCGTGTCTGGCGCTGTTCGCGCTCGGGCAGGCGCACGCCGCCGGATGCCTGTTCGCAAGCCTCGGCGAGGGCCGGGTCGCCGCCGTGATCGATGCGCGCAGCTTTCGCCTCGACGACGGCCGCGAGATCCGCCTGGCCGGGATTGAGCCGGCAGATACCGACAAGGCAAAAGGCACAGCCGCGCTGGCGGCGGTTATCGGCGGACACGACGTGACGCTGCACGGCGAGGACGACACGCCGGATCGTTACGGCCGCCAGACTGCCTTCGTGTTTTTTGGCAGAGACGCCGGTGCAGAGCGAACTGTTGCGCCGCGGCCAGGCGCTGTTTTCCGCCGATGTCGCCGACAGGGATTGCGCCGGAACCCTTGCCGCCGCCGAGGCCGATGCCATCAAGGCCAAAATAGGAATCTGGTCCGCCCCCGCGGCCATAAAAAACGCGGAAAGTCCCGGCGATATTTTGGCAGGGATTGGGCGCTTCACTGTGGTCGAGGGCAAGGTTCTGTCCGTAAGACAGGCAGGGTCTGTGACCTACCTGAATTTCGGACGGAACTGGACACAGGACTTTGCTGCGACTATTTCAAGGCGCATGATCCCGGCGTTCGAGGCGGCCGGGCTTTCGCCTAAGTCCCTCGAAAATCGACGGATTCGGGTCCGCGGCTTTGTCTCGTCGCGGGGAGGACCACGGGTCGAGGTGCTCCGGGTGGGGCAGATCGAAGTGCTCGGCGGAAAATAGAGATCACGATTGGCTGACGTGATGGCGTGTGCGGAACATCGCGAGCGAGGCATCAGGCGCCGCTTTTTTGCGGCGACTGTACTTTTGTGCGCCGCTTTCACGCTTTCAGCCTGTGGCAATATTGGCCGGTTCGAGACCGCGGCGCCGTCTTCGGCCATCTCGCCGATCAAGCCGAACCGCACCGTGGCGCAGACGCCCGCCAGCGAGCGCGAGCATGAGCGCATCCTGTCCTCCTATGGCGGTGCCTATGACGATCCGAGGCTGGAGGCGCTGATCGGCAAGACCGTCGACCGGCTGGTCGCGGCGTCCGATCGCCCGGACCAGGCCTACAAGGTGACCATCCTCAATTCCGGCGCGGTGAACGCATTCGCGCTGCCGACCGGCCAGCTCTATGTGACGCGCGGCCTGATCGCCCTTGCCAGCGACACCTCGGAACTGTCCTCGGTGCTCTCTCACGAGATGGCGCATGTACTCGCCAAGCACGCCTCGATCCGCGAGGACCAGGCGCGGCAGGCGGCGGTGGTGACGCGCGTCGTCACCGACATGAGCAACGACCCTGATTTGACCGCGCTGGCGCTGGCGAAAACAAAACTGACGATGGCGAGCTTCTCGCGCACGCAGGAGTTCGAGGCCGACGGCATCGGCGTCGGCATCTCGGCGAAGGCGCATTTCGATCCCTACGGCGCGGCGCGCTTCCTGACCTCGATGGAACGCAATGCCGCGCTGAAGGCCGGCAAGACTTCGCTCGATCCACGCGCGCAGGATTTTCTGTCCTCGCATCCGGCGACGCCGGAACGGGTGCAGAACGCGCAGGCCAGCGCCCGGCAATACACCTCGCCCGAGGGCGGCGAGCGCGACCGCGAAACCTACCTCGCCGCGATCGACAACATCGTCTATGGCGAAGACCCCAGCGAGGGTTTCGTGCGCGGCCGCCGCTTCCTGCATCCGAAACTCGGCTTCACCTTCCAGGCCCCCGACACCTTCACGCTGGATAACACCGCGCAAGCCGTGATCGGCGTGCGCGAGGGCGGCACGCAGGCGATGCGCTTCGACGTGGTGCGGGTGCCGGCGGAGCAGTCGCTCGGCGAGTATCTCAATTCCGGCTGGATGGAAGGCGTCGAGAAGTCTTCGACCGAGGACATCACCATCAACGGCTTCCCGGCGGCGGCGGCGACCGCGCATGGCGACAGCTGGCAGTTCAAGGTCTACGCGCTGCGCTTCGGCAGCGACGTCTACCGCTTCATCTTCGCCACCAAGCAGAAGTCCACCGAGAGCGAGCGCAACGCGCGCGAAACCGTCAACTCGTTCCGCCGCCTGACGCTCGAAGAGATTCAAGCGGCTCGACCGTTGCGCATAAAAGTCATCACCGTGCAGCCCGGCGACACCGTGGAATCCCTCGCCCACCGCATGGCCGGCGTCGACCGCCCCGCCGAACGGTTCCGGATTCTCAACGGGCTGGACCAGCATGCGCAGGTCAAGACGCGCGATCGCGTGAAGATCGTGGTGGATTGAGTTTTCGTAGGGTGGGCAAAGCGAAGCGTGCCCACCATCTTGCATAACATGTCGAGCAGAATGGTGGGCACGGCGCAAAAGCGCCTTTGCCCACCCTGCGAAACTACTCGTCATCCCGGACAAGCGACTTGTCCGCCGAAGCTAACGAGCGAAGGCGGAAGCGTGTCATCCTCACCGTCATTGCGAGCGTAGCGAAGCAATCCACAGCCACGAAGAAAGTATGGATTGCTTCGCTACGCTCGCAATGACGGGTGGCGAGATACGGCCCCCAAACAAAAAGCCCGGTCTTTCGACCGGGCTTTTCATTTAATCCGTGGGATTCTTTCAGGCGGCTTCGTCCGCCACCGCAGTGTCATCGCTGTCGGCTTCGACATCGGCCTCGTCGGCGTCACCGGTCGCGTCCGTCGCGTCGGTCTTGGCGCCGCGGCGCGGGCTCTTGGCGAGCTGGCTTTCGATTTCCTTGACCGCTTCGGTCTCGGTCGAATGCTGGACTACGGCGATTTCGCGCGACAGGCGATCCAGCGCGGCTTCATAGAGCTGGCGTTCGCTGTAGGACTGCTCGGGCTGCGATTCCGAACGGTAGAGATCGCGGACCACTTCGGCGATGGCGACGATGTCGCCCGAATTGATCTTGGCTTCGTATTCCTGCGCGCGGCGCGACCACATCGTGCGCTTGACGCGGGCGCGGCCCTTGAGGGTTTCGAGCGCCTTCTTGACCAGCGCCGGCTCGGACAGCTTGCGCATGCCGACATTGGCGACCTTGGCGGTCGGCACGCGGAGCGTCATCTTGTCCTTCATGAAATTGATCACGAACAGCTCAAGCCGGGCGCCTGCGATTTCCTGCTCCTCGATCGCCAGGATCTGGCCGACGCCGTGAGCGGGATAGACCACGAATTCATTGGCCTTGAAGCCCTGACGCTGGGTCACGACCTTCTTCGGCTCTTCGATCTTGGGGGCGGCAGCCACCGGCTTCACGGCAGCCTTCGGCGCGACCACGGCAGCGGCCTTGGGAGCCACAGCCTTGGGGGCCAAAGCTTTGGGGGCTACGTGCTTCGGAGCAACAGCGGCAATCTTGGGAGCGACCTTCGAAGCAGTGGCCTTCGAGCCCGTCGCTTTCGCGGCAGTTTTGGCAGTCTTATCTGGCATTGCGCTTCTTTTATTTTTCGAGGACTTTGTGGCCGCGACCTTCCTGGCGTCCTTTACAGGCGCCTTCGCACGGCCTTTGGGTGCGCTGCGGCTGGCCGCAGCGGCTTTTTTAGTGGTCTTAGAAGCACTCTTTTTACGCGTTTTCTGTGACACAGCCTGCGCGCGGAACTGCCACGCCCCTGTTCGATGTTTTTACGGGAACCCACCGACGGCCACATGGTACGCATGACCGGGTTTGGCTTGTATTGTGCCCAATATAGCACATTTTCCGCAAAAATCAATGATTTACGCCCCATTCCGGACCTTTACGGAGACCTTTCCGTCATAAGTCCGTCAACAGGGTTAAATCAGCAGGCTTTATTTGGTTCAGATCGGGGCTGGATCAGGTCCGGAGCGGACCTAACCGGCTTTTTTGGGTCGGCGTGGGACCCGCGAATCAGTCGCCGGAACCGGGTTCCTTGGAAAAATATTTCTCGAACTTGCCTTCGACGCCCTCGAATTCCTTTGCGTCCGGCGGCTGGTCCTTCTTCTGGGTGATGTTGGGCCAGCTCTTGGCGTATTCGGTGTTGACCTCGAGCCACTTCTCCAGCCCCGGCTCGGTGTCCGGCTTGATGGCGTCGGCGGGACATTCGGGTTCGCAGACGCCGCAGTCGATGCATTCGTCGGGATGGATGACCAGCATGTTCTCGCCCTCGTAGAAGCAGTCGACGGGGCAGACTTCAACGCAGTCGGTATATTTGCATTTGATGCAGGCTTCAGTGACGACGTAAGTCATCCAGGACTCCGAACAGGCTCCGAAGGGGATAGTTTTCCGGGGTTTGCGTAGCGCATGAAGTGCGCTGCCGCAAGGGAAGCAACGCGCTCAAACCGGGCGTTTTCATCCGTCCCGCCAGCCCTTTGCAGATAGTTACGGCTTGGCGTTCTGCAAATCCTCGTAGAGCACGCGCGCGGCTGCCGCATCGCCGCGCCGCTCGCTGAATCCCGCGACCTTGAGGACGCGCACGCTGTTATCGAGCGCGATGGTGAGGACGTCGCCGGGCTTCACGGCATGTCCCGGCGCTTTCTCGCGCACGCCGTTGATGCGGACGTGACCGGCCTCGACCAGCGCAGCAGCCGAGGTGCGCGCCTTCACCACCCGCGCGTGCCACAGCCATTTATCGAGACGCTGTCGCTCCAAATATGTCTCGCAGGCAAAGCGTTTTCGCGCAGAAAACGCGTCAGAAATAAAACTCTATTCTTTCCGGTTGCCGGCGAGCTGTTCCTTCAGCGCCGCCAGTTTGGCGAACGGCGAATTCGGATCGGCCGGACGGTCGCGGTCGCGAGGTGCTGCCGTGGTGGCCCACTGACGGTGCGACGGGCCGCTGTCGCGCTTGTCGCGACCGCCCTTGTCACGTCCGCCGAAATCGCGGCCCTTGTCGCGCGGAGCGCGGTCACCGCCACCCTTGTTGCGGTCGCCGCCCTTGTTGCGATCGCCGCCGCCGAATTTCCGGTCGGGACGATCAGCCCCGCTCTTGTCCCTGTCGCGGCCCTTGCCCTCGAAGCGCGGACGCTCGGTGCGCGCCTCGGGCGCAGCCGGCGCGCCTTCAGCCGGTGCGGCAGCCGCGACGGCGCCGTCTGCCGGCGCGCCTTCGCGGGGCTTTCTGAACTCGTTGTTGCGACGGCCGCGCCGGTGGCGCTGCTCGCGTGGCGCCCCCTCGGCAACGCCTTCGCCGGCGGCGGCAGCGGGCTGCGCGTCACCTTGCGGGCGGCCGTGATGGCGCTGGCGGTTGCGGTCGTGATGCGGACGGCGCTCGTCCGAACGGCCGCCGGGCCGCCAGACGTCGATCAGCACCGGTTCTGCCGGCGCATCGGGGTTTGCCTCGGCGCCAGCGGCGGCTTCGGCCGGCGCAGCGTCAGTGGCAGCAGCTTCCGGTACGGGCTCGGAGGCAGTCTCCGCAGGCGCTTCCGCGACAGCGGGTTCAACAGGCGCGGCCTCGACGGGCGCGGCCTCGACAGGCGCGAGCGTCGGCGCGACTTCCACAACAGGCTCCGGCGCAGCAGCAGGAGCTTCCTCGCTCGCGGCAGGCACGGCGTCGACCGCAGGCAGCAGCCCTGCCGACGGCGCGGGATCGCCGGACATCTGCTGATCGATAATATCCGCGATCGTGATTTCGGCCGGTCCCGCGTCCTCATCCGCGACGGGCTCTGCGGGCGCGGCTTCAGCCAGGTGTACCGGCTTCGGCGGCAGCGGCGCGCGGCGGTCCATGCGATAACCGAGCGCGCGCAGGATCGAGGCGAAATCTTCGCCCGCCGATCCCGTCAGCGAGGTCATCGCCTGCGTCACCACAAAGCTGCGGCCGTCGAACGCGCCGGCCGGCTTTTCGCCGGGCGAACTCTCGCGCCAGGCTAGCGCAGGACGGATCAGATCGGCGAGACGTTCCAGAATATCGACGCGCACCGCGCGCTCGCCGCACTGGCGATAGCCGAGCAGCCGATAGGCGTCGCGCGGCAGCGCCTTGTCGACCGGGAACGAGGTGCGGCCCGAACTCGCCAGATGCTGCGCGCCCGACAACGCCGACATGTCGACATTGTCCTGCTTCTCGGCCCACAGCAACGACGCCAGCGCGCGCGCCGCGGGCTTCAACAGCGCCGGGAAATAGATGTGATAGGCGCCGAAGCGGACGCCGTATTTGCGCAAGGTCGCGCGCGACGCCTGATCGAGATCCTTCATCTCGGCGGAGATTTTGGTGCGCTCGAGCACGCCGAGTGCTTCGACCAGCTGGAACGCGATGCCGCGGCCGATGCCGGTGATGTCTTCAGCCTTCGACAGCCCGAACAGCGGACCCAGCAGCTTTTCGATATGCGTCTTCAGCCACAGATCGAGGCGCGTCTGCACCGCCTCGCGCGGCGCGCCGTTCAGGCGATCGTCGGCAATGATGCGCACCCGCGGATGCAGCGCGTCGTCGGCGGCGACGAGTTTGGCCACCGCATCGCCGGTCCAGCGGATGGTGCCGTCGGAGGCCAGCACGAACTGATCGTCGGGGGCCGTGCTAAGTTTCTCCGCGCGCGCGTCGATCTCGCCGGCCAATACCTGTTGCGCCGCCGCCTGCAGCGCCTTGGCATCGCTGCCGGCTTCTGCTGCATCCGGCGCAAAGGTGAATCCGTCGAGGCGGCCGATCGCATGGCCTTCCACAATCACTTCGCCGGTCTTGCCAATTTCCGTATTCAAAACACTGTTCTCCCGCAGGCGGCGCATCAATACACTGGTACGGCGGTCAACGAAACGCTCCGTGAGCCGTTCATGCAGCGCATCGGACAATTTATTTTCGACCTCGCGCGTGATCCCTTGCCAGTGATCGGGGTCGGAAAGCCAGTCCGGTCGGTTGGCGACGAAGGTCCAAGTGCGGATTTGCGCGATCCGGCCCGATAGCGTGTCGATATCGCCATTGGCATTATCGGCCTGATCGACCTGGGCGGCGAACCATGCATCGGGAATCCGGCCGTTTTTCATCAGAAAACCGTACAGCGTGGTCACGAGTTCGGCATGGGCGGCCGGCGCCAGCCGGCGGTAATCCGGGATCTGGCAGGCGTCCCACAGCCGTTCCACGGCGGCCGCGCCATGGGCCATGTCCCTGACATCGCCGTCGCGGGCGGCGTGGTCGAGCACGCGCAGATCCTCGGCAATCGGCGCGCGGGTCAGAGCCTCGTGGCTGGGCGACACCGCCAGGGAGACCTGCAGCGACCCCAGGGAAGCAAAATCCAGCTTCGAATTGCGCCACTGCAGCATTTTGACGCTGTCGAAGGTGTGGTTCTGCAGCGCGTTGACCAGCTCCGGCTCGAACGGCGCGCAGCGGCCGGTGGTGCCAAAAGTACCGTTGCGGGTGGCGCGCCCGGCGCGGCCGGCGATCTGCGCGAATTCGGACGGGTTGAGGCGGCGGAACTGGTAGCCGTCGTACTTGCGGTCGGACGCAAAGGCGACGTGATCGACATCGAGGTTGAGGCCCATGCCGACGGCATCGGTCGCCACGAGATAGTCGACGTCGCCGTTCTGGAACATCGCGACCTGCGCATTCCTGGTGCGGGGCGACAGCGAGCCCAGCACCACGGCCGCACCGCCGTGCTGCCGCCGTATCAGTTCCGCAATCGCATAGACCTCGTCGGCCGAGAACGCGACAATGGCAGTTCGTCGCGGCTGGCGCGTGATCTTGCGGTCGCCGGCGAATTCAAGCTGCGACAGCCGCGGCCTTGTGACGATGGAAGCGCCCGGCAGCAGCCGCTCGATGATGGGGCGCATCGTCGCAGCCCCCAGCAGCAGCGTCTCGTCGCGGCCGCGGCGGTGCAGGATGCGATCGGTGAAGACGTGACCGCGCTCCAGATCCGCCGCGATCTGGATTTCGTCGACGGCCAAAAAAGATACGTCGATATCGCGTGGCATCGCCTCGACGGTCGAGACCCAGTAGCGCGGATTTTTCGGCTTGATCTTCTCTTCGCCGGTTATCAGCGCGACGCTCTCGGCGCCGGCGCGATCGACGATCTTGTTATAGACCTCGCGCGCCAAGAGCCGCAGCGGCAGGCCGATCACGCCGGAGGAATGCGCCAGCATCCGCTCGATCGCCAGATGCGTCTTGCCGGTGTTGGTCGGCCCGAGCACGGCGGTGACGCCTGCGCCGGGTGCGCGTTCGTGGCCGAACGGGGAATGAGAGAAAGCCATATTTTACGGGTGTTTCTTGCTGTCTGCGGCGTCATTGCGAGGAGCGAAGCGACGAAGCAATCCATTCTTTCTTTGGATTGCTTCGCTTCGCTCGCAATGACGGAAAACCTTTGTGCCTCGGCATGGTTTTCGCCGATTCTGTTTCATTCTGCGACGGCGATGCGGTCGCGCTTAAGTTCTGGAACGAGTCTGGAACGAATCGCGTCCGAATCGCTGACTCCACCCCAAACCGGGTTCGTTCTCCGCAACATCTCGCGTGGCTGCGATCGAGACGACACTAGATCAAGTTTGAGAGGCCTCCACAAGAACAGGTTTTTCGGCGGAAACGTTAAGAACGGCGCAGGCGCGGAGTCGAATCAGAAGCGATGAAGAGTCAAGATGGATTCAGGTCCAATCTCGTCATGCCCGGGCTTGACCCGGGCATCCATCCTCTTCGCAAAAGCTTCTTTCGAAGGCGATGGATTGCCGGGTCAAGCCCGGCAATGACAGCTGAGGAGGTCGGCTCCTTTACCGTGTAAAATCACTGCGTCTTCGCGACCCTTGGCGGCGCCGCTGAGGTCACGAACGACGTCGCTTCCAGCATCGCGGGGCCCAGCGGCGTCGGGATGATCATGCGGAACGGCACCAGGATGCGGGTGCCGGCGACGGGAACGAAGGCGACTTCCATGTTGCGCTGGTTGGCGAGCCATTTGATCACCGGGCGATCGGGAATGTAGCCCGCCACCGGCGTGAAATAGATCGCGCAGACCACCGCGGGGCCGTGATAGCCGTGCTCGGCCTTGACGGTTTCCATGCGCTTGTAATCGAGCTTGAGGTCGTAGCGCAGGCGGCCGTCGAACACGCCGGTGCCGGTGCGGCAGGCATCGGGCGTCAGCAGCTCGCCGGTGCCGGGCACGCGGATCATCGAGCCGGTCATGGGATCGAGCACGTTCTTGCGCTGCGCCTCGGTGACGGCGATGCGGTCGGCATCAACAGGCGGCACCGGATCGATCGAAAAATCCTTCACCCCGCCATTGGCGAGGTTCAGCCGGATGGTCTCGGATTTCTTTTGGGTCGTGGTGGTGGCGACATAGGAAGTGGAGACCAGCGCGCCGTTGACGACCCGGCCCTGGCTGGCGCCGGAGCCCGAGCCGCCGGAAAACGCCTTCAACAGCCCGGCGCTGCCGCCCTGGGCGGAGGCCGAAAACACGTCGTCGCCGATTTCGATGGTCCAGGTCCCCTTGCCCACGGGAATGCCGGACAAGGAGGCCTCATAATGGGCATCCACCCGCCCCTGCGCGAAGGCCGCCTGCGGCGCGGCCGCGAGCCAGACCCCGGCGCAAAGGCCGAAAAACAGCCCCAGACGGGGCGAGATGGCGGTGGGATTGGTCACGAACGGCGAAATCCAGAGCTGGCGCGGGTCAGGGATCATCTAAGCAGAAATATCCGGCAGACAACGCGCATTTCGCGAAAAGCAGGCCTCAAAACCCGCGGCGGGCGATCCAGCCCCCGGCAGGCGATCGGGGAATGCGGCCATCATGATGCGGCGGGGAATGTGCCGTTTATATGGTCTGTTAACACAGCGTTTTCGGGCCGCCGGGCCTTGCCGGCCGCACCCGCAACAGGCCTGAAAAACCGCCGCCGGAACCGCCGATAAACTGCCGTATTCGGCGCATTTCCTTGGCCCTCAAACCTTGACGGTTCGGGCGTCTCCCCCTATACGTCCGCGGTTCCTGCAAATGGACGCGATTTTGGACCCCCGCGCGGCGCATGATGCGCTGCCCGAAGGCGGGGATGGAAGAGGATTTTGCGATGTCCCGTAAGTGCGAATTGACCGCCAAGGGCCCCCAGGTGGGCCACAAGGTGAGCCACTCGAACATCAAGACCAAGCGCCGGTTCCTGCCGAACCTGGTCAACGTCACCTTCATCTCGGATGCGCTCGGCCGCAACGTGCGCCTGCGCGTTTCGACCAACGCGCTGAAGAGCGTCGACCACAATGGCGGCCTCGATGCCTTCCTGCAGAAGGCCCGCGCCGCCAACCTCTCGCCCCGTGCGCTCGACCTGAAGCGCGCGATCGAGAAGAAGGTCGGCAAGCCGGTGTTCGTGAAGAAAGAAATCAAGGACGTTAAGAAGGCGAGCTAAGGCGCAAGCCTCACCGCACTGCAACTAGCGGATTAGAGTTTGGAAGCGGCTGGGTCGAAAGACCCGGCCGTTTTTTGTATTTGGCCATACGACTTAAGGCTCGTGCATCCATCCTTGCTCACCTCCTGCGGTTGCGCTTGTATGCCCGTGGGTCTGGGGAGGCTCCTAACATGCGTAATCTTGGAATCGTGGTGCTTTGCGCCGCGTTGGGCGGCTGCGTCTCGACCAACGAAACCATTTCATTTCGAACGACTAATCCACAGCAACAAGCGATGATGCGCGACGGGCAACCTGCGCTCGTCTCACGCCAGAAAAATTCGCTGGTGCTGGTCCGCCCGGCTTCACGCCAATTGCAGGCGAACGGACGACCCGTGTTTGTCGTCGGCATCAACAACATCGGAAGACAGCCGACGGACTTTGTGGTCTCGCAGGTGGAAGCCACCCAACATGTCGGAGCTTCCGACTACGGAATGCAGGTCGTCACCTTTGAAATGCTGCAACAGGAAGAAAAGAACCGGCAGATCGCGCGCGCCGTGCTGGCAGGCGTTTCTGTCGCCGCGAACTCCTACAGCGCTTCACGCGCCGGCTACGGCAGTTACACCACGCCGAGTGGCCGTAGCGGCACTTTCTACAGCCCGACCGCTGCAGCGATCGCGCAGAACAACGCGGCGTACCAAAACGAGGCCGTGATCGCGTCGACCGTCGAAACCGGGCAACGCAACATGGCGATGCTCGAACAGTCCGTCATCAAGGACAACACGCTGATGCCCGGCGAATGGTACGGCGGGCAATTGCACATTGCACCGCCGACCGAGCAGGACGGCGCGAAGAAGAGCTACACGATCATTATTACGGTTGGGCAGGATCGCCATGTGGTGGATATCGCGCAGGGACCGGCTGGGACTTAGAAAGAAGGTCCGCGCCACCAACCACCGCACTGTACTACCAGATTGAAGTTTTGAAGCGGCCGGTCAGAAGACCCGACCGGCCTTGTTTTGGGGAATCTCGGCCGATATCTTGATATCATTCACAGATAGGTTGACGAATTTTCTACACCCTCTGCTAGATTCGACGGTAAACTGATTCTCATGAAACGAGCTACCGTTCTTCTTAGTGGCGGCATTGATTCTGCGGCGACAGCCTTGTTTTTGAAATCAAGCGGGTTCGCCGTCCGGGGACTGTTTGTTGATTACGGGCAAGCATCACTAGTCTTAGAGCAAAAGGCGGTCGACCGCCTCAGACATTTAATCGGGATCACGGTCGACGAGATTTGCGCTAGCTCCCTCTCTTCCCAAGGAGTCGGCGAACTGACGGGAAGAAATGCGTTTCTCGTATTCAGTGCAGCACTGCTCGGAAATTGCAGATCAGGCGCGATCGCTATCGGCATACATAGTGGCACGCCTTACTACGACTGCTCTCCAGACTTTCTGGAGAAGGTCGATGCCTTAGTTCAAGAATGTTCAGCAGGAAAGTTGTTCGTCCTCGCGCCATTTGTCCGTTGGAGCAAAGATGATGTTTACAGTTACTTTTTATCGCAAAGCATACCTCTCGACGAGACTTATAGCTGCGAAGCTGGAACCGCACCTTCCTGTGGACAGTGTGCTTCGTGCCTCGACCGAAAGAGGTTGGAATGCTCGCTAAGAGGCGCACCGTCCGACTCGGAAACGCCACAGAACTGAGAACGCCGCTTCTGCTCCCTTCGTTCTCAAGCAAGGGTTTCCCGAAGGTTCAGAAGATCATCAAAGCCTGCGAGGAGTATATTTCTGATGAAATCCTCGTAAGCGCATACGACGTATCATACGGAACGCTGTCGCCAGAATTTGATTTCGCATCCGCTATATTTCTGGATAGCGGCGGATATGAAGCGTCCAGAGACGCGGATCTGTCTGAGATCTATGAGGGCGATCACGTTGGAAAAGAATGGTCTCCCGAAAGGTATGCTGAAATAGTACGAAACTGGCGCTGCTCTTCGCCGACGGTGTTTGTTAGCTTCGATCATCCGAAGTACAGGACCGACACAAAGGAGCAGATCGACCGAGCGAGACGTCTTGTACTTCCGGCCGGCGAGCACGCTCGATCGTTCTTACTGAAGCCAGAAAGTGAGGATTCAATTCGGCTGCGCTTAGATCGAATAACTCCGCATCTCGCTAGGCTCAAAGACTTCGCTATCATTGGCGTGACCGAAAAAGAAATCGGCAATTCCATTCTAAGCCGGATGATGAACGTTGCTCGGCTAAGAAAGGCGCTGGACCGACACTACCCTGACATGCCTATCCACGTTTTGGTAGCCTCGACACCATCTCGACTTACCTATTCTTTCTGGCAGGTGCCGATATTTTGATGGCCTAACCTGGCTCCGATATGCCTTTTCTGACGGCGATACAATATATCGCCATTCGTATGGAGCTTTAAGGCTGCCCATAAGCACCAATTCAGATGTTGTGGAAGGGCGCTGCTGGTCAAATAACTATCAGTACATGCGACAAATGCAGCTCAACATGGCGAAGCACCTAAACGACGAAAATTTCGAGCACTTCGGAAAGCACCACAAACTCATCAAGAGCGCTTATCAAGAAATGTGCGCCGAATTGTCAGGAGATTGAGATGGGCGGAGGCGGCGGAGGCGGACCCTTTGTGAACAGGTCCCCAGAGCAACTCGCAAAACAAGTCCGGCAAGCCGAAGACGATACTGCTGTCAAGGTTTTTGAGACGGAGTTGAACTCACTGCTTAGCGAACTACTTTCAGCCGCAAATAGTCGAGACATCAGCCTTGTTCAAGAGCGCTTAGACGACATCAAAGGAGAAATTAACGATTCTCTCGAGACCTCAACAGATTTGCTTTTTGGTGGATCGGTGGCGAAGCACACTTACGTCGATGGTCTTAGCGACATCGATTCGCTTTTGATCTTGAACGATTCGGACCTTGCGGCAGAGAAGCCGTCAACTGCTCTCGCCAAGGTCGCAGACATCGTACGTGCCGCTGCTCCGACCTCAGCTTCCGTTGGAGCAGGCCGACTTGCTGTTACCGTGCAGTACAGTGATGGAATGCAAATCCAGTTACTGCCGGCATTTCGATCCAAGGATGGACTGAAAGTGCCCTCGTTCCTGCGAGACGGCTGGTCGCATATATCTCCGAGTGCATTCCAGAAAGCCCTCTCCGCTCGCAATGAAGAATGTAATGGCAAGTTGATTCCGACGATTAAGCTCGCGAAGGCCATCATTGGTACCTTGCCAGAAAAGCAGAGACTTTCTGGCTATCATGTCGAGAGTTTAGCTATCGCTGCCTTCAAAGATTACTCTGGGCCAAAAGTGACGACAGGAATGTTGCCCGTTTTCTTTGAAAAGTCTCGCGATCTTGTTTTGCGACCGATCCGAGATAGTTCGGGACAATCGGTGCACGTCGATGCCTACCTTGGTGATGCGGACAGTGCTCAAAGAGCCGCGGCGAGTCACGTTCTTGGGCGAATTGCGAAGCGGATGAGGAATGCTAGTGCCCACATGTCTGGCGATCAATGGAAAGCTATCTTCGGGCTGACCGATGACTGAAACGGAAAACGCGCGGAGCAGCGAGATAGAGCGCATTCGGCGCGTTGCTGACCAACTTTGCACGGCCCATGCGGCTTTGCGTGATCGCTTCGCTTCTCGGCAGTCTGCGATTGATATTGTGGTGCTTCTACTCTCGGCATGGACGGCATCGATGGGCTTTGTTGATCCGCGACTGACTCCATGGCTCACGCCGCCACACTTGGACGCCCAGCTTTGGATAGGGATACTCGGAAGCATTACGTTCGGACTAGCGCTTATCCAATTCAAAGCTGACTGGCGCGGCCGAAGCGAGGCTCACAAGCGAAGTTTCACGATGTACTCGGAAGTTAAGCGTGAAGCCGGCTATCTGCTCGCTAACTTGGGGAAAGTTTCGGATCGTGACTTCCAACGTCTCGCAGATCGGTACGATATGGCGAGCGATGTGGGCGCTGGCGTCCCCGAGAAGGACTTTTTGAAGCTCAAGCGGCGCCACAAACTTAAGGTAGCAATTAGCAGAATATTAGACGAAAAGCCCGGATCAAGCTTATGGTTAATAAAGCTTAAACTTCTTCTACGCGATAACTACAAATGATGTCAGCTCCCCAAATCAGCTCAGGCCTACTTGAATTTTATCAATCCGCGAAATCGTGGGTCGAGCGATCGATGTTCGCGGAGGAACTCCGCTGGCAAGCCAACCTACGTCAACCAAATTTTTCAGAGTCTGACATCCTTCGCGAACACGCGTGGGTCGTATTGAACTCTGGATTTCGAGAAGCGGTAGTTAGAAAACACTTCGATTTTATATCCCTCTGCTATTGCGACTGGCAGTCCGCGCAAGAGATTCATGAACTCGCTGACGTTTGTATTAGCGCGGCTTCGTCCGCCTTCGGTAACAAACGAAAATTGCGGGCAATTTCAGATATGGCAGGAATTGTCCATCGCGTAGGGTTTGAACAACTAAAGCGTAGCCTAATCGAAGATTTCTTTGGGGTTGCCGTTACATTGCCATTTATTGGCTCGATCACCGCCCGCCATCTCGCAAAGAACTTGGGCATTGACGCTGCAAAGCCTGATCGACACTTGGTACGACTAGCCGGGCAATTCGGTTACTACAGCGTAGACGAAATGTGCACGGCTATATCGAAAGTTACTGGCGACAGTATGAGCGTTGCGGACATAGTTTTGTGGCGCTTCCAGGAGCGAACAAGTGCAAACCAAATAACGCATGTCGGTTAGAACACCACTTTAGCGATAACCACTTCCAACCTCGCAAGGTTTCTGATCTGTGTTATACTCGCCAAGGTAGCATCACCCTGCCCTACGCGAGGCCGCCATGAAAAACATCATCATCCTCTGCGACGGCACCGGCAACGAGATCTCTGAGAACATTTCCAACGTCCTCAAGTTCTATCGCTGCCTGCGCAAGACCGACAGAACCAGTCCGCGGCAGATGGTGTTTTACGATCCCGGCGTCGGCACGCTGGCGCGGCCGAATCCGTGGCGCAAGCTGGCGCAGGATTTCACCGCCATCCTTGGCCTCGCCACCGGCTATGGCCTCGATGACAAGGTGCTGCAGGCCTACCTGTTCCTGGTCCGGCATTACGAGCCCGGCGACCAGATCTACCTGTTCGGCTTTTCGCGCGGCGCCTACACCGTGCGGGTGCTGGCGGGGCTGATCCACAAGGTCGGGCTGATCGCGCCGGAGCAGGCCAATCTCGCAGGCAGCGGCCTCACCGCCTACAAGCAGTTTTCCTCGGACGGCCAGCACGGGCTCGGCTTCGAGCTGAAGCAGCTCACCGATGCCGGCGACGCCGACGGGCCGCTGGCGGCCTCGAAGGACGACCAGGCCGCGCAGTTCGCGCGCATCACCTCGACGTCATGGCCGCTGATCCGTTTCGTCGGCGTCTGGGACACGGTCGCGAGCGTGATCGTGCCGCGGCCCGACCGGCTGTACTGGCCGAGCCTGGAAGAGCTCGCCTACACCTTGCAGAATCCGAGCGTGCAGACGTTCCGGCAGGCGATCTCGATCGACGAGCGGCGCTGCATGTTCCGCCTGAAGAAATGGGACGACCCGCAGGTCTACAGGCACAACCGGTTCAACGACGTCCATTCCGAGCCGCAGGATATCCGGCAGGTGTGGTTCGCCGGCGTGCATTCCGATATCGGCGGCGGCTATCCGGAAACCGAATCGGGGCTGTCGAAATATCCGCTGCTGTGGATGATCGACGAAGCGGTCGCGGCCGGGCTCAAGGTCAACACCTCGACCGTCAACCAGCTCGCCTGGGGCATTCAGCGCAAGGGCAGCCCGTTCTCCTATGTCGCACCGAACCCGGAGGCGATGCTGCACCAGTCGCTGCACGGCGCGTGGTGGCTGTTGGAATTTCTGCCGAAGAGCGCAAGCTACAAGGAATGGCCTGATCGACACGCCCATTTCGGCTTCTACATCCCCGACGCCGAACCGCGCCCGATTCCGGAAGGCGCGCTGGTGCACGAATCCGTGGTGATCCGGCGCGACGATCCCAACATGAACTATCGCCCGATCAATCTTCCGGCGAAGTTCGAGACCGTGAAAATGCCGGTGCGGCCGGCGGCGGCGGAAGGTGTGGACGAAGAAGCGTGACTCTCTCGTCTCCCTCGCCCCGCCTGCGGGGTCGAGACGAGCGAAGCTCGCTCTTGGAGGGTTGGGGTAAGGGGCTGTCTCCACGGGTGGGACTCGCGGTGAGTCCCCCTCACCCGGCGCTACGCGCCGACCTCTCCCCGCAAGCGGGGCGAGGTACTGCGACAAATTGGCACGACGGGCAAATCACCAAAAGTCTGTCCAGCCCTTCGCGCAGAAATATTTCCGTTGCAGCTTCGGGCAAATCAGAAGTTTAACTCCCGCCATCCTGTCCCACCAGAGCAACTGTGCTGAAGTAGACCGGTGATCGGCTGGCCTCAAGGCTGGCGCGAGGCGCGCCCCCGCCTTCGGCGGCTTACGGCCTTGACGCCGTCCGCTCCCCGGTCTGTTGGCTAGGCATGCGCTCGGTCGAGGACCGAGCGCGGTGAAGTGCGCTCGCTCAATTCAGTGCGTAACGGCTGGGATCCCATTTCTGCCGGCGTGCGATCATTGTGTTGAGGATGATGATCAGCTTTCGCATGCAGGCGACGAGCGCAACCTTCGGCTCCTTCCCCTTGGCAAGTAGCCGTTGATAGTAGGCCTTGAAGACAGGATTGTTCTGTGTGGCCGCGCCGAGGCACGGCATGTAGAGGGCGTTTCGGACCCAACGGCGGCCGCCCTTGATGTGGCGTTCGCCGCGGCGCTTTCCGCTATCATCGTCATAAGGGGCAACGCCTAACAACGCCGCGGCGATCTCGTCGCTCACTTGGCCAAGCTCCGGCATTCCAGCAATGAGGTTCGCTGAGCTCGTTTCGGCAAAGCCTGGCACGCTCTCGACGATCTCGGCGCGTTCGGCAAGATGAGGTGTGGCCCTGACCTGGGCCGAGATCGCGACTTCGAGCTTGGCAATTTCCTCGAGCAAGCTCTTCAAGATACGGGTCCGCGCTTTCCGAGCCTGTCCTGGTGCAGCATGCTCGTTTTGAGCTTCCAGTCGTATCTTGAGATCGACCAGATTGAGACGAGCTTTCACCAGCGCCTGCAGCTCTTCGCGCGCGGCATCGTGCACTTGGCCCGGCGCCTCGCTGAACGTCTCTGCGAACCAAGCGATCATCTCTGCATCAATCGTATCGTTCTTGGCCAGGCGTCCGGCCGACTGCGCAAAGCTGCGGACTCGCTTGGGGTCGACGATCCGTACGGCGATGCCGGCCAGACGGAGCACCTTCCCCCAATCGCGCTCATAGCCGCCGCTGGCCTCCATCACCGCCCTGTTCACCTTGTGCTTGCGAAGCCAGGCAACCAGCTTGCGATGACCCTGGGCAGTGCTCGGATACGTCTGCCGCAGCGCCAACTCGCGAATGCACGCATCGACCTTGTCCTTTGCTACATCGATGCCGACGACAACGAGACCATTTTGTGCCATCATCCACTCCCTTCCTTGCTCGGTACGGGCTCAACGGCCCTTGCAACTGTTCGGGTTGAGGAAGACACCGGAGCTGTCCCTCGCTCTCATACAGGCTCTGCCGCTTTGGGGCGTTACGGGCTCAGTTCCAGCAACGGGCGGTTCTGCTTCAACCGCCCGTTCGCACATTCTGCCAGTTTTTGCCGACACAAGGGGCGTTGGCCATCGTCGCAAACGAGGGGCAGGGAGCGGTGGACGCGGCAGCACGCGAGACGAACGAGCTGTAGCGTACGGCGAAATCGTTTGGGTCCGACGCCCCGGTGCTGGCGTCAAGTTGGCGGAAGCGAAAGCCCAGCTGACGATGGTGGCAAGAGAGCCGGTCACCAGGACGAACTCGTATAAGCCGTAAAGCGATTGCGCAGGGAAGGCCGGAGGCTCTCCGCTGAACCTGTATGCTCGTGTGCGTGTTCTTGTTGCAACTATTGCACGCGAGACCGCGGGTGCAGCGCGCATCCGGTCTTCCCTGCGCCCTCTGATTTCGAGGGCAAGGTTTCCAGCAAAACTTCGGGCAGGTCATGCCGCGAGATCGAGAACCCACATTCAGTTGTCATCACCCGCGTAGGCGGGTGACCCAGTATTCCAGAGACGCCGATGATTGAACCGATAAGCCGCAGCGTACTGGATCCCCCGCATGCGCGGGGTATGACGGCGCGCTACTTCTGCGCCGCCACCGGCGCCGCGTCGGCCGGCGCGGCATTCGCCGGCGCCGCCTCGGGCGCAGGCGCCACAGGCTGCACCTTCTTCATCCCCAAACGCGACATCTCGCCGGACAGGCGCTTGATGACGTCGGCGGGAATCGTGGCGCGGCCCTCTTCGGCGGCGGCGCGGGCTGCAACGCCCGGCATCGCCTGCGGTGTGCCGGCCACGGGAGCCGCCGCTGGCGATGCGGCGTTCGCGCTCGGCGATGGCGGCGTTGAATTCGGCGCCGGCTTCGCCGCCGCCGGCTGTGGCTGCATCACGCGGGTGACGACCTTCTCGCGCACCAGTTCGTCCTTGTCGGGAAACCACATGCCGCTCGGGGTTGCGGTGTTGGCGCGCTCGGCGAAATCCCGGCTGAGGCCGAAGCCCTGCAGCCGCCCGATTTCGGTCGAAATCGCGGCGCGGCGCGACGCCGCCGTCATGCCGCGAAACGCCGGCTGGTGGAAACCGATGCGCGCGGCCGGCAGCACCACGCGCTCCTTGCCGCCGAGGAACACGATGGTGCAGGCCGACATGCAATTCTGCGCGACAGAGGTCGCGAGCCCCTTGGCGCGGATCAGGTCCGACATCCGCTGCGCCTCGAGGATGCGGCCGCCCATCGAATTGAGCCGCACGGTGCGCAGGTTCTCCATCGCGGCGAGGAAGCCGTTGAGTTCGTTGGCGACGCCAAAAGTGATGCCGCCGGAAAATTCCAGCACTTGGCCGTTCGCCAGCACCTTGAACTGGTGCGCGCCGACGCGGGCGTCACCGTCGATGATTTCATAAATATCCGCGAGCTGTGCGGTGCCGACGAACAGGCAGTTATAGGCGAGGTTGAGCACGCCGAGCACGGTGACGGTCTTGGCGAGGCCGCCCCAGAAATGCTTGCCGCCAGCCTTGTAGTTGGTCGCCGAACGCCAGACGCCGACCGCTTGCCACATCGTGAACAAGGCCACGATCACCCAGGTTGCGATCAGCGTGACCAACCACAGCACGGGCTGGGCTTCGCTGCGGCTGTTGACGGCAAAGCCGAGGGCCGCGACCGCGATGCCGACGATGAAGCCGAACACGATGCCGTTGATCCAGTAGGATTTTGGCAGCGACAGCTCGCCGCGCCAGTGCCGCGCGAAATAGTTGTTCGATGAGGGAGGCGGCAAAGGCGGCGGCAATGCCAGCGGCGTGTACGCGACGCCAAGCGGCGCGCGGTCGACGCCAAGCGGCGCGCGGTCGACGCCGAGCGCGTCCGCCACCGCCTGCTCGGGGACGAGAGGTTGCGACCAGTCCGGTTCAGCCGCGGCCGGCGTGTCGTGCTCAGACGACGCGGCGGCCACGACTGCGGCGGGCTCGGAGATCAGGACGGGAACGGCGATCGCCTCTCCGCTCTTCGTGACACGCAGCATGCGCGTGCCGGCCAGGCGATCGTACCAGGCATCGCTGCCGAACGCCGCCGCATGCAGCGCCTCGAGCAGCGTGATCAACGCCGGAATGGCAAGCACGATGGTGACCAGCAGCGGCCAGCCCGAACCCGTCGCCTTCGCGCCGATCAGCCAGTCGTACAGCATCGCCCAGAGCAGGATCGGCGCCAGCGTCGCGGCCAGCGCGGCGTAGCGGCGGGTCACTACCGCGGCCGGCGGCGGAATCTGTCCATCGGCAGCGACGCCGAGACGGATGCGGCAGATCCGGCGGCCCGGCGTGCCCCGGCCGCGGTCGAACAGGAAGCGCAGCAGCAACAGCAAAGGCAGCACCATGCTGTCGAGCGTCAGCGGCGCGATCAGTCTGCCATCGGCGTCGAGAAATCGTCCGATCGTGACCGTCGTTGTCACCGCGCCGTTCTGGGTGAACCGGTTGACCCGCAACATCCGCGACGACGGCAGTCCCGGCACCGGTCCCTGCCGGCAATCGGTGATGTCGGTGGCGCCGAAATCGGCGGGAACGTTGACGCCCGCCGGCACCGCGTCGAGCTTGTCGCAGTACATCAGGTTGAAGCCGTTGGCGAACTGCACCCGCCCGCCGGTGAGCGGGAACAGCGCCATCGCCAGACATTGCACCAGCAGGGTGACGATGATGCCGTCGATCATAAGCGCGAAGGCGCGGCGCCAGAATCCGCTGCGCTGGAATTCGAAGTTGTCGACGGAAACAGGCAAGGCAAACCCGGCTTCGTTGGCAAAGATCGATCGCGAAAAATCGAATGCCGGCCGCGCGGCACCCGGCGCGGGACGAATGCTGCCCCGTTTCGGTTGCCATCACAAGCCGCCACAAGCCCACACCCGGGGCCATGGTTTCAGCAATATTACGGCGGTCCCGGCAATTCCCCAAGGTCATTCCCTGGGCAATGGCTGTCACATTTGCGTTCGCAACTAGCCCGCCAATTCCCTGGACAACTGCCCGGCCTCGATCGCCGCTATCTGCGCCGCGATATAGCGGCTGTAGATGCGGGCCTGCGAAAACGCGCCGCCGACAAACCACAGCCCCGCTTGCTGTGTGCGGGTCCACATGTTGCGCAATTCCTGGCTGGCTTCGTCAAAACCCCAGACCCGGCCGACACGTTGGGCGACATCCGCGCCGAACAATTGCTGCAGCAGGTGATCGGGGCCCTTGTAGCCGGTGGCGAGCACAATGAGTTCGCATGTGAGGCGCGTGCCGTCCTTGAAGGCGATGGCATCGCGCTCATAGCCGGCGATGTCGGCGGCCTGCACCAGCCTGATCCTGCCGTCGGCGATCAGCTCGGAGGCGCCGACGTTGAAATAATAGCCGCCGCCGCGGGTGCGGAATTTCAGCGGCCAGCCGGTGCCATCCTCGCCGAATTCGAGCCGAAAACCGGCGCGCTCCAGCCGCGAGAGCAGCGGCGCGTCGATCTTCTTCACCTCGTCGGTGATGATCTTGTGCGCGGCCTTCATGACGGGCAGCGGCACGCCGGAATTGAGGATGTCACGGACAGCGATCGGCGGGCCGTCGCCGAGATAGGTCCTGTCGTAAAGCTGCGCCGGCTCGACATTGACCACCATGGTCGGGCTTCGCTGCACCATGGTGACGTCGGCGCCGGCGGCCTGCAGTTCCTGGCAGATGTCATGCGCGCTGGTGCCGGTGCCGAACACGGCGACCGCGCGGCCGGACCACTGCTTGCCGGCGGCGAAGCGGCTGGAGTGCAGCACCGGACCCTTGAAATTCTCGATGCCGTCGATGGTGGCAATATTCGGCGTGCCGCTGACGCTGGTCGCGAGCACGATATGCTTGGGGCGAAGGGTGCGCGCAGCACCCTCGTGGGTCAGCCGCGCGGTCCAGCGCTGCGCGGCTTCGTCGTAATCGGCGCCGTCGAACGCGGTGCGGGTCCAGAAGTCGACCTCCAAAATGTCGACATAGCTTTCCAGCCAGTTGGCGACCTTGTCCTTCGGGATGTAGTCCGGAAACGTCGACGGGAACGGCAGATAGCGCAAGTGATTGACCGGCGTCTTGTTGTGCAGCTTCAGCCCGCGATAGCGCAGCCGCCAGTTGTCGCCGATGCGTTGCTCGCGGTCGATCACCAGCGCGGAAAGGCCGATGCGATTGAGTTCGACCGCGACCGAGATGCCGGCATGGCCGCCGCCGACGATCAATACGTCGGGATCGCTGGTCTCGTAGGCCGCCGAGGCCTGGCGCTGCTCGAGCCAGTCGGGCGCGGCGAAATCGCGGGTGTGGGATTGGGTAGACGCGCGCGCGCGGGCGGCGCAGATGGCGTCGAAATCGAGCGAGGTGGAGAAGGTCCAGGCTTTGGCCCCGCCGTCGGGTTGCCGCACGAGCCTGACCGCGCCATAGCCGGGACCGTTGGCCGTCTCGAAGCGGAAGACCGCCTCGATCACATCGCGGCCGGCGACCACGGCGTGGCGCGGCGCAAGGGCGGCGGGGTCGATCCGGAAATTCTTGGCGTGAACCTCGGTCGCCCGGGCCAGCAGTTGCTCGACCACCCCAGCGTTGCCGCTAAAAGTCGCGAAATACCAGGAGATGCCGAACAGGTTGCGCCAGTGGCTGTCGGCTTCGAAAAGTCCGGACAGCGCGGCCGCCTGCCCGCCCGCAAGTGCTGCGTTCAGCGCCTCGGTCCAGCGCTCGGTAATTTCGCGGGCGGATTGCTCGCCCCTTGGCCCCGGTCTGTCCAGCATGGCGGTATCTCGCTGATTTCTCGTTGTTATCCCCCATCAGACCGCAGGATCCGCCGCGGCACAACCGCCCAGATGCCGCTGCAAGGCGGCATGCGCCGGGCGCGGGGACAAGAGCGAATTTTACCGAACATTCAGCCTTTCCCCATACCTTTGACCGTCAGCCAGAATTGGCTCCCGAAACGCTCAGGACGAGCGATGCTAGAACGATCCATCGCCGACGAAGTCGAGGCCGCGATCGCGGCCGGCTCGGCGGAAAAACATCTCGAGACCATCAGGCGGGTGACGGACCTGTTTCTGCTGTCCGCCGATGGTTATTCCGGCGAACAGATCGAACTGTTCGGCGACGTGCTCGAGCGCCTGATCAAGACCATCGAAATTCGCGCGCTTGCCGATGTCAGCGCCCGCATTGCATTGGCCGAGCTGAGCACGCAACTGGCCTCGGTCAAGCAGGCCCCACCGGTTGCCGTTCGCCGGCTGGCGCAGCACGAGGAGATCACCATCGCCGGCCCGGTGCTGACGGAATCCGCGCGGTTGACGCCGGAGGATCTGGTCGAGCTGGCGCAGACCAAGGGCGAGCAGCATCTGCTCGCGATCTCCGGCCGCTGGTGGCTGACGGAAGTCGTCACCGATGCGCTGCTGGCCCGCCATTATCCCTCGGTCAGCCGGCGCGTCGTCAACAATCCCGGCGCGCGGGTTTCGGCGGAAGGATTTGCCATCGTGCTGCAGCAGGCCGAATCCGATCCCGAGCTCGCCGTCCAGACCGGCATCCGGATCGACCTGCCTTCCGAACTGCGGCAGAAACTATTGCACAACGCCACCGAAGCCGTGCGGTCGCGGCTATTGTCGCGCGCGCCGCCGCATCTGTTCGAGGAAATCCGCAGCGCGATCACGGCCGCCTCCGAAGGCGCCAACCGCGAAATGGCCAAGGCGCGCGACTTCGACGCCGCACGGCACTATGTGGCGTCGCTCGGCAAGAGCGGCCATCTCAACGAGTCCGCGCTGTTGAGCTTTGCCAGGCAGCGAAAATACGAGGAGACCGTAGCTGCGCTCGCGCTGCTGTCGCGGTCGGACCTCGAGGTCATTCGTCCCTTGATGCAGAGCCTGCGCGACGACGGCGTGCTGATTCCGTGCCGGGTCGCGGGGCTCGGCTGGGACACGGTTGCGGCCGTGCTCAACAGCCGCTTCGCCTGCGGCTCGATGGGGCCGCACGAACTCGCCAAGGCCAAAGACGCGTATGCCAAAATGACGCTGGAGAACGCACAGCGCATGCTGAGATTCTGGCAGGTGCGTGCGACCGACGCGCCGGTGAAGGTGAACTGATCCAACCGAGTCATTCCGGGATGGTCCGAAGGACCAGACCCGGAATCTCGAGATTCCGGGTTCGATGCTTTCGCATCGCCCCGGAATGACTCCATCAAGTCACGCCGCGCGGATCATGTCGGCGTTGAGGTGCTTCAGCCGCGGCATCACTTCCTGCTTCAAGAGCCGCAGCGAATTGTGCCAGGCTTCCGGCTTGTGCTTGTAGTCGAAACCGAACACCAGCAGCGTACCGAAGCCGCCGACCTCGTGATAGATCTTCTCGATCTTCTCGGTCACGGTCGCGGGCGAACCGACGATCCAGTTGCGGCGCGCGCAATATTCGACGGTGACGTCAGAGTCCGGCACGTCGGGTGCGTGCTTGAGATAGTCCTTGAAGCCGAAATGACCCAGCAGCGGCAGGAAATACTCGCCCATCATCCGGCCCATCATGTCACCTGTCGAGAGCTTCCACGCCTCCTCGTCGGTATCGGCGACGAACACCTCGCGCACCAGCCGCCAGTCCTGCCGGTTCGGCTTGCGTCCGGTCCTGGCGGCG
The DNA here is from genome assembly GCF_900099825.1 of Bradyrhizobium ottawaense. NCBI lineage: Bacteria > Pseudomonadati > Pseudomonadota > Alphaproteobacteria > Hyphomicrobiales > Nitrobacteraceae > Bradyrhizobium > Bradyrhizobium ottawaense. The sequence continues at coordinate 4,211,850 of NZ_LT629693.1, read as the reverse complement.
CCCAGTTCGACAGATTCCCAGTGGCTGCCGACATAGGCCGGGTTGAGGTTGAGGCTCATCGGGATGTAGCCGCGCTCGCCCGCGAGCTTCAGCGTGTCCGACCCCTTGGAGAGACCGGCGACGCCGATCGGCGGATGCGGCGGTTGCAGCGGCTTGATGTGCGGCTTCAGGAAATCGAACATCGTGTCCGGCTTGTTCACCGTCCAGAACTTCCCGGTATAATTCCACGGGCCATCCTCGGTCCACATCTTCAGGATGATCTCCAGCGCCTCGCGGGTCATGTCGCGGTTCTGGCCGGACATGCCGTCGACGTTGAACATCGCCCAGTCGCTTGGCAGACCCGATGCGGCAACGCCGAAATTCAGCCGACCGCCGGAGAGATGATCGAGCATCGCCACGCGGTTGGCGAGTTCCGCCGGGTGATGATAGGGCAGCAGGAAGCCGCCGGGGCCGAGACGGATATTCTTGGTCTGCAAGAACGCCTGCGCGAGCAGCAGATCGGGCGACGGATGCGGTTCCCAGGGTGCCGTGTGGTGCTCGCCGATCCAGGCTTCCTGATAGCCGAGTTCATCCAGCCATCGCAGCGTCTGCAGGTCCCAGTCGTGACCCTCTTTCAATCCGCATTCCGGCGGATGGGACGGCATCGTGAAATATCCGATCTCCATGGGGCTTCCTCTCGCTGTTTGTTATTCGCGTCTGATGCGCGCAAGCGAGAGCATAGCATCCCTGGCGTGTGGCCGAGATATGACAAAACCGCCGGGCAGAAGTTCGTGCAGCGGAGCGGTGCGTACTCCCCTTCTCCCACCCCAACTCGGGTTTACCCGAGTTGGGCGTCTCGGTATGTCGAAGTCGGATAGATCCGACTTCGATGAGAGAAGGGAAGAAGAGCGGTGACTAACTACCGCGTCCCGAACGTCGTTGCGCCGAACAGCGCCTTTTGCGTCGAGGGTTGCGAGCGCCAATATTGCGGCGGCGCATCAACGGTACCGCCGAGTTCGGCGGCGGCGTGCCAGCCCCAGCGCGGATCGTAAAGCAGGCCACGCGCCAGCGCGACCATGTCGGCCTTGCCTGATGCCACGATCTCTTCGGCCTGCTTGGGATCCGTGATCAACCCGACCGCCATGGTGGTGAGCCCGGTGGCTTCCCTGATCGCCTGCGCGAACGGCACCTGATAGCCGGGACCAAGCGGGATTTTCTGCAACGGCGAAACACCTCCGGAGGACGCATCGATCCAGTCGACGCCGCGCTTTTTCAGTTCATTCGCGAACGCGATGGTCTGGGTCAGGTCCCAGCCGCCGTCGACCCAGTCGGTCGAGGAAACCCGCATGCCCACCGGCTTGTCGGCGGGAAACGCCGCGCGCACCGCATCGAACACTTCCAGCGGATAGCGCATGCGATTTTCGAGCGACCCGCCATATTGATCCGTTCGCTGGTTGGCGATCGGCGACAGGAATTGATGCAGCAGGTAACCGTGCGCGCCATGAATTTCGATGGCGTCGATGCCGAGCCGTTCGGCGCGTTTCGTGGCCGACACGAATGCATCGCGGATGCGCGCGAGCCCTGCCGTATCGAGCGCCAGCGGTGGCGCCTCCCCCTGCTTGTGCGGAATGGCGGAGGGGCCGACCGGCTGCCAGCCGCCTTCGGCGGGCGGTATCAATTGTCCGCCATCCCAGGGGGTGTGGCTTGAGCCCTTGCGGCCGGCATGGGCGAGTTGCATCGCGACCGCCGCCTTGGACCGTTTGCGTACCGAGGCCAGGATCGGCTTCAGTGCGGCTTCGGTGGCATCGTTCCATAGCCCAAGGCAACCCGGCGTGATCCGCCCGATCGCTTCGACGTGAGTGGCCTCGATGCAGAACATCGCGGCACCTGACAGCGCCAGTGAATTGATATGCGTGAAGTGCCAGTCATTGGCTTCGCCGTCGACGGCCGAGTACTGGCACATCGGCGATACCACGATGCGGTTGGAAAGGGTCAGGCCGCGCAGCTTGATCGGGGAAAACAGGGCGCTCATTGGGGGATATCCGGACGGGAGGAAAATGGTCGCCTCCTGTGTAGCGAGACGTTCCGCCCTCCTCAACCGCCAGCCCTGCAACCCTCCTCCGTCTACCAGTTATCGCCGTCCCCGAATTTGCCGACCCTGAGATCGACGATCCGGTAGCGGCCTCCCCGCAACACGACGCAGTCGGCTTCCGCGGAAAACTCGACGAAGAAGCTGCCGTCGTCGCGCTTGTCCCTGATCCGCCCATAGGCGCCGAGCATTTTTGCAAAGCCCGATTCACGGGTCAGGAACAGACGGTTCTCCTTGAGCAGGAAGCGGCCGTTTCCCTTCCATTCGACTTCGGGCACGCCGCGGCGCTGATCCTCTTCCCGCCCGACGTCGCGGCTGGTGGCGTCCTTAAACAGGCCCGGACCCAGAACGCGACGGACGCGGTGGCCCTCGATCGCTTACAGCTCGAATTCCACCACATGCCGTTCGCTGCGGTAGGTGAGCGCGACATAGCGCGAGTTCGCCGACCAGAACGCATAATAGGCCTTGGGCCCGGTATCGAGAATGCCGCGAGACCCGATGTCCTCGAGCCGCGCGATGCGGCGATGGGCCGGCTCCGACATCAGCCAGACATGGAAATTCTCATTGCCGCCTTCGCCGTCGCCGTGGGAGGCCAGCGACAACTTCTCGTTGGGTGAAAGCCCATCGCGGATGATGGCGTATTCATCCTTGCCGTAGGTATGTTCGTCGGTGGCGTGGGCCGGCACGACGGCGAGCGCGAGCAATGCGGCAAGGACGGTGAGGATGATGCGGGACTTCATCCTGATATGTCGGCCTTAAGGGAATTAGGGTTCGACGCTTTCCCCTTCCCCTCTCCCACAAAGCAGGAAGCTCACTCCACCAGCGTGAACTGCAGCAGCAGATTGCGCTGGATCATCCAAAAGTTGTCGTCGGAGACCAAGGTCAGGACCGTTTCGCCGTCCGGCGTGACGTGGGCGTCGATGCCTTCCATATTGTCGATCTCGTTGCCGAGGTCGGCATTGAAGATCGAGGGGCCATCGATCACGGCGCCGGGGGCGACGGAAGCCAGCGGAATGCGCCGGATCCGGATGCCGATGCCGCCGAGCAGCGAGAATTTTCGTTCCAGCAGCAGCAAGTCGCCCGACGGCAGCAGCACCGCGTCGCTGACGTCGAAATTATCGGTGCGGCGGACGGTGAACTGGCCTTGTGACTTGCCGGCGACCAGGAAGGCGAGGATGTTGCCCTGCGCATCGAGGCCGCGTTCGGAGATCGCAAGCAGCGTTCCCGCCAGCGCAAATCCCTTCGGCACCATCACCAGCGCCTCGAGCCCCTTGTTGAAGGGCAGCTTGCGCGCCGCCGGCGGCAACGGCACCACCTCGCCCGCCGCACGGGTGAACCCCTTGGCAAAATCGAACCGGAGCACCTGATTGACGCGCTCCAGCCCGACATAGACCATCGATCCGTCGAGCGCGATCGACTCGCTGTCAAACCAGCCGCGCGAGGTAATCGGCTTACCGTCGGGGCCGAGCATCGGCGAAGCCTCGACATCGTCGAGCCCGGTCATCACACGGCCGTTATAGACGATGCGGCCGGTAAACCAGGTTCCCTTGTCGCTGATGGCGATGAAGCGTTCGCCCTTGGCATCCAGCCGCAGGCCGGACAATCCGCCGAAGCCGCGAAACCGCGACGTCAGAATGAGCCCGCTGCGATATTCCAGCGAACCGAACCGGACATGCGAGCGGTCGCGGGTGTCGAACGACGGCAGCGGCCGCGCATTGACCTCGATCGAGACCGGCGCCGTGACCGAGAATTCGTCCGGGGTTGCCTGCTTCGGCGGTGCTTGAACGGCGGTCTGCGCCCGCGCGAGGCCGGGCACGGCGCTCACCGAAAGCCCCGCCGCCGAGTATTTCAGGAAGCGGCGGCGGCTGACGAGGTCGCGCATCTCACGAATGGAGTCTGCGCGGCCGGCGGCTGGTGGTGGTGGGCGCGGCACCCGAAGTCTCGCTGAACAATTCGGCGAGCTTTTCGGTGATCGCGCCGCCGAGTTCCTCGGCATCGACGATGGTGACGGCGCGGCGATAATAGCGCGTGACGTCGTGACCGATGCCGATCGCGATAAGCTCGACCGGCGAACGGGTCTCGATCTCCTCGATGATATGGCGCAGATGGCGCTCGAGATAATTGCCGGGGTTGACCGACAATGTGGAGTCGTCGACCGGCGCGCCGTCCGAAATCATCATCAGGATCTTGCGCTGTTCGGCGCGGCCGAGCAGGCGCTTGTGGGCCCAGTCGAGCGCCTCGCCGTCGATATTTTCCTTCAGCAGCCCCTCGCGCATCATCAGCCCGAGGTTCTTCCGCGCGCGACGCCACGGCGCATCGGCGGACTTGTAGATGATGTGGCGCAAATCGTTCAGCCGGCCGGGATTGGCCGGCTTGCCGGCGGCCAGCCACGCCTCGCGCGACTGCCCGCCCTTCCAAGCGCGCGTGGTAAAGCCCAGAATCTCGACCTTGACGCCGCAACGCTCCAGCGTGCGCGCCAGGATGTCGGCACAGGTCGCTGCCACCGTGATCGGACGGCCGCGCATCGAACCCGAATTGTCCAACAGCAACGTCACCACGGTGTCGCGGAAGGTCGCTTCCTTCTCGTGCATGAATGACAGCGGGTGATAGGGATCGGTCACCACGCGCGACAGCCGCGCGGGATCGAGGATGCCCTCCTCGAGGTCGAACTCCCAGGCGCGGTTCTGCTGCGCCATCAGCCGGCGCTGCAGCCGGTTGGCCAACCGCGCCACGATGCCTTGCAGATGTGCAAGCTGCTTGTCGAGATAGCTGCGCAGCCGTTCTAACTCGTCATGGTCGCAGAGATCTTCGGCGGCGATCACCTCATCGAATTTTGGCGCGAAGGCGTGATATTCCGGTCCGCGCGGTTCATTGGCGCTGCGCGAATTCGGCCGCGTCGCCTCGCCCGGCGTCTCGTCGTCGCCGAGTTCGCCGTCGTCGAAGGTATCGCTGGTGGAGGCCTGCGCGCTTTCCATCGCGCTCTCCGACATTTCGTCGGTGGAGGCCTGTGCCTGGTCGGCGCTCATTTCCTGCGCAGCGTCAGAGTCAGGCGAACCTTCGGCGCCGGACTGATCGTTCTCGCCGTCCTGATTGTCGTCCTGGTTCTCGTCGTCATCGACGTCGGCATTGCGGTCGTCGCCGAGATCGAGCGCCGACAACAGATCGTGCACGAGATCGCCGAACTTGGCCTGGTCCTCGGTGACGCGGCTCAACTGGTCGAGCCGCGTGCCGATCTTGTCTTCCAGCGCGGGCCGCCAGAGATCGACCATCTTCTTGGCGGCCGCGGGCGGCGCCAGACCGGTCAGGCGCTCGCGCACCAGCATCGCCAGCGCATCCGACAGCGGCGCGTCGGCGCGATCGGTGATCTCGTCATATTTGCCGCGATGAAAATGATCGTCGAGCATCGCGGTGAGATTCTTCGCAACCCCGGCCATCCGCCGCGAGCCGATCGCCTCGACACGGGCCTGCTCGACCGCCTCGAACACGCCGCGCGCCTGCGGATTTCCCGGCATCAGCTTGCGATGCACCTTGGGATCGTGACAGGCGAGTTTCAGCGCGATGGAGTCGGCATGGCCGCGCACGATCGCGGCGTCCCGCCTGGTCATCTTGCGGGCCGGCTCCGGCAGCCGCGCCTTGCCGGGCGCGAGGCCGGGGCGTTCGGCGGCGAACGACACTTCCAGCTCCGGCGCCTTCGCAATCGCGCGCAGGCACGACGTCACCGCGCGCTTGAACGGCTCGGTCGGCGCTTCCTTCGATCCAGTGCGGAATTTGGAGTTGGATGTGCTCATAGCGCTTTCGTAAACCAATGACGTGTGACGTCGCCCGGATAGCCGTCGATCGAGCCGAATTCCTCATAACCGCAGGCGCGATAGAAACCCGGCGCCTGAAAACTCATCGTGTCGAGATAGGAACGTTTTGCCCCCAGCTTTCTCGCCTCGTCCTCGATCGCCTTGATCAGCCGCGTTCCATAGTCCTTGCCGCGAAGCCTCTGCTCCATCCAGAACAGCTGTATGAACAGCACCGCGCTCCAGACTTCGCCGACAATCCCGCCGACGATCTTGTCGCCTTCACGCAGCGAGATGGCGAGGCGCTTGTATTTCTGCTTCCCCATCTTTTCGGCGTTGTAGGCAATCAATCCGTCGAGCACCGCCTTCTTGGTCTTCCCAATGGTGCGCTCGACGGAAATCGACGGCATGTTCTAGCTCAGCGCCACATTGACCGAACTCTCGGCCAGTTCCTGGTTGAAGCAGCGCTGATAGAATTCAGCCACCAGCGGCCGCTCCAGTTCGTCGCACTTGTTGAGGAAGGTGACACGGAACGCAAAGCCGATGTCGGAGAAGATATCGGCGTTTTCGGCCCAGGTGATCACGGTGCGCGGGCTCATCACCGTCGACAGGTCGCCATTGGCGAACGCGTTGCGGGTCAGATCCGCGAGCCGCACCATCTTGTTGACGATGTCACGGCCTTCGGTGTTGCGGTAGTGCTTGGCCTTCGCCAGCACGATTTCGACTTCCTCGTCATGCGCCAGGTAGTTCAGCGTGGTGACGATCGACCAGCGGTCCATCTGGCCCTGGTTGATCTGCTGGGTGCCGTGATAGAGGCCCGAGGTATCGCCGAGGCCGACCGTGTTGGCGGTCGAGAACAGGCGGAACGACGGATGCGGCTTGATCACCTTGTTCTGGTCGAGCAGCGTCAGGCGGCCGGAGACTTCCAGCACGCGCTGGATCACGAACATGACGTCGGGACGGCCGGCGTCGTATTCGTCGAACACCAGCGCGATGTTGTGCTGCAGCGCCCAGGGCAGGATGCCGTCACGGAATTCGGTGACCTGCTTGCCGTCGCGCACGACGATAGAATCCTTGCCGACCAGATCGATACGGCTGATGTGGCTGTCGAGGTTGACGCGCACGCAGGGCCAGTTCAGCCTTGCTGCAACCTGCTCGATATGGGTTGACTTGCCGGTGCCGTGATAGCCGGTGACCATGACGCGGCGATTGTGGGCGAAGCCGGCGAGGATCGCGAGCGTGGTGGCGCGGTCGAAGCGATAGTCCGAATCGACATCCGGCACATGCGGGTCGACTTCGGAATAGGCCGGCACTTCGAGATCGGTGTCGATACCGAAGACCTGCCTAACCGACACCTTCATATCGGGCAATCCGACGGGCTGCGTAACTTTGGTCATAGCGGCGGTCGTCATCAATCCTCCGAGGTCCCGGGCTTTTTCCCGAAACCAGATTTGCTGAATGGCTGCGGATGGGGTCTGCCACAAACCTAGCAGAGAGCAACGGCCGGCAGAAGCCCGCGGCGCAATCAAAGTTCCGTTGCCTTATCATTGAGATAGGTGATGTCTAAGGTTTTTGGAGGGCTGCCCTGCGAATCACGCCGCACTTTCGCCACCCGACCGCCGGCCGGCCCGATCTTGGGCGCCAAGGGCACTTTCAACCCCGGTCCGGAGTTGTTAGGTCTGGATGCCGGTCAGAGCGTTTTCCGGCGAAAATCTAGAGCCCCGTTCCGATCCCATCGGAACGGAAACGGCTCTAGCCCCACCGAAACAGGAACTTTGTGACCTCATTCCTTGATCCCCTGATCGCGTTCGTTTCGGCGCATGCTTGGCTGGCCTATCTCACGCTATTTCTGGCTGCCCTGCTGGAGGCGGTGCCGGTGGTCGGCGCACTGGTGCCGGGCTCGACCATCATCCTGGCCCTGAGCGCGCTGGTGCCGGGCGGAGAACTGAACCTCTGGGGCGTGCTGGCGTCGGCGATTGCCGGCGCCCTGCTCGGCGACGGCGCGGCCTACATGGCCGGCCACCGCTCGCAACGCGAGATCCTCAACGTCTGGCCGCTGACGAATTATCCGGGCGTAGTGGCGCAGAGCGAGACCTTTTTCAATCGCTGGGGCGCGCTGGCGGTGTTCTTTGCCCGTTTCGTGCCGCCGATCCGCGCCTTCGTCCCGATCACGGCGGGCGCGCTCGGGATGCCGCCGATGAAATTCTATAGCGTCAACATTCCCGCGATCCTGGTCTGGGCACTGGCCCACGTGCTGCCGGGCGTGCTGGCGATCACGGCACTACACGAATATGCCGGCCTGCCGCATCACGAGCATGTCGGCAAGCATCTCTGGATGCTGGCCGTGCTCGGCGGCGCGTTAGTCGTTGCCTTCGGCGTCTGGACCATCCGGCGCCGCCACGGCGGCGGCATCATCGAACCGGCGAAGAGATAGTCTGGCAAAAAATAATCAGGCCGCGCCCCGTCCCGGCGCCGGACCGATATAGCGGGCGCGGGGCCGGATCAGCTTGCCGTGCTGCAATTGCTCGCAGGCATGCGCAATCCAGCCGACCGTGCGCGCCATCGAAAACAGCACCAGTTCATGGCCGGGCGGCAGGCCGAGCGTATGGATCAGCACCGCGAGCGCATAGTCGATATTGACAAATTCGCCGGTCGCCTCCGCGATCCGTTCCGGAATTTCGTGGGTGAATTTGCGATCCGCGCCGGCGCGCGCCAACGCTTCCAGCAGCGCATGCGCGCGGGGATCGCCGAGCTTGTAGACGCCGTGGCCGAAGCCGGCGAAACGCTCGCCGAGCGCGACCCGCTCACGGATCATGGGCGCGACCTCGCCCCCCGCCAGCGTCTTCAGGAGCTGCGCCGCCAGCACGCCGGCGCCGCCATGTTTCGGGCCCTTCAGCGCGACGAGGCCGGCAATGACGGAATCATAGAGGTTCAAGCCGGTCGAAGCCGCGCAGCGTACCGTGAAGGTCGAGGCATTGAGTTCGTGATCGGCCAGCAGCACCAGCGCGCGGCGGATCAAATCGGCGGCGTGCTTGTGGTCCGGCGCCCAGACGCGCGCGATCTGGATATGAAGCGGTTTCGGCGATGATTTCGCGTTCAGCATGGTGGCGACCACAAGCCGCATGATGCGGCCGCCGACCATCGCGCGGCCCTCGGGTGCGCGGGTAAAGGCCCGCGGATCGGCAGCGGCCGCCAGCGCCAGTACCGCAATGGCCCGATCGATCGCATTGGCCGCGCGCGTGGCTTCCGCGACCGCGCGCATCGCGTCCGACACCACAGGGCAGTTGTCCTGCTCGAACGGATCGGCGCCGGTCACGTCCCACAACAGCGTCGCGGCATGTTCCAGCGTGTCGCGCTCGGCGAGGTCGACGCAATTGACGCCGCGATAGATCGGGCCGTCCTGGGTGATGGTCGCCACCGCCGAATCCAGCACCGGCAGATCGGCATCGAAGCTTCGCAAACCGCGCGGCTCCGGCGACGGCGTGCGCCGCTCCTTCAGGGTACGGACATCCTCGGCGCGGTAGCGGTGGCTGCGCGAATCCTGCGACGGCTCGGAGCGGATCAGCCCGCGACTGACATAGGCGTAGAGCGTCGCCTGCGAGATCGCGAGCTCGGCGGAGGCCTCGCGGGCCGACAGGTAAAGGCCGGCTGATTTTTTCATATTGATTTACATAATCAAGATTGATCAATCTGTCGAGTAGGCCGACTTTTGGAACCGCAAAAGGAGACCTGCCATGAACATTCAGCTGTCAAAAACCCCGATCGGCCTCGACGGCGTTCCCGCCGCCGAAACCGTGCTCAGCCATGTCGACGGCGAGCGCGGCGAACTGATCATTGCCGGCGAGCGCGTCGGCGACCTCGCCCGCAACACTGGTTTCGAGGGCGTCACCTCGAGGCTATGGAGCGGCGGCACCGGCCAGCCGATCGGCGAGGCCGCGGTGCGCGCGGCGCTGGGCGCGGGGCGGGAGCGCGCCTTTGCGCGGCTGCCGGATCTGCTCGGCATTACGCGCGGGCTGTCGGTGGTCGATGGCTTCCGGGCGGCGATCGCCGGCCTGCGCGCGGAGGCCGGGCTGGCGCACGAGGCCACCATCGTCGGCGCGTTTCCGGTGATTGCGGGGGCGCTGGTACAGCGCTCAACAGGCAACGATCCGGTCGCGCCCGATCCCAATGCCAGCCATGCCGCCGATACGCTGTCGATGATGCTGGGCCGCAAGCCCGACGCGCGCGCGGTCGCGGCCCTCGACGCCTACTTCGTCACGGTGTGCGACCACGGCATGAACGCATCGACCTTCACGACCCGCGTCGTGGCCTCGACACATGCCGATCTGTTCGCGGCCGTCACCGCCGGCTATTGCGCGCTAACCGGGCCGCTGCATGGCGGCGCCCCGGAACCGGTGCTGGAAATGCTCGATGCGATCGGCTCAAGTGAGCGGATCCAGCCCTGGGTCGACAGTGCACTGGCGCGCGGCGAGCGGCTGATGGGATTCGGCCACCGCGTCTATCGCGTCCGCGATCCGCGCGCCGATGTGCTGAAGCACGCGATCGAACGGCTCGCCGGCGGCGGCACCGATCTCCCGTTTGCAGGCGAGGTCGAGGCCTATATCCGCGGCGCGCTGCGGCGGAAAAATCCGGAACGCCCGCTCGACACCAATGTGGAGTTCTTCACCGCGATCCTGCTCGACGCGCTGAAAATCCCGCGGCAGGCGTTTACCCCGATCTTTGCGGTGGCGCGCGCTGCCGGCTGGACCGCGCATGCCCGCGAACAGCAGCGCGGCGGCCGCCTGATCCGGCCGAGCTCGGCCTATATCGGGCCGATGCCGGCGTGAGATGAGTGAGATAATGCGACGGCGGAGCCACAATCTCCGCTGTCGTCCCCGCGAACGCAGGGACCCATAACCACGGGCTGATGTTGTTGAATGAAAGTCGGCGACCGGCTGTCTAGGATCGAGAAGCCGCGGCGTATGGGTCCCTGCGTTCGCAGGGACGACAAGACTAAGCGCCGCGCACCACGGTCTTGAGATAATTATACGCCTTGATGATCTCGATCAGGCGATCCTCGGTGGAACGGTCGCCGCCATTGGCGTCGGGATGGTGCTGTTTCACCAGCGCCTTGTACTTCGCCTTGACGTCTTCGAGCGTCGCTTCCGTGGAGAGCCCCATCACCTGCAGCGCCTTGCGCTCGGCATTCATGATCTTGCGGGTTTCGGCCTTGGCCTCGCCGCCCGGACCCGGCCGCCAGCGGCCACGGCCGTTCAGCTCGGAGAACATGCTGAACGGATCGGCCGCGCCGTCCATTTCCTCGGCGGCAAGCTTGCCCTTCTTGCCGGCGGTGTTGGCGCCCATCTTCCAGGTCGGACGATGGCCGGTCAGCGCATCCTTCTGGTAGCGCGCGACGGCGTCGGCATTCATGCCCTGGAAGAAATTGTAGTTCTGATTGTATTCGCGGACGTGATTGAGACAGAAGTGGAAGTACTCGCGCGAGTTCTCGCGGCCCTTCGGCGCGCGGTGCGGGCCCTTGTTCGGGCAGCCCGCCCACTCGCACATGGCGGCTTCCTCGCGCGCCTGCGCCTGCTGCTTCGCACTTACCTTGTTGGGCTTGATGCGAATGGAATCGAAGAATTTGGATGAATCAATCGGCATGGCTGACTTTGACTACGCAATGCCCAAGGCTTCAAGTCTTGACATTGCGAATACCTCTCTCTCGATACACCCATTGACGGAAGACGGAAGCAGACGTATCTGCCGCAATCATGAGCACCAGGGACGCTATCATAAACAAGTTGCGTGAAGCTTTCGTGCCGGAAAGCCTCGACGTTGCGGACGAATCACATCTGCACGAGGGCCATGCCGGTCACAGGCCAGGCGGCGAGACGCATTTCAGGGTCTATATCGTGTCTCCGGCCTTCGAAGGGAAGAGCCGGATCGAACGTCACCGCATGGTGAATACGACGCTGGAAGCGGAACTCAAGGGCTCCGTCCACGCGCTGGCGCTAAGAGCGCAGGCGCCAGGCGAAAAGCAGGGCTGAACGCCGCAGCGCCGCCGCGGCCGTCGGGCGGCGGCTGTGGTTTTCGCGCAAGATCGCGCAGACGCCTGCGCCGTTTTCATTTATGATTGGCGACCAACCGGTCGATGGACGCAATTCCCAGGGTTTAGCGGGGTCGGGCTGCCCCCTTAAGGCCATCGCTGGTCCGTGGGGTCGTCCGATGCCGTATTGGGCACGCTTCAGTTGGGTCGCAGCCGTGACGGTGCTGGCTGCGCTGGCCTCGACCAGGGCTCGGGCGCTGGATATGCCGAGCCCCTTTGTGCAGGAAGTGCTGGTCAAGAGCATTCTCGTTACGCTCAACGACGCCGTCGCCGCCGACAACTTCACGGTGTTCCACGCCAGGATATCAAAGCCGTTCCGCGAGCAGTTCCCGCCCGAAAAACTACGGGCCATCTTCAAGGACCTGATCGAGAAGCACGCCGTGTTCGATGCGGTCGTGGCGAGCCCGATCGTGTCCGACGAGGATGCGAAGATCGACGAGCAGGGCGTCCTGCGCCTGAAGGGCCATTTCGACACCGCCCCAAAGAAGGTGAAATACCAGCTCGGCTTCATTCCTTCCGACGGCCAGTGGAGGCTCAGCGGCGTTACCATCGATATTGAATAGCCATAGCGTTTTCGAGCGAACGCCTGCCCCGGACTTGATCTGGGGTGGACGCCGGTTCGCGTGAAGAAAACGCGTCCGAACAAAAGAACCGATAGCGCGCTAGAACGCCGTCCCGGCCCTCGGCTTCCTCTCTTGCGCCGCCGCATCGCGCGGCACTTGAACGATGCGCAGCGCGGTGATGCGGTTGCGCTCGCGGCGCAGCACGCGGAAGCGGAAACCGTGGAAGGTAAAACTCTGGCCGCGGTCGGGGATCGAACGCGCCTCATGGATCACGAGGCCTGCAACCGTCGTTGCCTCCTCGTCAGGCAGATGCCAGTCCATGGCGCGGTTGAGGTCGCGGATCGGCACCGAGCCGTCGACCACGACAGAGCCGTCGGGCTGGACGCGGACGCCGGCCACCACCACGTCGTGCTCGTCGGAGATGTCACCGACGATCTCTTCCAGAATGTCTTCGAGCGTCACCATGCCTTCGACTTCGCCATATTCGTCGACGACCAGTGCGAAGTGGGTCTTGCGGCGGCGAAACGCCTTGAGCTGCTCTGCCACCGAACGCATTTCCGGCACGAACCATGGCGGCAGCGCAATGGTCGAGACGTCGATGCTGGCGGTATCGCCCTCGGCGGCGCGGATCGCGCGCAACAGATCCTTGGCGTGCAGCACGCCGATGATGTTTTCCGGCTTTTCCCGCCACAGCGGAATGCGCGTGTATTCGGTCGCCAGCACTTCGCGCACCAGCTCTTCAGCCGGCAGATCGGCGTTGATCATCACCATCTCGGTGCGGTGGACCATGACGTCGGAGACCTGCAATTCGCGCAGGTCCAGCAAGCCGCCGAACATGTCGCGGTCCTGCTTTTCGACCTTGCCCTCATGGTGCAGCAGGTCGACCGCGCCGCGCAGGCGTTCGGTCGGCGACAGGATGGGCTGGTTGGCGCCGATCTTGATGCCCAGCATTTTCATCAGCACAACGACGATCGCCTCGATCACCGTCAGCAGCGGGCCGAGCAGATAGACCACGAGCTTCATCGGGCGGGCGACCAACAGCGAAACCCGGTCGGGCGCGTTGATCGCGATGGTCTTCGGCAGCACTTCCGCGAAGATCACGACCAGCACCGTCATGACACCGGTCGCATAGAGCACGCCGACCTCACCAAACCACGCGGTAAAGATGCCGGTGGCCAGCGCTGAGGCGCCGATATTGGCGATGTTGTTGCCGAGCAGCAGCGCGCCGATCATGCGCTCGCGCATCGCAAACAGGCTGGACACCACGCCGGCCTCGCGGTTGCCCTGCTTGGTGAGCCGCAGCATGCTGGCGCGCGAGGCGCCGGTCAGCGCGGTCTCGCTCGCCGAGAAAAAGGCGGAGACCAGCAGACAACCGATGACGATGGAGAAGGTAAACCAGTCCAATTTATTTCATCCGGACAGAGTTAAGCGACAGCACTCACGCTTTGGCCAGTTTGGCCTGCAGAAAATCGCGAACCAGTGCGGGCTCGACGTCGTTGGCGATCACGGCGCGGCCGACCGCCTCGAGCAGGATGAAGGTCAGCTTGCCGCGCTTGACCTTCTTGTCCTGCGCCATCAGCGCCATCAGCGCATCCGCATCTGCCAGCCCTTCCTGGGCGAAGCCTGCGATATCCTGCAAATGGGTCGGCAGACCGACCGCAGCAAGGTGGCGTTCGATGCGGACCACATCCTGTTCGGCAATCATGCCGAGTTTGGCGGAAAATTCCGCCGCCAGCACCATGCCGACGGCAACGCCTTCGCCATGGAACAGGCGATCGGAGAAGCCGGTTGCCGCTTCCAGCGCATGGCCGAAGGTGTGGCCGAGATTGAGCAGCGCGCGCTCGCCGGTTTCACGCTCGTCGCGCGACACGATCGCCGCCTTGGCCCGGCACGACGTCGCGATCGCGTGCTCGCGCGCCGCACCGCCCGAAAAGATATCGGCATGGTTGGCCTCGAGCCAGGCGAAGAACGCCTCGTCGCCGAGCGCGCCATACTTGGCGACTTCGGCATAGCCGGCGCGGAACTGGCGCGGCGACAGCGTGTCGAGCACGGACGTGTCGGCGATGACCAGCACCGGCTGGTGAAACGCGCCGAGCAGGTTCTTGCCCTGCGGCGAATTGATGCCGGTCTTGCCGCCGACGGAGGAATCCACCTGCGCCAATAACGAGGTCGGCACCTGCACGAAATCGACGCCGCGGCGCAGGATCGCCGCCGCGAAGCCGGCGAGATCGCCGACCACGCCGCCGCCGAGTGCGACGACGAGATCGTTGCGCTCGATCTTCGCCGCGATCAGCGCCTCGCTGACCTTTTCCAGACCCGAATAGCTTTTCGACCCTTCGCCTTCCTCGACGATGACGCGCGAGGTCGGGATGCCGGCAGCGGCCAGCGAGCTTTCGGTTGGCTCCAGCCAGTGCTTGGCGACGGTACGATCGGTGACGATAGCGGTCCGCACGCCGGGCCGCAACGCGGCGACGCGTGCGCCCAGCGATGGCAGCACGTCACGGCCGATGACGATGTCATAGGCGCGGTCGCCGAGGGCGACGTCGACGGTGATATCGGCGGAATGTTTCAGTGGCGCAGTCATTTTGGTCCCAAAGTCATGGCGTGGCGCTGATCCCATCCGGTGTTGGTTGGACCGCCGCAGAGCCGACACCCAGCCGGGCGCGCAAGGCATCGATACATTCGTCGACGATGCGATCGTGCGGCACGTCGCGCGACCAGATTGTCAGGTCGGCCGTCTGATAGACCGGCTCGCGCGCTTCGAGCAGACGGCTAACGGTCGCAGCCGGATCCTCGGTCTGCAGCAGCGGCCGGTCGGCGCGGCGCTTGACGCGTTTCATGATCACGTCGGCGTCGGCCTTGAGCCAGATCGAAACCGCCTTGGCGCGAATGAGGTTGCGGGTCTCCTCGCGCATGAAGGCACCGCCGCCGGTCGCAACCACCGCCGGTCCGTTGTCGAGCAACCGCGCGATCACCCGCGCCTCGCCGTCCCGGAAATACGGCTCGCCGTGGGCCGCGAAGATTTCCGGTATCGTCATGCTCGCCGCCGCCTCGATCTCGATGTCGGCGTCGAGAAACGGCAGCCGCAGCCGCGCCGCCAGCCGGCGGCCGATGGTGGATTTGCCGGCCCCCATCATGCCGACCAGCACGACCGACCGCGTTCCCAGGGCGGCCGCGATCTCGGCATCCTGAGGGGTACTGGCGGGTACCTGGGCGGCGGTCTCGGGCATCAAAACTCGGTCATCGATGGATTTTTGGGCGTTCGGGGCCACCTATACTACCCCCAGCGACGCCCTTGCCAGAGACTCTTGCAAGCCGGCGGGGAACATGTTGGATGATTTCAATGGTTAATTTCGCCGCCTGAGCCCCCATATGCCTAGTCTGTTCCGCTTTCTGACGGTCGTCGGCGTCATCGCCGGGGTGATCTACGGTGCTATTTTCGCGCTGGCGAATTTCGTCAATCCGAAGCCCCGAGAAATGACCGTCACCATTCCGGCAGACAAGTTCCTCAAGAAATAGGCGCTATGGTCTGACGATGCGGAACCCATCGAAGACCTCCGACGCCAAACTGATCAACCTGTTCCTCGACATGCTCGCGGCGGAACAGGGGGCTGGCGACAATACGCTCGACGCCTATCGCCGCGACCTGACGGATTTTTCCGAATTCCTCGGTCGCAGCAGCCAGAGCTTTGCCGGCGCCGAAACGGAAGCCTTGCGGAACTACCTCGCCGATCTCGATGCGAGAGGTTTCAAGTCCTCCAGCGTGGCGCGGCGGCTGTCGGCGATGCGGCACTTGTTTCGCTTCCTGCTGAACGAGCGAATCCGCAGCGACGATCCGGCAGCGATCCTGTCGGGTCCGAAGCGCGGCCGCGGCCTGCCCAAGGTGCTGTCGATAGCGGACGTCGATCGCATGCTGACGCGGGCCAAGGAACTGACGGAGCAGGACGCCTCGCCGCAGCAGCGGCTGCGCGCGCTGCGGCTGCATTGCCTACTGGAAGTGCTGTACGCCACCGGCCTGCGCGTCTCGGAACTGGTGGCGCTGCCGCTGTCGGCCTCGCGCCGCGACATCCGCATGATCGTGGTGCGCGGCAAGGGCAACAAGGAACGGCTGGTGCCACTGAACGAAGCCTCCCGGCAGGCGATGGCCGACTATCTCGCCGCGATGGAGGTACTGAAGCCCGAGAACAAGAAAAACACCCCCGCCTCGAAATGGCTGTTTCCCTCCTTCGGCGAGAGCGGACATCTGACGCGACAGCATTTTGCACGCGACCTGAAGGAACTGGCGGCCGCCTCAGGTCTCGCGCCGCGGCTGGTGTCGCCGCACGTGCTGCGCCACGCCTTTGCCAGCCACCTGCTGCACAACGGCGCCGACCTGCGCATCGTGCAGACGCTGCTCGGCCACACCGATATCTCGACCACGCAGATCTATACCCATGTGGTCGAGGAACGGCTGAAGAGCCTGGTGCGCGACCTGCATCCGCTGGCGGAGAAGTAGACTTCGCCGTGACCCGCACGCCTTGACTTCCGCGCCGTCTCCCCCGAAAGAGCCGTCTCCCGCCCGCGGCCGTGCTCGGCGTGCGTTTCGCAATCAGGCTCTCCGCAGTTGAAATCCACGCTAAATCATTGAAGATGCGTGCTTTCTGGGGACGGATCGAAACCGCTTCGCGTCCTGTCGCGTTGTTCCCTATATTGATTTGATGCCGGATCAGATGCGCAGCTATCTCGACTTCGAAAAACCCGTCGCCGAACTCGAGGCCAAGGTCGACGAGTTGCGTGCGCTTGCCGCGACCGGCAGCGACATCGGCGACGAGATCACGCGGATCGAGGACAAGGCGTCGCAGGCGCTGACGGACCTCTACGCCAACCTGACGCCCTGGCAGAAGACGCTGGTGGCGCGGCATCCGCAGCGGCCGCACTTCACCGATTTCGTCAACGCGCTGATATCGGAATTCACGCCGATGGCGGGCGACCGCAAGTTCGGCGAGGACGAGGCGCTGATGGGCGGCTTCGGCCGCTTCCGCGGCGAGAGCATCTGCGTCATCGGCCAGGAAAAGGGCGCCACCACCGAGAGCCGCATCAAGCATAATTTCGGCATGGCGCGCCCCGAAGGCTACCGCAAGGCCGTGCGCCTGATGGAGATGGCCGACCGGTTCGGCATCCCGGTGCTGTCGATTGTCGATTCGGCCGGCGCCTATCCCGGCATCGGCGCCGAGGAACGCGGCCAGGCGGAAGCGATCGCGCGCTCCACCGATGCCTGCCTGTCGCTCGGCGTACCCAATGTCGCGATCGTCACCGGCGAAGGCATGTCCGGCGGCGCCATCGCCATCACCACCGCCAACAAGGTGCTGATGTTCGAACATGCGATCTACAGCGTGATCTCGCCGGAAGCGGCGTCCTCGATCCTGTGGCGCGACGGCACCAAGGCCCAGGAAGCCGCGACCAGCATGAAGATCACGGCCCAGGACATGCTGCGGTTCGGCGTGATCGACCAGATCCTGAAAGAGCCCGCCGGCGGCGCCCACCGTGATTCGGCCGTCATGATCGCGGCCACCGGCGATGCCATCGCGCAGGCCTTCGACGACCTCCGCAACCTCGATGCGGACGGCGTCCGCCGGCAGCGCCGGCAGAAATTCCTCGATATCGGCCGCAAGCTCGGCTAGGGCACTTTTGCTTTGACACGTTTTCTTGACGCGAACCGGGCTCCACTTCGCTCGAAAACGCCATGGCCGCCCCCAAAACCGCCAATTTTTGATCAAATCATTGATTTCGGCCGCAATTAGGCCCCGAGCCCGTTCTTTAACTTCTGTTGACCATGCCCGCCGTGGAGCCGGCCGGCACGGTTGGTTCAGGTTGCGACCAAAAGGGCCAAAGGGTAAGATTTTATACATTGGCTTCAGGGCATGACGCTATGGTTGGGGTGCGAACATTGCCCGATGGGTGTGGAGCTTAGCCTTTGAAATACCGCTCGCTGGTTCGCGCGCTCGTCACGTCGGCTGCCCTTGCGGGTGCCGGTGTGCTGTTGGCCGGCTGCAACAGCGACGAAATCTCACTCGCCACTAACGCCAAGGCCAATCAGCCGGTCCCGCCGAAGCTGATCCAGGCGATGGTCGAAAAGGACATGGACCTGAATTCGCCGGTCCTGGTCCGGCTGTTCAAGCAGGAAGCCGAGCTTGAGGTCTGGAAGCAGGATCGCTCAGGACGCTTTGCGCTGCTGAAGACCTATCCGATCTGCCGCTGGTCCGGCGATCTCGGACCCAAGGTCCGCGAAGGCGACCGTCAGGCGCCGGAAGGCTTCTACAATATTTCGCCGGCGCAGATGAATCCGCAGTCGGCCTACTACCTCTCCTTCAACACCGGCTATCCCAACGCGTTCGACCGTTCGCTCGGCCGTACCGGCTCGCAGTTGATGGTACACGGCGATTGCTCCTCGCGCGGCTGCTACGCCATGACCGACGAGCAGATCGCGGAAATCTATTCGCTCGGCCGCGAATCGTTCTTTGGCGGCCAGAAATCGTTCCAGTTGCAGGCCTATCCGTTCCGGATGACGCCGATCAACATGGCCAAGCACCGCAACAACCCGAACATGCCGTTCTGGAAAATGATCAAGGAAGGCTACGATCATTTCGAGGTGACAAAGCAGGAGCCCAAGGTCGATTTCTGCGAAAAGAAATACGTGTTTGATGCCATGCGGGCGCCGAACGCCACGCGTGACCCCGTGTTCGACGCCTCCGCCAAGTGCCCGGCCTACGCGATTCCGGAAGAGGTCGCCGACGCCGTGCGCGAGAAGCAGGCCACCGATCTCGCCGAGACCGCCAAGCTGATTGCCAAGGGAACACCGGTTGCGCGGATCAATACCGGCATCGACGGCGGCATGAACAAGATATTCGCCGCCCGGGTGCCTGAAGGCAACACCGGCCTGTCCGAAGGCGGCGACAGCCAGGGCCTGTCGGTGCTGGCGCTGTCGCGCGCGCCGGGCACCATTCCGTCAACCGTCAATCCGCCCCGTGCGCCGGCGTCGCCGTCCGACAACCTGCTGCAGGGCGCGCCCGAAGAGCCGAAACTGGCGGCAGCACCGGCGCCGACGGCCGGACCGACCCGGGTCGCGAACGCCGCGCCGACAGCGCAGAACGACGGCTTCTTCTCCAGCCTCGCCCGCAAGGTCGGCATCGGCGGCACCGCGGATTCGACCGCCACCACGGCCAGCGCACCGCCGCCGCCCGCGAAGCCGAAGGTGATCGAGGCCAAGCGAACCGAAACGCCGCGCCCGGAAGCATCGGTCCCGAAGACGTCAGCGCCCAAGGTTGCCGCCGCCAAGCCGGCGTTAAAACCGTCCGTCTCCGATGCGCCGGCGCAAGCCGTCGCCCCTGCGCCCTCAGCACCCAGCCAGGTTGCGGGCTCGGCGCCGATCGTGTCGTCGAACTCGTTCGACAGCCGCTTCGGGGCAGTGAAGTAAGCGCGAAGCGCTTCTGACTCCTGCAAAACAACAATCTCCAGTCCAGTATTCCCTGAATATGGACGAGCTGATCAGAGCCACGGAAGCTCGTAACAAGCTCGCGGGAATTGAGAAGCTTTCCGAAAGGGAAATTGAATCAGTTCGTAAGGAGATGAACAGTGAGAAGGGAAGCCATATCGGTGAAGGCGGCACGATGGGCGTGTCGAAAACCACTTGATCGTTATTTTCGATCAGCTTGCGGCTCATCGATAAACGCAACAGGCGTACCTTTCTTTACGTTTTTGCCGAGCCAAGCCACATCCCAGTTGGTTAACCGGACGCACCCATGAGACTCAGATTTGCCTACCTTGCTTGGATTGGGCGTGCCATGGATGCCGTAGCCTTCTGCAGACAGGCCAATCCAATATGACCCGACAGGATTGTTTGGTCCTGGCCCAATTGTGAACGGCTTTTTGGTCTTCACGCCTTTGAATTTGTAATCTGGATTATAGCGATAATTTGGGTTGGCATCAGACGAGCTGACTTTAAACGTACCGGTAGGTGTGGGCTTCTCTTCGCTGCCAACAGACGCCGGAAAAAATGCAACCATCGCGCCCGAGGGGTCGAAGACCTTAACGGCTTGAATCGTCTTGTAGACTTCAATTCGGCCGATCGTTGCTGAACGCTTGTTCAAGACGTTCGCCACCGAAATTGTGTCGCCTGCTTTGTCAAACTGCTTACCAGGATTCAAAAGTACCAGCAGAGCTTCGCTCATATGAAATCGCTCTGCGATGCCCTCCCGTGGGCTGGAGTAGTCTAGAGCATTTTCCACCTAGCATGCGGCATATCCGGAGTTGCGGAAGTAGTTGGCGCATTCGTCCGGCAGGAAGGCGTCGAGCAGGCAGGCGATGCGGTTCCAGAGGCTCTCCACGGAGCGCTCGGCAGCCTTTCGTAACAAGGCTTTGAGTTTTGCGAAGAGCTGCTCGATCGGATTGAAGTCCGGCGAATAGGGAGGCAGGTAAAGCAGCTTTGCGCCTGCAGCTTCGATCGCTTCACGTATCCCCGGCACCTTATGGGCACTGAGATTGTCCAGCACGACAATGTCGTTTGGCTTGAGGGTCGGTACCAGGACCTGTTCGACATAGGCGAGGAAGGCATTGCCGTTCATCGGGCCGTCGATGACGCATGGTGCGGTAAGGGCTGTGGAGCGCAGGCCCGCAACAAAGGTGCTGGTTTTCCAGTGACCATGCGGGATTTTGCCGACCAGCCGCTCGCCGCGCGGAGCCCGGCCGTACAGCCGTGCCATCTTGGTCGAGGTGCCGGTTTCGTCGATGAAGACCAGTCGGTCGGGATCGAGCTTGGGTTGATTGTCCGCCCATGCCGTCCGCGCCGCGGCGACGTCAGGCCGATCTTGCTCGGCCGCCCGAACGCTTTTTTTTGAAGCTGATGCCGTGGCGGTCGAAGAACCGCCAGACCGACCCGATTCCCGCCTTTTGTTGATGCTCATCGAGCAGACGGCGCTGGATCTCTTCCAGAGTCAGGTCCGGTTCCTGCCGAACCAACCCAAGCAACCATTCCTCATGCTTCTTCAACGGCGACCGGCTCTGACCCTTGTTGGATTTGGCCTCAAAGCTACCGGTCTCCCGCCAGCGCTGTGCCCAGCGGATCGCCGTCGAATCCCCAATCACAAACTGTCTTGCCGCAGCCCGCGCCGCCGCGCCACCCTCAACAACCTGGATCACTCGAATTCGTAAGTCGTTCGAATACCCCATTGCCAGCCTCCTCAGTCCGAGAAGGCCACAGAATCTTATTCGCAGCTCAATGGGAATCCCTTCGATTCACAGAAAATGGAAAATGCTCTAGAGACTTTAGGTCTTTCATATCTTCGAGCTTCGAAGGCAGCCTTTTCAAAAAAGGTCCTTTCACATCGCCTTCTGTAATCTTGTATTCAATGATGACCGGGTCTTGGCTAGTCGCGACGAGCTTCGTCCACGAATCCGCCGTCAGAGCGTCACTTGTCGGAAGACCGTTGGCCAGGGCAAACGCCTTCAACGCTTTTTGCGCATTCGCACCAAGCTTGCCGTCAATTTCGCCCGGCGAGAACTGCGCACGGTCAAGGAGAATTTCGGCTTTGACGACTGCTGGGTCTACGGAATCTTTAGATGTCCGCTTGGAGCTATATTGAGCATTATTGATTGCCGAAGCATCGAGCGTTGCTCCCCAAGCGGGCAATACCAGGCAAACCCATAGGCTCGAAGCCGGCAACAAGCGAGCTATGCGTCGAACCTTGGGTATATGCTCGGTCACGGTGAGGGCTTCTTCAAACAGAGAG
This sequence comes from Bradyrhizobium ottawaense, assembly GCF_900099825.1. Lineage (NCBI taxonomy): Bacteria > Pseudomonadati > Pseudomonadota > Alphaproteobacteria > Hyphomicrobiales > Nitrobacteraceae > Bradyrhizobium > Bradyrhizobium ottawaense. The sequence goes on along the minus strand of NZ_LT629693.1, from coordinate 4,189,585 downwards.
CGACGGTCGGTGGGGTGGCGCAATTTGCTCCATTGGGAGCACCACCGCTCGGGCAGAACACCGAGGCCAAAATCTCGGTCGCCTCGCAACTTACCTGCCCGTCGGCCTGCACGACACGAACTGGGGTACCGGGGTCACCCTTATCGCCTTTCTCTCCCTTTTCACCCTTCACTCCTTTGTCCCCAGGAGCACCTTGCGGCCCCTGCGGACCTTGGGCGCCAGTTTGGCCCTGTGTCCCGGCAACTCCTTGAATACCTTGCGCCCCTTGAGGCCCTGCGGGACCCTGCGGTCCTGGGTCGCCCTTGGGCCCGGGGTCTTTTCCGCAAGCGGCAAGCGAAAGCGACGCTCCAACGAGCATGACTGTCAAAAATCTCACGGATGTGCCTCGAAGGGTCAATGAAACTGTTCAACAATGCGGCGAGAAGAACGTTGGTTCCCGATCCACTGAACAGGCCAATTTAAACGTAGCTCTCCTGGTCGAGCTGTCTGGCCGCCCCTCTCGGCTTTCTGCGTGAAACCACCTGCTAAGCTCGGAACGACGCACCTATTGGACCGTTGAGGTCATAGCCTGCATCGCCTGTTTAGCGCCGCTCGCATCCTTGGCCGGGAACAAAGCCATGAAAGACTTCGCTAACGCATCCTTTTCACCGGATACCGTCGCTATCCTGCAGTCTGCGATGGAGGCGGCCGTCGCAACACTTCCAGATCCGGTGAGTTCATCGAACGTACAATCGATAGCCCAGTCTATCCTCCGCAGTGCCAAAGACGGCGAACGAGATCCTGTTGCGCTGCAACGGCTGGCTTTGCTGGAGCTACAAATTATGCCCCGTAGCTGACTTTGGTCGCCCGCCAATTTGTTCGAAGGGTGGGAAATGAGAACCGGGTCGTTTTTTATTATAGCGCTTACGTGCACGCCTCTGGTTGCTGTGGCTCAACCCATCAGTTGGCACGACTATGTTGTGCCTGAAAGTGAAGCCAAGATGGCGAAGTGCGACGTCCAGCAACTTGGCGATGCCGGATTTCACATTGTACTTTCGGCGCCGGATGAAGACGGCGCCTTAACCGTCACCCGAGGCGCAGTAGACTCAACAACAGAAAGTTCTGCTAATGGGTGAGTTGCTTGACAAGCTCAACGCTCCAAAAACCTTGGGCAAGGGGCGTCCCGAAGATGCGAATCGAGCATTGGTGGACCAGTTTGCGGAGGATCTTTTCTCCGTGGTTGAAAAGGTCCACACAACAGCAAGGAAATTAAACTTGCCGGGAATGCCGTTGCATGTCGTTAGAAAATGGACTCGGCAGGCACCTTTGCAAGCACTCGGAGTCGCATTTCTTGTTGGTGTAATATTGGCCCGACCGAAGCGGTAAGGTCTTCCATATCCTTTCGTTGACGGAGCGAGCGCCTTCCAGCCGTGGTGCCCCTGAAGATCAGCAAGCAGGTTGAAATACCTTCAATGAGTCGGCGATCGATTCGCCAGCTTAACTCAAAGTATTGCCTATTGTGCGCCTAAGCATAGCGCCCGTGGCAGTGCTTGTACTTCTTGCCGGATCCGCACGGACAATCCTCGTTGCGGCCGACCTTGCCCCAGCTTGCGGGGTTTTTCGGATCGCGGTCGGCGGCGGCGGTCGCCGGCACCAGCGAGGCGCCGGCGAAGGCCATCTCGTCTTCGCCGGTATTGGGATCGAGCTTGTGCGCTTCCATCGGCGGCAAGGCCGGCTGCTGTTCCTCCGGCGGCACGATTTCGACGCGCATCAACTGCGCCGTCACCGCCTCGCGCAGATGCGCGATCATCGCCTCGAACAGGCTGAACGCCTCCGACTTGTATTCCTGCAAGGGGTCGCGCTGGCCGTAGCCGCGCAGGCCGATCACCTGGCGCAGATGGTCGAGCATGATCAGGTGCTCGCGCCAGAGATGATCGAGCGTCTGCAGCAGGATGGTCTTCTCGACGTAGCGCATCACGTCGGGACCCCATTGCGCGACCTTCGCCGCCATGTGCTCGTCGACATGCTTCTCGATGCGCGCCAGCAACTCCTCGTCGGCGATGCCTTCTTCCTTGGCCCACGTCTCGACCGGCAGGTCGACGTCGAGCACGCGCTTCAATTCGTCCTTCAGCCCGGCGACGTCCCACTGCTCGGCATAGGCATGCTCGGGCACGTGCTTGGCGACGACGTCCTCGACGAAAGCGTGGCGCATGTCGGCCACCGTCTCGGCGACACTGTCGTCCTTCATCAGGTCGATGCGCTGGTCGAAGATCACCTTGCGCTGGTCGTTCTGGACGTTGTCGAACTTGAGCAGGTTCTTGCGGATGTCGAAGTTGCGGGCCTCGACCTTCTGCTGCGCCTTCTCCAACGCCTTGTTGATCCAGGGATGGATGATCGCCTCGCCCTCTTTCAGGCCGAGCCGCGTCAGCATCGAGTCGAGCCGGTCGGATCCGAAGATCCGCATCAGATCGTCTTCCAGCGACAGGAAGAATTTGGAGCGGCCGGGATCGCCCTGGCGGCCGGAGCGGCCGCGAAGCTGGTTGTCGATGCGGCGGGATTCGTGCCGTTCCGAGCCGATGATGTAGAGGCCGCCCGGCTTCCTGACGGTCTTCGCGGGCTTGCCGCCCTTGGCGGGCTCGATCTCGACCTCGTCCTCGGCCTTCAGCACGATGTCGCGGAAACGCTCGACGTCGGCCTTGATGAGTTCGATCTTGGCGGCCTTCTCGGCCTCGTCGGTGATGTCGGCGGTCTCGTGCAGGATCCGCATCTCCAGCGAACCGCCGAGCTTGATGTCGGTACCGCGGCCGGCCATGTTGGTCGCGATCGTGATCGCGCCGGGGACGCCGGCTTCGGCGACGATATAGGCTTCCTGCTCGTGGAAGCGCGCGTTCAGCACCGCGAACAGCTTGGCCGGCTTGCCGGCGCGGGCCGCGGCATAGAGCTTGTCCATGCCGGATTCCGCGCCGAAATCGATCTGCTTGTAGCCGTGCTTCTTGAGGTATTCGGCGATCACTTCCGACTTCTCGATCGAGGCGGTGCCGACCAGCACCGGCTGCAGCCGCGCATTGGCGCGCTCGATCTCGGCCAGGATCGCGGCGTATTTCTCGTTCTGGGTACGGTAGACTTCGTCGTCCTCGTCGAGACGCGCGATGTTCACATTGGTCGGGATCTCCACGACCTCGAGCTTGTAGATGTCGAACAATTCGTCGGCTTCGGTCAGCGCCGTACCGGTCATGCCGGCGAGCTTTTCGTACATCCGGAAATAGTTCTGGAAGGTGATCGAGGCCAGCGTCTGGTTTTCCGGCTGGACCTGGACGTGCTCCTTGGCTTCCAGCGCCTGGTGCAGGCCCTCGGAATAACGGCGGCCCTGCATCATGCGGCCGGTGAACTCGTCGATGATGACGACTTCGCCGTCGCGGACGATGTAGTCCTTGTCGCGATTGAACAGCGAATGGGCGCGCAGCGCCTGGTTGATGTGATGCACGACGGAGACGTTCTCGATGTCGTAGAGCGATTCACCCTTGAGCTGGCCGGCGTCGCGCAGCAACGTTTCGATCTTCTCCATGCCGGCTTCGGTCAGCGTCACGGTGCGCTGCTTCTCGTCGACGTCGTAGTCGGTCTTGTCGAGCTTGGGCAGGAAGGTGTCGATGGTGTTGTAGAATTCCGAGCGATCGTCGAGCGGGCCGGAAATGATCAGCGGCGTGCGCGCCTCGTCGATCAGGATCGAGTCGACTTCGTCGACGATGGCGTAGAAGTGGCTGCGCTGGACCATGTCCTCGAGCCGGTACTTCATGTTGTCGCGCAGATAGTCGAAGCCGTATTCGTTGTTGGTGCCGTAGGTGATGTCGCAGGCATAGGAATTCTTGCGCTCGGCATCGTCGAGGCCGTGGACGATCACGCCGGTGGTCATGCCGAGGAAGCCGTAGATCTGGCCCATCCATTCGGAGTCGCGCTTGGCGAGGTAGTCGTTGACGGTGACGACGTGGACGCCCTTGCCGGCGAGCGCGTTGAGGTAGACCGCAAGCGTCGCGACCAGCGTCTTGCCTTCGCCGGTCTTCATCTCGGCGATGTCGCCCTCGTGCAGCACCATGCCGCCGATCAGCTGGACGTCGAAATGGCGCTGGCCGAGGGTGCGCTTGGCCGCCTCGCGCACGGTGGCGAAGGCCGGCACCAGGATGTCGTCGAGCGTCTTGCCGTCGGCGAGCTGCTGGCGGAACTCGGCGGTGCGGGCCTTCAGCGCCTCGTCCGACAGCGCGGCGAGCTCGGGCTCAAGCGCGTTGATGTCGTTGACGCGGGACTGATATCCCTTCACCCGCCGATCGTTGGCGGAGCCGAAAAACTTGCGGGCGAGCGCGCCGATCATGCCAATTCCTGCCTTTGCCGTACTTGCGTTTCAGCCGTGACGTGGTCCCACCGGGCTGCCTATCAACTCACCGTGACGCGTCGTGGCGAACGCCCCTTTTGAGGGGCCATCCGCCTGATGAGTGGGAATTAAGCAATCCAAGGTTCAACGGCAAAAACCACAGCAAAATAAGCTTAATACCGTCGATAGGTTCCGGCAGAGATATGGCTGGGCCGGGGGGTTGTCAACGTGGCCCGTATGTCAAGGAATTCATCATTTTGACAGACTTTTCGCGTTGCCAAGCCCTCACGATTGGGCGAGTGTCCCGCCGCCTTTGGCGTTCCCCTTCTTCAAGACAAGGATTTTGCATGACCTCCTCGTTCCCGGAAACGAAAACCGGCCTGCGCTTCGGCTTGGCCTCCCTGGCCGTGACCGGCTGCCTGGCCGCGCTTTTGGCCACCGGCCTGCCGGTCCGAGCCGAGGACAATCCCGTTCTCGCCAAGGTCAACGGCGTGGAGATCCGCCAGAGCGACGTCGCCCTCGCCGAAGAGGAACTCGGTCCCAGCCTCGCCCAGATGGATCCGGCCACCAAAAAGGACAACGTGCTGTCCTTCCTGATCGACCTGAAGATCGTCGCCAAGGCCGCCGAGGACAAGAAGGTCGAGAATTCCGAGGATTTCAAGCGGCGGATGGCGTTCACGCGCAGCCGCCTCTTGATGGACAGCCTGCTGGCCACCGAAGGCAAGGCCGCGACCACCGACGACGCCATGAAGAAGGTCTACGAGGAGGCCTCCAAGCAGATCACCGGCGAGCAGGAAGTTCATGCCCGCCACATCCTGGTCGAGACCGAGGATGAGGCCAAGGCGATCAAGGCCGAGCTGGACAAGGGCGCGGATTTCGCCGAGCTGGCCAAGAAGAAGTCCAAGGATCCCGGCGCGTCCGATGGCGGCGATCTGGGCTTCTTCACCAAGGAACAGATGGTGCCGGAATTCTCCGCCGTCGCTTTCACGCTCGAGCCCGGCAAGATCTCCGATCCGGTCAAGTCGCAGTTCGGCTGGCACGTCATCAAGGTTGAGGAAAAGCGCAGCCGCAAGGCGCCCGATTTCGAGCAGGTCAAGGCTCAGATCGAGACCTATGTGACGCGCAAGGCGCAGGCCGAATACGTCGGCAAGCTGCGCGAAGCGGCCAAGATCGAGCGCATGGACAAGCCGGCCGAGACCGCGGCGAAGCCGGATGCGCCCAAGCCTGAAACCGCCCCGGCGAAACCCGACGCGGCGAAGGATTCCAAGATGGCGCCGGCGAAGAAGTAAAAATTCGCTGTCACTTCTTCGAGACCAATAGTATTTACCATCGTCATGGCCGGGCCGAAGTGCCCGGCCATTCTACGTCTGGGGATGCCGTCGACCGGCCCCGGGGACGTGGAAGGCCGGCATGAATCCGGATCTGCCGATTGTCGAACCGGTCGAAGAAGGTGCTCGCATGTCCACCGCTGTCTCTCCCCTCGCCCCGACCGATGTCCCCGACATGCCCGCGATTGCGGGCGTCAGGCTTGCCACCGCGGCGGCCGGCATCCGCTACAAGGGGCGCACCGACGTGCTACTGGCCGTCATGGACAAGGGCACCGCCGTCGCCGGCGTCTTCACCAGGTCGAAATGCCCGTCCGCGCCGGTCGAATGGTGCCGCGCCAAGCTCGGTCCCGGCAAGGCGCGCGCGCTGGTGGTGAATTCCGGCAATGCCAACGCCTTCACCGGCAAGACCGGCCGGCAGTCGACGGCGCTGACGGCCTCGATCGCCTCAAAAGCGGTCGGCTGCAGCGCCAATGAAATCTTCCTGGCCTCCACCGGCGTGATCGGCGAACCGCTCGACGCCACCAAGTTCGACGGCGTGCTGGCGACGCTGGCCGACAGTGCCACGCCAGACGACTGGATGGGCGCCGCGAAGGCGATCATGACCACCGATACCTTTCCGAAGGTCGCGACCGCGACGGTGAAGCTTGGCAAGGCCAAGGTCACCATCAACGGCATGGCCAAGGGCGCCGGCATGATCGCGCCCGACATGGCAACGATGCTGTCATTCGTGTTCACCGATGCGCCGCTGTCATCCGCCGTGCTGCAATCGCTGCTCAAGAGCGGCGTCGAGGACACCTTCAACGCCGTCACCATCGACAGCGACACTTCGACCTCCGACACCCTGCTCGCTTTCGCCACCGGTGCTGCCGCTGCCCATGGCGCACCAAAGATCACCCGCGCCAGCGATCCCAGGCTGAAGGCATTTGCAAAAGCGTTTCGCGAAGTGCTGGCGGATCTCGCCGAGCAGGTGGCGCGTGACGGCGAAGGCGCCCGCAAGCTGGTCGAGATCATTGTCGAGGGCGCCACCACCAAGTCGTCGGCGCGCAAGATCGCCATGTCGATCGCCAACTCGCCGCTGGTCAAGACCGCGATCGCCGGCGAGGACGCCAATTGGGGCCGAGTGGTGATGGCGGTCGGCAAGGCCGGCGAGCCTGCCAACCGCGACAAGCTCTCGATCTCGTTCAACGGCATCCGCGTCGCCAAGAGCGGCGCGCGCGATCCGTCCTACAACGAGGCGGAAGTATCCGAGGTGATGAAGAACCCGAAGATCCAGATCAAGGTTTCGCTTGGATTAGGCAAGGGCCGCGACCGCGTACTGACCTGCGACCTCACCAAGGAATATGTCGCGATCAACGGCGATTACCGGTCGTGAATAGCTCGCAGCCCGAAGCGACCGCGCATGGCTGAGATCAAACTTACCCTCGTGGTCGCCTGTGCCCTGGTCGACGCCGACAAGCGCGTGCTGATCGCGCAACGCCCGCAAGGCAAGGCGCTGGCCGGGCTGTGGGAATTCCCCGGCGGCAAGCTCGATCCCGGCGAACGGCCGGAGCAGGCCCTGATCCGCGAACTGCGCGAGGAGATCGGGATCGATGTCGCCGAGCCCTGTCTGGCGCCGCTGACCTTCGCCAGCCACGCCTATGAAACCTTCCATCTGCTGATGCCGCTCTATATTTGCCGGCGCTGGGAAGGCATCGTGACCGCCCGCGAGGGCCAGCAACTGGCGTGGGTCCGCGCCAACAAACTGCGCGATTACCCGATGCCGCCTGCGGACATTCCGCTGATCCCGCATTTGATCGATTTGTTGATGTGAGGCGGCAACCGCGCCCACTGCCGTCATGCCCGGACTTGATCCGGGCATCCATCTGAAAAGAATCTTGCGAAGCGAGATGGATTGCCGGGTCACCTAGCGCGAAGACGCGCTTCGCGCTGTTGCCCGGCAATGACGACTTTACTTCGGCGCCCGCTTCACCGCCGCTTCGAGACTCGATTTCGCCGAGCCCGGCCGCAGCGGTTTGGGCTGGCTGTCATGCGGCGCCCAGCCCGAGAGCCAGATGATGTCGAAGGTGGCGCGGATGCGCCCGTCGGGGTCGGCGAAACGCTCGGCGTAGATCTGCGCCATCCGCAGCATGGTGGCGCGGCGGGTCGGTATCCGCCGCCGTTCGATCAGAATGTTGGTCGCACCCATCCGGCGCAAATCGGCCATCAGCGCGAACGCGCTGTCGTAGCGCACCACGACGCGGTCGACGTCGGTGACCGGCAGCGCCAGGCCAGCGCGCTGCAGCAGGCCGCCGATGTCGCGCAGATCGGCAAACGGCGCGACCCGCGGCGAGACGCCGCCTTCGCACTCGGCTTCCGCCGCGGCAAAGGACTGTCGGAGTTCGGTCAGCGTATCGCCGCCGACCATCGCCGCCAGCAACAGCCCGTCCGGCCTCAGCGCGCGGCGGATCTGCGTCAGCACGCCGGGCAGATCGTTGACGAACTGAAGCGCGAGCGCGGAGAGTGCGAGATCGAGCGATTCCGGCTCGAGCGGCAGGGTTTCGGATTCATCGAGATCGACGCGGGTGATCGACGCAAAGCGATCTGCGAGCGGCCATGGCAGCAATTCACCGGGTGACCCAATTTCCGCCACGTCGGAAAACCCGCGCGTCACCGCCTGCAGCCGGTCCGCCATGTCTTCCACGACACGATCGAGCAGGAACGCCACCGGCCCGGCCCGCCGCGCACGATCCATCCGCGCCCGCAGCAAGGCGCGGTCGAACAGATGGGGCGCAGTGTTCGGGTCTGAAGCCATGCCGGTTGGTACGACGGTCAGCAGTCCATCTCAATCCCTCACGATGCGCGCGGCTTCGCCAATCCGGACTGAATCGAACGAAATTCGGCATGACCGCGCCTCCCAGCCAAGCTATCAATGCGCGCGCGGTTCGCGGCGCGACGGAGCATCGGACGATGATCACTTGTTACCTGCGATACGAAGTCCCTCTGGGTAAGCTCGCCGAATTCGAGGCCTATGGCAGGATGTGGATCGAACTGGTGCCGAGATTCGGCGGCATCCATCACGGCTACTTCCTGCCGTCCGAAGGCGCGAGCGACATTGCTCTCGCGATGTTCAGCTTCCCGAGCCTTGCAGCCTACGAACAATACCGGAAGGACAGCGCCGGAGATCCGGACGTTCAGAAAGCGATCGACTTTGCGAAGCAAACCCGCTGCTTCATCCGGTATGAACGATCATTCTTCCGGCCGGTGTTTCCCTGAGAGGCGGCCGCGGGATCGGCTTGAGCCTGACGCCGGACGGCGCTAGCCTCGCACCATGGACGCCGAGGCATCACCACCACACTCCATCGCCGGCCATCTGCGCGGCGCGCTCAATGCGTGCCGCGGCGCGTTCGCGCATATTCCGCGGCTCGCGCTCGACATTGCGCTGCCGACGCTGTGCGTCTCCTGCCGCGAGCCGGTCGACGGCGAAGGCGTCTGTGCGGAATGCTGGGCCAAACTGTCGTTCGTCGCGCCGCCGTTCTGTCCGCGGCTCGGCATTCCCTTCATCTACGATCCCGGGCCGGAATTGCTGTCGATGGAGGCGATCGCCAATCCGCCAGCCTACCACAGAGCCCGCGCCGCCGTGCGCTACGACGACGTCGCACGCACGCTGATCCATGCCCTGAAATACCAGGACCGCACCGATCTGGCGCCCGCCATGGGCCGCTGGATGGCCCGCGCCGGCCACGAACTGCTCGCCGAGGCCGACGTGCTGGTGCCGGTTCCCCTGCATTGGCGCCGCGGCTGGAGCCGCCGCTACAACCAGTCCGGCGCACTGGCACGGGTGATTTCGCGCCAAACCGGCGTGAAACTGGCCACCGAGGCGCTGCGGCGGGTCCGCGCGACCGAGCAGCAGATCGGGCTGTCGCGGCCGCAGCGCGCCAGCAACGTGCAGGGCGCCTTCAAGGTCGCGCCCGAGCGCAGCGCCGATATCGCCGGACGCCGCGTCGTCCTGGTCGACGACGTCCTGACCTCTGGCGCCACCACGGATGCCTGCGCCCGTGCCCTATTGCGCGCCAAGGCCGCGCAGGTCGACGTGCTGGTATTCGCGCGGGTTGTGGACACCCACCGGGCTCCCATATAATTCAAAGTCTTGTAGTTCAAAGTCTTGCGAACCAGAGCGCACCATGACCGCTGCCGTTGAAATCTACACCCGTCCGGGCTGCGGCTATTGCACCGCCGCCAAATCGCTGCTGACGCGCAAGAATGCCGCGTTCACCGAATTGAGCGTCGCCAGCGACCCCGCGCATCGCGATCAGATGTATGATCGCGCCGGCGACGGCTCGACCTTTCCGCAGATCTTCATCGGTGCAACCCATGTCGGCGGTTGCGACGAGCTCTATGCGCTGGACCGCGCAGGCAAGCTAGACGCCATGCTGGCGGGAGAAAAGGCCTCATCATGAGCGCTGACCAGAGCTTTACCGCGGCCATGGTGCAGATGCGCACCGGGCTGTTGCCCGAGCCGAGCCTGGAGCAAGGCACCCGACTGATCCGTGAGGCGGCCGCCCAGGGCGCCGATTATGTGCTCACCCCCGAGGTGAGCAACATGATGCAACTGAACCGCAAGGCGCTGTTCGAGCATCTCGCCGCCGAGGAAGACGACCTGTCGCTGAAGGCCTATTGCGCGCTGGCGGCGGAACTGAAGATCCATCTCCATATCGGCTCGCTGGCGCTGCGCTTTTCGCCGGAGAAGGCGGTCAACCGCTCGTTCCTGATCGGGCCTGACGGCAACGTGCTCGCCTGCTACGACAAGATCCACATGTTCGACATCGATCTGCCCGGCGGCGAGAGCTATCGCGAATCCGCCAATTACCAGCCGGGCGAGACCGCCGTGATCTCGGACCTGCCGTGGGGCCGCATCGGTCTCACGATCTGCTACGATGTGCGCTTTCCCGCGCTGTATCGCGCGCTCGCCGAAACCGGCGCGTCGTTCCTCGCGGTACCGTCGGCCTTCACCAAAAAGACCGGCGAGGCGCATTGGCACACGCTGCTGCGCGCCCGCGCCATCGAGAACGGCTGCTTCGTGTTCGCCGCAGCCCAGGCCGGCATGCACGAGAACAAGCGCGAGACCTACGGGCATTCGCTGATCATCGCACCCTGGGGCGAGATTCTGGCCGAAGGCGGCGTCGAACCCGGCGTATTCCTCGCCAAGATTGATCCCTCCAAAGTCGAGACCGCGCGGAAAACCGTGCCGTCGCTGCAGCATGGACGGCGCTTCGGTATTGCCGATCCCAAGGCCGGCCCGGAGCATCTGCACCTGGTCCGGGGCTCGGCATGATCCGGTACAACCTACGCTGCGCGAAGGGCCATAGCTTCGAAAGCTGGTTCCAAAGCTCTGCGGCGTATGAGAGCCAGGAGAAGCGCAAGCTGGTGAGCTGCCCGGCCTGCGGCTCGGTCAAGGTCGAACGCGCTATCATGGCCCCGCAGATCGTCAGCAAGAAGGGCCGCGAGGCCGCCGTGCCCGAGGCGCCGACGGCGGACGCGACCGCACAGGGATCGACACCGCTGCTGATGGCGCAGGAGCTCGAGCTGCGCGCCAAGATCAAGGAATTGCGCGACCATATCGTCAAGAACGCCGACAATGTCGGTGAGCGCTTTCCCAACGAAGCGCGCAAGATGCATTACGGCGATATCGAACATCGCCCGATCTATGGCGAGGCCTCGCCCGAGGAAGCACGTTCGCTGATCGACGAAGGCGTCGAAGTTTCGCCGCTGCCGGTGCTGCCGGACGACCGGAACTGACGCTTCCGCCGTCATTGCGAGCGAAGCGAAGCAATCCATCGCGCCGCAAGAAGAAAGAATGGATTGCTTCGTCGCTTCGCTCCCTTGCACAAACGCTTCGCGTTTGTTGCAGGCAATGACGACTTGATCCATTTGAAGGACCCCTACATGAGCCCGGACACCTTCCCCTCCTGGCTGCCCTGGGCCGTGCTCTCGGCCGTCTTCGCGGCGCTGACCGCGATCTTCGCCAAGATCGGCGTCGAGGACATCAATTCCGATCTCGCGACGCTGATCCGCACCGTGATCGTGCTGATCAGCCTGGCCTTGATCCTGTTTGCCACCGGCAAGCTCGGCCAGACCGGTCCGATCTCGACCAAGACATGGATTTTCCTGCTGCTGTCCGGTCTCGGCACCGGCGCGTCGTGGCTATGCTATTTTCGGGCGCTGAAACTCGGTCCGGCGACGCTGGTGGCGCCGATCGACAAGCTGAGCGTGGTGCTGGTGGCGCTGTTCGGCGTGGTGTTTCTCGGCGAGCGCCCGTCGATGAGCGGCTGGCTCGGGATCGCGCTGATCGCCGCCGGCGCCGTCATCATCGTCATCAGGCGTTGATTACACCGAAACCAGCAGCGCCACGCCGACCACGATCAGCACGATGCCGGCCAGTTCACGCGCGGACAGCGGCTGCTTGAACGAATAATACGCCACGGCCTGTGCGAACAGCACCTCGACCAGCGCCAGCGTGCGCACATTGGCGGCTGCCGTCAGCGCAAATGCCAGGAACCAGAACTGCGAGGCGAACGCGCCCATGAAGCCCGCGAACATCGAGGGCCGCCACAGCCGGAGAATCTTCTTCAGCACCTCGGGCGCCCGCGCCAGCAGGTAGATCGTCAGCACCAACGTCTGCACGAACAGGCCGAACACCAGCGTATAGGACGCCGCCGTCACGAAGGTAACGCCGGGCACGACGATCACGGCACCGCGAAACCCGACCGCCGACAGCGCAAACGCCGCGGCGGCGGCAAGGCCCAGCAGCGTCGGCTTCATATCCGCAAAGCCCTTTTCGGCGCCCGGGCGCAGCGCCGCAATGACCACGCCTGCCGTCGCGATCAGGATCGCGATCACCTTCAGCACGGTCAGATGATCGCCGAGAAAGATGAAGCCGAAGATCGCGGTCTGGATCGCCTCGGTCTTCAAGTAAGCCGTCGTCACCACGAACGAGCGGTCGTTCATCGCCAGCAGCATCATGCCGGTGGCGACGATCTGGCAGAGCGCGCCGAGCAGCAGCCACGGCCAGAACGCCGCCGTCGGCCACGGAATGGGATCGCCGGTCACGGCCACCACGACCACGAAGAAAATCACAGAGAACGGAAAGCCGAACAGGAAACGGATATTGGTCGCGCCCCAGGTCCCGAGCGGTACCGTCAGCGATCGCTGCATCGCATTGCGCGCCACCTGCCCGAGGGCAGCGATGATGGTGAAGGGAATCCAGAGCGTGGCGATGGAGAACATGGGGGAACAGGTTACCGGCAGGTAAGGTGACGCACCGTGCCGGGCACGGCTAACGCGGTCAACGGGGCCTGCGCATGACAGGGATGCGGTTTGCCATCGCCGTCCCTTGAGCGCAGGGACGACAGGAACGTTAAATCCCCTCCGCCACCACCATGTAGTTCACGTCCATGTCGGACGAGACGCTCCATTTGTCGGCGAGCGGGTTGTAGACCACGCCGGCCTGATCGGTGATGGTGAGCTTGTTGTTGGCGAGGTGCTGCGCCAGTTCGTCGGGGGTGACGAACTTGTCCCATTGATGGGTGCCGCGCGGCAGCCAGCGCAGCACATATTCCGCGCCGACGATCGCCAGCGCAAAGCTCTTCCAGTTGCGGTTCAGGGTCGAGACCACCATCAAGCCGCCCGGCTTGAGCATCGCCGTGCAGCGGGCGAGGAACGCGCCGACATCGGTGACATGCTCGATCACTTCCATCGCCAGCACGATGTCGAAGCGCTCGCGCACGTCCATCTCCTCGGCCGTGGTGCAGCGGTAATCGATCGACAGGTGCCCCTTGTCGGCATGCAGTTTGGCGGCGGCGATATTGGTCGCCGACGGATCGATGCCGATCACCTGCGCGCCCAGCCGTGTAAACGGCTCGCACAACAGGCCGGCGCCGCAGCCGATATCGAGGATGCGCAACCCCGAGAGGCAATTCAGGCTTTTGACGTTGCGCTCGAACTTGCGGCAGGCGGCGTCGCGGATATAGGTCAGCCGCAGCGGGTTGATCTTGTGCAGCGGGGCCATCTTGCCCTTGGGATCCCACCACTCGTCGGACAATTTTGAAAATTTCGCGACTTCGGCGGGGTCGACCGTGCTGCCCGATACGCCCGAGGGATTTGCAGAAGGATTATGCTGGATGGCCATGTTTATGCGCCCACCGGTCGTGCGGTGATGGCATTGCGGAACGCCAGCGGCGACGCAATGGTTGAAATGGTTTCCTTGCCTTCGCCGACGCCGAGGATCGTCACATCGCCGTAGTTCATGATGCGGCCGAGGATGCTCTGGTTGACGTCGACGCTCTCGACCTTGTCGAGGCTCATCTCGAAGGTGCGGCGCTTGATGAAGCCGGTCTTGTGGACAACGCGCATATTGGTGACGTCGGTCTCGGTGGTCCAGCGATGGAACCATGCGGTTGCCGTCCAGTACAGCGCCGCAAGCCCGGCGATCGCCGCCAGCGCGAGGCAAACCAGCGTCATCGCGTCGGCGGTTACCGTTCGGGAGAAAATCAGCAGGGCCACGGCCACGGCCCACGCCGCGATGGCCGGCAGGTAGAACATCCAGTGCGCATTGGTGGAATACAGCACCTTCTCGCCGGGTTGCAGGATTTCGTCGATATAACGCCCCATACGCCCGTCCTGAATTAACCCGCCACTACAGTAATTTACGCCGATTCCGGGGTGAAAACCTGCCCGGTTGCTTGCCCCGGAGCGCGCCGCTATGTATACGCCGCTTTCGGCCCGGGCGCTCCAATTTCCGTGCGGGTCACCTTACTTATCCTCACAGGGAATGCACGCGTCGTCATGGGCCGCCTCGTGATGAAATTCGGCGGTACATCCGTCGCCAATATCGATCGAATCCGCAACGTCGCGCGGCATGTCAAACGCGAAGTCGACGCGGGACATGACGTCGCCGTGGTGGTGTCGGCCATGTCCGGCAAGACCAACGAACTGGTGGAATGGTGCCGCGACGCCTCGCCGATGCATGACGCACGCGAGTATGACGCCGTGGTGGCGTCCGGCGAGCAGGTCACCTCCGGGCTGCTGGCCATCGCGCTGCAGGCGATCGGCATTCAGGCCCGTTCCTGGCAGGGCTGGCAGATCGCGATCCGGACCTCGGACGCCCACGCCTCGGCGCGGATCCTCGAGATCGACGGCACCGAGATCATCCACCGCTTCAAGGATCGCCAGGAAGTCGCCGTCATTGCCGGCTTCCAGGGCATCAATCCGCAGACCAACCGAATCACCACGCTCGGGCGCGGCGGTTCGGACACGTCGGCGGTGGCGATCGCGGCTGCGCTCCATGCCGACCGCTGCGATATCTACACCGACGTCGATGGCGTCTATACGACAGACCCGCGCGTGGTTCCCAAGGCGCGGCGGCTCGACAAGATCGCGTTCGAGGACATGCTGGAACTGGCCTCGCAGGGCGCCAAGGTGCTGCAGGTTCGTTCGGTGGAACTCGGCATGGTGCACAACATGCCGATATTCGTCCGTTCCAGCTTCGACGAGCCCGAAGATATCGACCCGCACGGCACGCCGCCGGGCACGCTGATCTGCAGCGAGGAGGAAATCATGGAAAGCCACGTCGTCACCGGCATCGCCTTCTCCAAGGACGAAGCCCAGATTTCCGTGCGCCAGATCGAGGACAAGCCGGGTGTGGCCGCCTCGATCTTCGGGCCGCTCGCGGATGCCAACATCAATGTCGACATGATCGTCCAGAACGTCTCCGAGGACGGCAAGACCACCGACCTCACCTTCACCGTTCCGGCCTCCGACTATAACCGCGCCCGCGACACCATTACCGCCTCAAAGGGCAAGATCGGCTATGCGCGGCTCGACAGCGCCACCGACGTCGCCAAGGTTTCCGTGATCGGCAGCGGCATGCGCAGCCATGCCGGCGTCGCCGCCCAGGCCTTCAAGGCGTTGTCCGAGCGCAATATCAACATCCGCGCCATCACCACCTCCGAGATCAAGTTCTCGGTGCTGATCGACGCCGCCTATACCGAACTCGCGGTGCGCACGCTGCATACGCTCTACGGGCTCGACAAAACCTAGAACGATATTTCCCCGGTTTTCGCGCATCGGATGCGCTTCGCTACCGCAGCATTGTGCTGACACAGACGTTATTGCTTCTGGCAGGCGTTTTGCTTGGCAAAGCGAGCCTTGATTGGCTATACGGCCTGATAGGTGGGCTGCCGCAAACTGTGCCACAGTTTTGGCGATCCCGATTCGCCGGGATCAGGGGCCTGCGGCGGCGCCGAATGACTAAAATTGTTGTTTTTTGTGCGTTTTACGCCAGCTACCGGCGACCCGGCGGGCTGGCTTTGCGGGGAGGGTATCAGCACATGCGGAGCGCGTCGGGAGGCCCCCGCGTCTTGTTGAGACGGCTCCGCGAAACCATGGCGGAGCAGGTCTCCGCGCAGGAGCGCCTGGACAAGATCGTGGTGCTGATCGCGGCCAACATGGTGGCCGAGGTCTGCTCGACCTATGTGCTGCGCGTCGATAACACGCTCGAACTCTACGCCACCGAAGGTCTGAACCGCGACGCCGTGCACAGAACCGTCATGAGCGCGCATGAAGGCCTCGTCGGCCTCGTCGCCAGCGAGGCGACGCCGCTCAATCTGTCCGACGCGCATAGCCATCCGGCGTTCTCGTTCCGCCCGGAAACCGGCGAAGAAATCTACCACTCGTTCCTCGGCGTGCCGATCCTGCGCGCCGGCAACACGCTCGGCGTGCTGGTCGTGCAGAACCGCGCCAAGCGCACCTATGTCGAGGAAGAGGTCGAGGCGCTGCAGACCACCGCCATGGTGCTGGCGGAGATGATCGCCTCCGGCGAACTGGCGGCGCTGGCGCAGCCGGGCGCCGAGCCCGCGGCGCGGCACTCCCTGCACAAGACCGGCGCGATCCTGTCGGACGGCATCGCGCTCGGCCATGTCGTGCTGCACGAGCCGCGCGTCGTCATCACCAATTACATTGCCGAAGACCTGCCGAAGGAAATCAAGCGGCTCGACGCGGCCCTGACCAAGCTGCGCGCCGACCTCGACCGCATGCTGGAGCGCGGCGACGTCGCCGAGAGCGGCGAACACCGCGAGGTGCTGGAAGCCTACCGCATGTTCGCCAACGACCACGGCTGGTCGCACAAGCTGCATGAAGCGGTTGCCACCGGCCTCACCGCCGAAGCCGCCGTCGAACGCGTGCAATCCGATACCCGTGCGCGGATGCTGCGCTCGACCGATCCGTACCTGCGCGACCGCCTGCATGACCTCGAGGATCTCGGCCACCGCCTGATGCGGCAACTGGTCGGCCAGGACCACGCACCGTCGCGCGAGCAATTGCCGGAAAACGCCATCCTGATCGCGCGCGCGATGGGCCCGGCGGCGCTGCTCGACTACGACCGCAAGCGGCTGCGCGGCCTGGTGCTGGAGGAAGGCACCGCCAACTCCCACGTCTCGATCGTGGCGCGCGCGCTCGGCATTCCCGCCGTCGGCGAGATCGCGAACGCGCCTGGCATTGCCGATCCCGGCGACGCCATCATCGTCGACGGCACCTCGGGATCGATCTATGTGCGTCCTTCGGCCGAGATCGAATCGGCCTATGCCGAACGGGTACGGTTCAGGGCGCGGCGTCAGGCGCAATATGCGGCGCTGCGCGACAAGCCCTGCATCACCAAGGACGGCCAGCCGGTCGAACTGATGATCAATGCCGGCCTCGTGATCGACCTGCCGCATATCGACGACACCGGCAGCGCCGGCATCGGGCTGTTCCGCACCGAGCTGCAGTTCATGGTCGGCCAGAGCCTGCCGCGCACCTCGGACCAGCTCGCGCTCTATCGCACCGTGCTCGACGCGGCGGGCAGCAAGCCGGTCACGTTCCGCACGCTCGATATCGGCGGCGACAAGGCGCTGCCCTATATGGAAACGGTGATCGAGGAAAATCCCGCGCTCGGCTGGCGCGCGATCCGGCTCGGGCTGGACCGGCCCGGACTTCTGCGCGGCCAGATTCGCGCGCTGCTGCGGGCCGGCGGCGGCCGCGCGCTGAAGATCATGTTTCCGATGATTTCCGAAGTCGCCGAATTCGACCAGGCCAAAGCCATCGTCGAGCGCGAACTGACCTATCTGCGCCAGCATGGCCATGCCCTGCCCGAGCGCATCGACGTCGGCACCATGATCGAAGTCCCGGCCCTGCTCTATCAGCTCGACGAAATCCTCAAGAAGGTCGACTTCGTCTCGGTCGGCTCCAACGACCTGTTCCAGTTCATGTTCGCGGTCGATCGCGGCAACGCAAAGGTTTCCGAACGGTTCGACACCATGTCGGCGCCGATCCTGCGGGCGCTGCGCGATATCGTGCGCAAGGCCAATGCCGCGAAGAAGACGGCCTCGCTGTGCGGCGAGATGGCGTCCAAGCCGCTCGGCGCGCTGGCGCTGATCGCGCTCGGCTATCGCTCGCTGTCGATGTCCGCCACCGGACACGGGCCGGTCAAGGCGCTGATTCTCGACCTCGATGCCAAAAAGGCCGAGGCTGTCTTGATGCCGTTGCTCGACGCGCCGGCCGGCAGCGTCTCGATCCGGCAGAAGCTGACGGAATTCGCGGAAGCCGAGGGGCTGTCGTTGTAGCGAGGCTCTCGCCCGACGACGCCACCCTTATCCGCCGCTTGAGACCACCGCCATGTTACCCGAAGCCAAACTCGATATCCTGCTCGCCCACCACGCCTCGCTCGAGGCCGAACTGCTGGGCCAGTTGAGTTCCGAAAAATACGTCCAGATCACGCGCGAGCTCGCCGAGCTCAATCCGCTGATCGACGCGGTGAAAGCCTATCGCGCCGCTTTGGCCGAGATCGCGGACACCAAAACCCTGTTGGCGGATTCCGCCGCCGATCCCGATATGCGCGGCATGGCGGAGGCCGAGCTCGAGACCTTGCAGGCGCAGGTCGACGAACTCGCGCAAAAAATCCGCGTGGCGCTGTTGCCCAAGGACGCCATGGACGACCGCAACGTGGTGCTGGAAATCCGCGCCGGCACCGGCGGCGACGAGGCCTCGCTGTTCGCCGGCGACCTGTTCCGGATGTACGAGCGGTTCGCGGCCTTGCAGGGCTGGAAGGTCGAGGTGGTTTCCGCCAGCGAGGGCACCATGGGCGGCTACAAGGAAATCGTCGCCGAGGTGCAGGGCCGCGGCGCATTCGCCAAGCTGAAGTTCGAATCCGGCGTGCACCGCGTGCAGCGCGTGCCCGACACCGAAACCCAGGGACGCATTCACACCTCGGCGGCGACGGTTGCGGTGTTGCCCGAGGTCGAGGACGTCGACGTCGACATCAAGAGCGACGATTTGCGGATCGAGACCATGCGCGCACAGGGCGCCGGCGGCCAGCACGTCAACAAGACGGAATCGGCGATCCGCATTACGCACATCCCGACCGGCATTGTCGTGATGATGCAGGACAGCCGCTCGCAGCACAAAAACCGCGCCTCCGCGATGAACATCCTGCGCTCGCGGATCTACGACGCCGAGCAACAACGCATCGACGCGGTACGCTCCGCGGAACGCAAGGAGAAGGTCGGCTCCGGCGATCGCTCCGAGCGCATCCGTACCTACAATTTCCCGCAAGGCCGCGTCACCGACCACCGCATCAACCTGACGCTCTACAAATTGCCGCAGGTGATCGCGGGCGAAGCCCTGGGTGAACTGACCGATGCGCTGACGACGGAACATCAGGCCGCCCAGCTCGCCGCCCAAGGCGCGACGGCGTGAGCGCCAGCTACTCCTTCGCCGGACAAACCGTCGAAACCGCGCGGCGCGCGCTCACCGCGCGATTCGAATCAGCCGCGATCGAATCTCCCGAACTCGATGCACGGATGCTCGTCGGCCATGTGTTCGGCCTCGATCTCACCGGGTTGATCACATCGGCGCAGCGGCGGCTCACGGAGGATGAATCGGCGCGGCTCGAGGACTGCGCGCGCCGTCGTCTTGCGGGCGAGCCGGTCGCACGCATTGTCGGCGAGAAGGAATTCTGGGGACTGCCGCTCAGGCTGTCGGCGGCGACGCTGGTGCCGCGACCGGATACCGAGACCGTGGTCGAACTGGCGCTGGAATTGCTGCGTGCCGACGGCGCCACCAATCAACCGCTGCGGATCGCCGATCTCGGCACCGGGTCGGGCGCAATCCTGCTGGCGCTGTTGTCGGAACTGCCCGCGGCGGCAGGATTCGGCACCGATATCTCGGAGCAGGCGCTGCAAACCGCCGCCGCCAATGCGATCAGCGCCGGGCTCGCACCGCGTGCGACGTTCATCGCCTGCGATTTCGCGACCGGACTGTCCGGCCCGTTCGACCTGATCGTGTCGAACCCGCCCTATATTCGCGCAGCTGATATCGCCGGTCTGGCGGTGGAGGTCAGGGACCACGACCCGCGCGCAGCCCTCGATGGCGGCGCCGACGGGCTGGACGCCTATCGGGCGCTGATTCCGCAGGCCGCCGGTCTTCTGGCACCGGGTGCCGCCCTGGTTGTGGAGGCCGGTGAGGGCCAAAGCGGCCCCATTAACGGTTTGATGAGGCTGGCCGGCCTGGCGCCCACAGGGGGCCCGAAAGCCGATCTGGCGGGCATTCCGAGGGCCGTCGCGGGCCGCAAAATGCCCCGATAAAGTCTTATTGGAACGAAAAAAAACCACTTGGAATATTGCCCGGGAGCGACTACGTTCCGCTCACAGCATCGGTCCAGGGTTACTGGCCCCGTAAGATGTCACGGGTGAGGCCAGAGTTCTCGAAACGAGAGCCCGCCGGGTGAAAGGTTCCAAAACGCAGGTCCAATTGAGCGCAATGGCTGAAGCTGTGCTGCTCTCGACCGCAAAGCGAACGAAAGCCTGATTTTGCGCTTGAAGACTTACGCAACAAACCGCCACGCGAAGACGTCATGCTTGATGACCAGGCTGGTTGTGGCAGGCTGAATGATTTGGTCCGGCTGGCAGTGAACGCCGGCGGTTGGGGAACGCGTCTTTGTTGAACGCGATGGTTGGCGAAACCGACGACATGAAATTGAACGGCATCGCGATTCGGTGCGCCTCGGCGCGCGCGAAATCGGATGAGGCTACGACGGCAACTGCATAACTTTCAGGGCTGGAATAAAGGCGAGACATGAGAAACGGTCAGAATAACAAGCGGATGCGTAACCGGAATAACAACAACAATAGTAACAACAACAATAATAATAACCGGCGCGGTCAAAACCCGATGACCCGGGTGTTCGAATCGAACGGACCCGACATCAAGATCCGTGGCACCGCCTCCCACGTTGCGGAAAAATACGTCCAGCTCGCGCGCGATGCGCGCTCCTCGGGCGATCCGGTTGCTGCCGAGAACTACTACCAGCACGCCGAACATTATTTCCGGCTGATCGCAGCCGCCCAGGAGCAGTTCCGGCAGAATCAGCCGCAGCCGCGCACCGAAAACGAAATGCCTTCGACGGACGAAGGCGAGGACGAGGGCGAGAGCTTCTCCAATTTCGGCCAGGAGCCCGGCTTCGTTCCGCAGCAGCCGCAGCCGTTCGTGCCGCGCGAAAACAATCAGCGCGACCACACGCAACGCGACTTCCAGCCGCGCGAGGGCCAGCCCTATCGCGACCAGCCGCCGCGCGAACAGCATCAGCCCCGCGAGCATCGTCCGCAGCCGCAATATCAGCCACAACCGCAGCCGCAGCCCGTCATCGCCGACACCGGCGGCGTCGATCGCCTGCCGTCCTTCATCACCGGCCCGCAGCCGCAGGTGAATGGCGCCCCCGGCTTCGAGGGCAATGCCGGCGGCGAACGTTTCCCGCGCCGTCGTCGCCGGCCGCACGGCCCGCGCCCCGAAGGCATGGCCGCACCGGCCGCGCCCAGCGAAGATTTCAATCCGGGAAATGAGTAAATAGCGCGATCGCCGACAGGCGTTCAGCAATCCAGGGGCGGGCACAGCGAAAGCGTGCCCGCCTTTTTTATCCCCTCGCCGTCGTCGATGACGACGGCACCAGTACCGGCGGCAGCGACGGAATCAGCCGCGTGCGTTCGCGGTGCGCAGGGATCGCGCGATAGACCTGCTTGGTCGCTTCCACGATATGCACGCCGGCGAACGGCAGCGACAGCGCCGCACCTAGGCGCTCCCACGCCATCGCCGAACGCAGGAACCAGCCTTTTCCGACCGGCGGCAAGAACAGCGCCTCACCCCACGCCGTTGGCGTAAACCAGGTCTGCCGCAGCAATTGCGTGATCTGCGCGCGCGAATAGGGCCGGCCGTGACCGAACGGCGTATTGTCGGTGCGCGTCCAAACGCCGCGGCGGTTGGGGATGACAGCGATCAGGCGCCCGGACGGCGCCAGCACACGCCATACCTCGCGCAGCAATCGCTCCGGATCGTCGGACATTTCCAGCGAGTGGACCAGCAGGATGCGGTCCACCGCGGCATCCGGCAGCGGCATTGAAAATTCGTCGATCAGGGTCGCGAGCGCCGGCCGCGCGGTCGGCCATTTCAGCACGCCCTGCGCCGCCGGCATGAAGGCGATGCAGCGCTCGGAGTCCTCGCGAAACAGCCCGAGATAGGGCGTCGGATAGCCGAGCCCGAGCACGCGCAGACCTTCGGCATCGGGCCAGCGCGCCCGGATGCCACGGTTGATCAGTTGCCGCGCCACAATGCCGAGGCGCCGCGAATAGAAGTCACGGAGATCGATGACGTCGATGGTCATGGGCGCAATCTAACACGGCAGGTTTCGTTACGGCGCGCCGAAATTGGCATTGCCGTGTGAGCGTTAACGCCATATTTCTGAGCCCGGAGCCTGATCGGTTGTGATTGGATCAGAACCGGGCCCCGGATTTTTGTATGACGCGCTTTCTTTACGCGAACCGGTTCCCACTTCGCTTGAAAACGCTCTAATAAGCGGGTTAACCGCCTTACTTACGGAGTGATCATGGCCGCGGAAATTCGTACTTTCACCTGTCTCAGCGACAATTTCGGCTATTTGATCCACGATCCCGCGACCAAGGCTACCGCGTCGATCGACGCACCGGAAGCCGCCCCGATCATCAAGGCGCTGGAGCGCGAGGGCTGGGCGCTGACGGATATCCTCATCACCCATCACCATCATGACCATGTCGGCGGCGTCGCCGAACTGAAGCGGAAATACAATTGCCGCGTCGTGGCGCCGCACGACAAGACAGCCTCGATCGCCAATGTCGATCTGCGCGCCGCCCATGGCGACGTCGTCAAGGTCGGCGGCCTGTTGGCGCGGGTGCTGGAAACGCCGGGCCATACGCTCGACCACATCTCCTATGTGTTCGACAGCGAGAAGGCGCTGTTTGCCGCCGACACGCTGTTCTCGATCGGCTGCGGCCGGGTGTTCGAGGGAACCTACCCGATGATGTGGGATTCGCTGCTGAAGCTGCGCGCGCTGCCGGACGATTTCAAACTCTATTGCGGCCACGAATATACCGCCTCCAACGTCAAGTTCGCGCTGACCGTCGAGTCGGACAATCCGGCACTGCAGGCGCGTGCCGCGGAAGTGACGCGGCTGCGCGCGGAAAACAAGCCGACGATCCCGGTGCTGCTGGGCGAAGAGAAAAAGGCCAACGTGTTCCTTCGCGCGGACGATGCTTCCGTAGCAGTGAAACTGCACATGAAGGGCGCCGGCGCCGCCGAGGTGTTCGGCGAACTGCGCGAACGCAAGAACAAGTCCTGATGGCGATCCCGACAGCGGCAGCCGAGATCATCAAGCGGCTCGAACTGAAGCCGCATCCGGAAGGCGGGCACTATCGCGAGACGTTTCGCGACGCCAGTGTCGACAGCAGCGGGCGTTCGCGCTCCACCGCGATCTATTTCCTGCTGGCACGCGGCGAACGCTCGCACTGGCATCGCGTCGATGCGGTGGAAGTCTGGCACTATTACGCCGGCGACGCGCTGATGTTGCAAATCGCCGACGACGGCGGACAGCGCCGCGTGACGCTCGGATCTGATCTCGTTGCCGGAGAAGTACCGCAGGCGGTCGTGCCCGCGCACGCCTGGCAGGCGGCGCAGAGCAGCGGCGAATGGACGCTGGTCGGCTGCACCGTGGCGCCGGGATTCGAGTTTGCAAAATTTGAATTGGCCGCACCCGGCTGGTCGCCTTCGCACTAAAACTGCATTCGGGAATCGGGTGGGTTTCGCAGCCACCCGCGCCTAGTTTCCGCTCTCACAAGAGGAGCGGAAGATGCACGGGACTTTCGGCGTTTCACACCAGATCGAGCCGGCGATTCTCTATTTCGGCACGCCTGTCGTTCTGATCGGCTCGAACAATGAGGACGGCTCATTCAACCTCGCGCCGATGTCATCGGCATGGTGGGTCGGCTGGCGCTGCATGCTCGGGCTCGCGCGCAATTCCAAAACCACCGAGAACATGATTCGCTCGGGCGAATGCGTCCTCAATTTGCCGTCGGCCGCCCTTGTCGGCGCCGTCGACCTGCTGGCGCGCACCACCGGTTCGGACCCGGTGCCGCCGGGCAAGACGATGCGCGGCTATCGGCATGAACGCGACAAGTTCGGCCTCTGCGGCCTGACGCCGGTGCCAGGCGAAACGGTTGCCGTACCGCGCGCGCTGGAATGCCCGGTGCAGATCGAAGCCAGGGTGGCGCAGGTCCATGAGATGGCGCAGGAGGATGCCGTCTGGCGTGGAAATCTCTCGGCGATCGAGGTGCGCGTCACCCGCGTGCATGCGCATGCCGGCCTGATGATGGAAGGCGAGCCCAACCGGATCGATCCCGACAAATGGCGCCCGCTGATCATGAGCTTTCAGCGGTTCTACGGACTGGCACCGGACAAACTGCAACGTTCCGAGTTGGGGCAGATTCCGGAAGCGATGTACAAGCCGCCGGGCTGGAAGCCGGCGGCATAAAAAGCGTTTTCAAGCGAAGTGGCGACCGGTTCGCGAAAAGAAAACGCGTCAAACAAAAAATTAGAACCCGGTTCTGGTCAGAACCGGGTTCTAAGATTTCCGCCACACCATATCCCTGGCTGCGATCAGGCCACCGCCGGCAATCAGCACCGCGGCGATGGCGATCGCCGCGCTCGGCTTGGCAAATCCCGCCAGAATCAGGAACGCGGTCGAGAGCAGCGGCGTTGCATAGGACGCGGCGCCCAGCACGCGGATATCGCCGCGTTTCATGCCGATGTCCCAGACAAAGAAGGCAGCGCCCACCGGGCCGACACCGAGCGCGATGATCGCGAGCCACTGCCCCGTTGTCTCCGGCCACACGGTGGTCTCGACCGCGCCATGGACGAGCGCTGCAAGCAGCGCGGTCACCAAACAGAAACCGGCCACCGCATCGGTCGGCACCGCCTTGAGCTTGCGCGACATCACCGAATAGGCGGCCCATACGAAGGCGGCGACAAAGGCCGCAGCCAAGCCCGGAATCTGGCCCGGTGCAAAGCCGCTGCCGCCGTTGCCCGCGAACAGCAAGACCGTGCCGGCAAGCCCGAGCAGCGCGCCAATGATGTGATGCGGCGCCAGCCGTTCGCCCGGCAACAGCGACGAGAACAGCACGATCAACAGCGGCCACAGGTAATTCAGCAGTCCGGCCTCGGCCGGCGGCGCGAAGCGCAGCGCGAGAAAATACAGCGCGTGATAGCCGAACAGCCCGCCGACGCCGACGATCCAGGCCCGCGGCGGCTGTTTCAGCGCGGCGAAAGCCTGTGGGCGGAAGATGAAGCTTGCGAAGGCGACGGCAGCGCCGATCGCAAACGTCATCGCCGCGAGCTGGAACGCCGGAATTTTGCCGGTCGCGACCGTCATGACCGACAGCAGCGACCACATCAGGATCGCAGTCAGTCCGATCAGCGTGGCGGTGCGGGAGGTCATGAATTCAGGCAACAGTCAGCATTTCCGTCATGGCCGGGCATAGTAGTCTGCTTTGCGCAGACTACGTACACTTGTCTGCGCTCCCGGCCATCCAGGTGTTCTCATTGTCGGTTGTAAAGACGTGGATGCCCGGGACATCTGGCGCGAAGACGCGCTTCGCGCTTTTGCCCGGGCATGACGACTTTCTAACATCGCTGGCAAATCAGCGACGAACGCCGATCACACCATGTACTGGCCGCCATTGATCGTCATGGTCGAGCCGGTAATACCGCCGGCCTCGTCGGCGGAGAGGAACACCACCGCGCGGGCGATTTCCTCGGGCTCGCCGAGGCGGTTGACCGGGATCAGCGGCAGGATGCTTTTCTCGAGCACTTCCTTCGGCACCGCCTGCACCATTTCGGTGTTGATGTAGCCGGGGCAGATCGCATTGACGGTAATGCCGCCCTTGGCATTCTCCAGCGCCAAGGCCTTGGTGAAGCCGATATCGCCGGCCTTGGCGGCGGAATAGTTGACCTGACCGAACTGACCTTTCTGGCCGTTGATCGAGGAGATGTTGATGACGCGGCCGAACTTGCGGGCCCGCATGCCTTCGATCACCTGGCGCGTCATGTTGAACAGCGAGCCGAGATTGGTGTTGATGACCGCGTTCCACTGATCGAGCGTCATCTTGTGGAAGGCGCCGTCCTTGGTGATGCCGGCATTGTTGATGAGCACATCGACCGGACCGAGATCGGCCTCGACCTTTTTGACGCCGGCCGCACAGGCGTCGAACGAACTGACGTCCCATTTGTAGACGGGAATGCCGGTATCGGCCTTGAACTTCTCGGCCGCGGCGTCGTTGCCGGCATAGCTTGCCGCCACCTTGTAGCCCGCAGCCTTCAGCGCCTTGCTGATCGCCGCACCAATACCTCGCGTACCGCCCGTTACCAATGCAACACGTGCCATGTCGTTCTCCTCCTTGGTCGTCCCTCATAAGCCGGAATTATCCCGGTCTTTTGACTGCATTCGATCTTCGACAACTTCCAAAACGTAAAATGCCCGGCGCGAGGCCGGGCATTTTATTTATCAGCAATCGCCATTGTTGACAGATGATCTTTTCATCATTCAACGCGCCAATCTGCCTCTAGTTCAGTCGCGTGCAATGCACATCGCGATGCCCATGCCGCCGCCGATGCACAGCGTCGCGAGGCCCTTCTTGGCATCGCGCTTCTGCATCTCGTGCAGCAGCGTCACCAGCACGCGCGCGCCGGAAGCGCCGACCGGATGGCCGATCGCGATCGCGCCGCCGTTGACGTTGACCTTGGACGTATCCCAGCCGAGATCCTTGTTGACCGCGCAGGCCTGCGCGGCGAAGGCCTCGTTGGCCTCGATCAGGTCGAGGTCGCCGATGTTCCAGCCGGCCTTCTTCAGCGCGGCGCGGGAAGCCGGGATCGGGCCGGTGCCCATGATCTTGGGATCGACGCCGGCCTGGCCCCACGACACGATGCGGCCGAGCACCTTCTTGCCTTCCTTGGCGGCCTGCTTGGCGGTCATCAGCACCACCACGCCAGCGCCGTCATTGATGCCCGACGCACTGCCGGCGGTGACGGTGCCGTCCTTCTCGAAGGCGGGCTTCAGCTTGGCCATCGCTTCGACGGTGGCGCCATGGCGCGGATATTCGTCGTCGCTGACGATGATGTCGCCCTTGCGGGTCTTGATGGTGACGGGGACGATCTCATCCTTGAACTTGCCGGCCTTCTGCGCGGCCTCGGCCTTGTTCTGCGAGTGGACCGCGAACTCGTCCTGCTGCGCCCGGGTGATCTGGTACTGGCGGGCGACGTTCTCGGCGGTGTTGCCCATGTGGTAGCCGTTGAAGGCATCCCACAAGCCGTCCTTGATCATGGTGTCGACGAGCTCGAGCCCGCCCATCTTGACGCCGCCGCGCAGGTACTGGGCGTGCGGGGCCATGCTCATGGATTCCTGGCCGCCGGCCACGACGATTTCGGAGTCGCCGTTGAGCAGCGCCTGATAGCCGAGCGCGACGGTGCGCAGGCCCGAACCGCAGAGCTGGTTGACGCCCCAGGCCGGGCTTTCCACCGGGATGCCGGCCGCGATCGAGGCCTGGCGGGCCGGGTTCTGACCCTGCGCCGCGGTCAGGATCTGGCCCATGATGACTTCGGAAACCCGCCCCGGCTCGATGCCGGCCCGCTCCAGCGCCGCCTTGATGGCGATCGCGCCGAGGTCGTGCGCCGGGGTGGTGGCGAACGCGCCGTTGAAACTGCCGACCGGGGTGCGGGCGGCGCTGACGATGACGACATCGTCTGACATGGACATCTCCTTTGACGTTTTGGGGCTTGAGGTTTCTCGACGGCGGGCGGCCGGATGGCGGGCCTGTCTCTTGGGCCCATCCTGTTAACCTCCGGATGTTGTGTCAATCGGCCAGAGGTCAAAATCCCGCCGCGGCGCATTCAAAATAGCGCGCTTGGCGGTTTCCAGAGCAGTCTCCATGCCTTGGAATTAACCGTGCCGCACAAAACGGTAGCCGAACCGCATTGAAAATGCTTACTTTGCTGCGTTGCGCTGCTCGTCTGCCCGCCGGCGAAGCCGTCGGGTTCCCCGCTCTCGGTGTGTATGTGTGAGCCCATGGCAAAGTCAGACCAACCTACAACGATCAAAAAATACGCTAACCGGCGGCTCTATAATACCGGCACCAGCACCTATGTGACGCTCGAGGATCTCGCAGCGATGGTGAAGGATGGCGAGGACTTTCTCGTCTATGACGCCAAGACCGGTGACGACATCACGCGCTCGGTGCTGGCCCAGATCATCTTCGAACAGGAAAACAAGGCCGGCCAGAATCTGCTGCCGACCACGTTCCTGCGCCAGTTGATCCGCTTCTACGGCGACAGCATGCAGATGGTGGTGCCGAAATATCTGGAGCAGTCGATCGACACGCTGACGCGCGAGCAGGAAAAATTCCGCAAGCAGCTCACCAACACCTTCAGCGGAACGCCGTTCGCGCCGCTCGAGGAACATGTCCGCCGCAACATGGAATTGTTCCAGCAGACGTTCTCGATGTTCAAGCCGTTCGTGCCGCCGCGCGCCGGATCGGTCGCGCTCGAACCGGAAAAACTGCCGGAACCCGCGGCCGACGAAGACAATATCGACGACCTTCGCCGTCAGATGAAGGACATGCAGGACCGCCTCGAGCGCATGTCGAAAGAGCCGAAGAAGGAAGAGTAGTTCTCTTTCTCGCGCACAGTATCGTTTGAGGCGTCATGGCCGGGCTTGTCCCGGCCATCCACGTTTTTGGGCTGCAAGACATCAAGACGCGGATGCCCGGCACAAGGCCGCGCATGACGACCACTACCGTTTTCGAGCTATCCCGCCGCGGGCAACACCGTCTCGGCTGCCGCGCTCCACGGCCGCTGCGGGGAGGCCAGGCCGATCAGGCGGCCCTGGATGTAATCGCAGCCCCATTCGCGCAGCATGACGGCGGCTTCCTCGTCCTGCACCCATTCCGCCACCGTCTTGATCTGCAGCCGGCGCGCGAGATCAATCAGCGTCTGCACGAAGGCGCGATCGTCGGCCGAGCGGGCGATGTTCTGCACGAAGGCGCCATCGATCTTGACGATGTCGACGCCGAGCTTGCGCAGGTTGCGGAAAGAGGTGTAACCGGCGCCGAAATCGTCGATCGCAATCCGGCTGCCGAAATTCTTCAGGCGCGTGATGAAGCCCCTGACGTCGTCGATATCCTGGATCGCGACGGTTTCGGTGATCTCGACGATCAGCCGCTCGCCGACGCCGGGATGCGCCTGCATCAACGACTCGATCGTGGTCGACCAGTCCGGGTCCATCGTGGTGTCGGGCGAGATGTTGAGGCTGAGCTGAACGTTCGGCGCGGCCGCGAGTTCGGCGACCGCGAGTTCGAGCACGCGGTGATCGACCAGTCGAATGAGACCGAGCCGCTCCGCCACCGGAACGATATCGGGGGCCAGCAGCGCCTGGCCGTCCGCCTGCTCCATCCGCACCAGGCATTCGTAGAACGCCGGCTGCCGCGAACGCGCCTCCACCACCGGCTCGAACGCGGTGACGATCCGGCGTTCGTTCAGCGCGGTCACGATCTCGTCGGTGACGCGGATGTTGACGCGACGCTGGGCGTCGCGCTCGACATTCGGACGCCACAGCGAGAACGATCCGGCGCGGCGGCGCTTGGCGGCATCGAGCGTTTCCTGGGCGCGGTTGACGGCCTCGTCGGCGGTGCGCGCGAAACGCGGCACGCTGATCGCGCCGATCGAGGCCGTCACCGATACCGGTCCGGACACGGTCGGCACCACCTCGTCGCGGATGCCGGCGAGAAAGCGCTCGGCCGCGACATTGGTGTCATCGATGGTGCAGTTGCGCAGGATCAGGCCGAACTTGTTGCCGGAGAAGCGCCCGAGCACGTCACCGCCGCGCAGCCGCGCCCGAATCCGTCTGCCGACTTCGGCGATCACGGCGTCGGCCACGTCGAAGCCGAAGGCGTCATTGACGCGCGCCAGATGATCGATCCCGATCAGCATGAAGGCGCAGGACGCGCGCGAGCGCGCGGTTTCCTCGATCGCTTCGGCCAGCGCGGCGATCAGGTGGGTGCGATTGAGTTCGCCGGTGAGCGGATCGTTGCGCGACAGCCTTAAGAGCTGCTCGTCGCGGGCGTGGCGCTCATTGTCGACGCGGACGATGCCTTGCGCACGCGCCGGCTTGCCGTCGGAACCGGCGAACCAGCAGCCGGTTTCCTCGATCCAGATCACGGGCGCCGACGTCGTGGTCCGCACGCCATACTCGATCCGGTAGGCCACCCCTTCCCCGCTCCGCGGCGGCGCCGACTGGCCGAGCGCGTCGACGCGGATCGACCGCGTCGGTTCAATCAGTTTTGCGAACTCCGCGCCGCTGGCGAGCGCCTGTGCCGGAACGTCGGTGAAGACGGCGGCGGCATTGTGGCTCCAGGCGATGGTGTCGGCCGCGATATCCCAGACGAACGCCGCCTGCCCGAGCGAGGCGAGGATACTGGCAGCTTGCGGGACAGGGGGCATCAGATCGCCTCGATTCGGGACATCGCCGGATGATTCCCACGCAAGAGGATACTGGCTGTTTCGAATCACAGGCTAGGCAAAGTTCATAAATAATCTGGAAACCACGTTTCATAGCATTCCCGGACCGGCCGGGAACTAGTAGCAACCAACCGGCATAGACCTTGCGAGGCTCAGATCGCTAAGGGGCGTATCGTCCCAAAACGTGACAGTTAACCGGTTACGGTGTGCGATGCTGGATGTCGATCGATCAGAACAGGTACTGGACGGCGAGGTATTGGGCGCCGACGAACCCCGCTGTGTCGCGCTGGTGCCGGTGACCCAATCCGTGCACTGGACGCCGAAAGGCCCGGTCGCGCGGCCTGATCCGGGCTTCGTCACCCAGTTGATCGCGACCGAGGCGCAGGCACCGCAGACCCGCAGCCTGCGGCGCGGCTCGCTGGCCGATGCACAGACCGCCTACGGCGCCCGTCTGCCCCTGCGCCATGGCATCGGCTACCGGACGCGGCAAGTCGTCTAGATCACGTCAGCCGACCCTTGAGAACAGCTTAGCGCGGCGGCGTGTCCGGCGAGGGATGTGAACCGCTGCCCGGCTGCAGGCCCGGTGACGGCACTTCCGGCGACACCGGATGGGGCACGACGGCGGGTTGCGCGAATGTCGGCTCGGAATGATCCAGCAGCACGGATTCGGCGACCGGGGTCGCCGGGGGCGCTGACGGCACCGCCGTTGGCGCCGGCGCGGGATCGAATGCGGGTTCGGCAGCCGGCGGCTCGGGTGCTCTCGCGCGCTTGCCGGAGACCGCAGGCGCAGCCGCAACGGCGCCGCGCCGCGTGCGCAGCGCCAGGCCGGAGAGGAAATCCACCATCGACAGCGCGGCAAGGAGGAAATAGGTCGAGGTACCGAATTTCGGCCACAGCACGAATTCGGCCGCGGCCGCGCCGAACACGATCAGCGACAGCAGATGGTCGGTGAGATATTTGGCACCGGGGCGCGCGCCTTTGATGATTTCGCACATCAAAAGCAGGATGCCGAGCGCGAGCAGCACGTCACTCAGCGTCAGCGGCCACTCGGTGCCCGACATCAACGTCAGCTTGACCAGTGGATCCGTGAAGGAAACGCCGGGCATCAGGAAGACAATGATGTTGTAGATCGCGAGCGGAATCAGAAGTAGCGGAAAACCGACCATGGCGAGGCCTTGCTAGGAAAACCGGACCGTCCCCGGGCGAAGCGTCGCGCTTCACCACGGGAACCGTTACCCTACTCGTTGGCCGAATTCAGGCAGACGCCGCCATCGACGGCGACTTATCCAATGCCCGATCAGGATTCCTCATCGAGGAGCCCCGTTCGGGATTCCCGCTCAGGATTCTTTCTTGGCCTTCAGAACCTGCCGGCCCTTGTACATGCCGGTTTTCAGGTCGAGGTGGTGCGGACGGCGCAATTCGCCCGAATCCTTGTCCTCAGCATAGGTCGGCTTCTTCAGGGCGTCCGCCGAGCGGCGCATGCCACGCCGCGAGGGCGATGTTTTTCTTCTGGGAACGGCCATAACGGTCCTCTAGGGGTGTTGTCGGAGGGCATCGTCCTGATCAGGACCGCCCAGCGCTTGGCGCGGGCTGCGATGCCGATAAGGCCGCGTTTATAGAGGATGGGCTGGCGTAAAGCTAGGCCAGGTTGCGGTTAAAGCGGCCGAAAATTGGCTCAAAATGCGCGATTTTCGCTCCAGCAGCGCTGTAACGCCGCCGCATTGGCCCGCGCCGTATAGGTCGCGGCCAGACGGCGCACCCCGGGGCCCGGATTGCGGGCGCTGCGCCTGACCGGGTTGGGCAGGATCGCCGCCAGTAAGGCCGCCTCCCGCGCCGACAGGGTCGCGGTCGAATGGCCGAACGCGTAGGCTGAGCCTGCTTCGGCCCCGAACTGCCCGGACGGTCCGAGTTCGGCGATGTTGAGGTAGATCTCCAAAATCCGCTGCTTGGACAGCACCAGGTCGATCCACAGCGCCAGTGGCAGCTCCAGCGCCTTGCGCACCACGCTGCGGCCCGGCCACAGGAACAGGTTCTTGGCGACCTGCTGGGTAATGGTCGAGCCGCCGCGCGTGACCTCGCCGTCCTCGGCGTCGTCCATGACGTCGCGCAGTGCGTCCCAATCGACCCCGTGATGGCTGCAGAACTTGGCGTCCTCGGAGCCCACCACCGAACGCGGCAAATAGGGTGAGATCGCGCTGAAATCGATCCATGGCCGCGACACCGGCGCGCCCTTGAGCCAGCGCCAGGCCATCAGCGTCGAGACTGGATGACCGGTGCGATAGAACGGCGTCACCAGATAGGGCAGCAACAGCGCCACCAGCAGGATCAGCCCCAGAATTCGGACAATGCGCAAATTGAATATTTCCGGTTCGGCCCCGCCGGGGGACCGATCAACAAGGCCCGCCGATCAATAGGCCCCCACGCAAATGACATCTCCATGATAATTCGAGCGTTTTCCAGCACTTTTAAGGCGTTTCCGTCGCCTCGCCGGAATTGACGTCGGGCGTGCCATCAACGATTGTCCGGCCAAATCGAGCTAGAGCTATTCTTGTAGCTATTCGTGTAGCCGTTCTTGGAGCCATTCTGGATGACGACCGTGACTTTCGACTTTGCCAAACGACTGGACCAGACCGCGGAGGATACCGAAGCCCTGCTGGCGAAGCTGCTGTCCGACACGCTGCTACCGGACGAGATCGCGCGGCCGAAGCGGCTGATGGACGCGATGCGCTATTCCAGCCTCGGCGGCGGCAAGCGGCTGCGTCCGTTTCTGGTGGTCGAAAGCTCTGCCGTGTTCGGCGTGCCGCGCGAGGCCGCCCTGCTGGCCGGCGCAGCGCTCGAATGCATCCACTGCTATTCGCTGATCCATGACGATCTGCCGGCGATGGACAACAGCGATCTGCGCCGGGGACGTCCGACCCTGCACAAGAAGACCGACGACGCCACCGCGATCCTCGCCGGCGACGGGCTGTTGACGCTGGCGTTCGACATCATCACCCGCGACGAGCTGCACAAGGACCCGACCGTCCGCCTGCTGCTGACGCGCGCGCTGGCGCGTGCCTCCGGTCTCGGCGGCATGGTCGGCGGCCAGATCCTCGATCTCGCCGGCGAAGGCCGCTTCGGCGACCGCGAGCCGGTCGACGTGGCGCGGCTGCAGCAGATGAAGACCGGCGCGTTGCTGCGCTATGGCTGCATCGCCGGAGCGATCCTCGGCCAGTCCACGCCTGGGGAATATCAGGCGCTCGACGATTACGGCCGCGCGCTCGGCGAAGCCTTCCAGATCGCCGACGACCTGCTCGACGTCGAAGGCGATGCCGCAGCCCTCGGCAAACAGACCGGCCAGGACGCCGCCCTCGGCAAGACCACCTTCGTCACCCAGCTCGGAATCGACGGCGCCAAGCAGCGCGTGCGCGACCTGCTGGCGCGCGCCGATTCGGCGCTGTCGATCTTCGGAGCCAAGGGCGACGTGCTGCGGGCGGCGGCGCGCTTCGTCGCCGAACGCAACAGCTGACGTGCCAACCCCCAAGCACGACATCGACGGGTTTATCGACCGGTTCAGGAAAATGCCGGTCCCGCTCCGCGTGGTCTATGCGCGGCCGCGCACGTTCATCTCGATGGCGATCGGCATCGTCGCGTTCTTCCTGCTGCCGGGTTCGCTGCGGCTGGTGACCCGGCTGCTGGTCGGCTGGGACGTCTTCGTCTCGTTCTATCTGGCGCTGGTCTACATCATGGTGCTGCGCAGCGGCATCGCGCACATCCGCCGCAACGCGGTGCTGCAGGATGACGGCCGCTTCCTGATCCTGCTGGTGACCGCGCTCGGCGCCTTCGCCAGTATCGCCGCTATCGTGTTCGAACTGGGCGCCTCGAACCGCAGCGGGCCTGGACTGGCGCTGGCGACGATTACGATCGCACTGTCATGGACGGCGGTTCACACCGCGTTCTCGCTGCATTACGCACATGACTATTATCGCGGGTCCAAGCCCGGCGGCCTGCAGTTTCCGAGCGGCGACGCGGATGACGAGGCTGACTATTGGGACTTCGTCTACTTCTCGTTCGTGATCGGCATGACCGCGCAGGTGTCCGACGTCGGGATCACCGACCGGATCATCCGCCGCACCGCGACGGTGCACGGCATCATCTCGTTCGTGTTCAACACCGCGCTGGTCGCGTTGATGGTCAATATCGCCGCCAGTGCGATTTAGGTTACGGGCACTTTCCGGACATGATGGCGCCGTAACCGTTGCAACCAACTTCACGTTCCCGCCCGGTCAGTGGCTGGCCGGAAGCCCCGATCCCAGGAGCGGATGATGAAGTGCGCGGGGAAGCGGGCTCTGGAGCGCGCCTGACAATAACGCGCCTCGGTTCCTGCGGCTCCCGAACTGACCGCTCGCGCTCCCGGCGATCGTCCGTATCGCGCCTGGCGACCGGCTTCTTCTCCGGGCGCTTCTCGCATTCATTGTCGCCGTTGAGGAACGAGCCTTCGGCACAGCTGATCTTGCTGCAGCGGTCGCCATCGGCCCTGAAGCCATGTTCGCAGATCAGCGGGCAGACCCGCGACGTCTTCAGCTTGACGGCGTCGAGCGTATCGACGCTCGCCACTTTGACGTCGAGCTTGGTCCCGGCGTAGCGGTTGAACTGACTCAGCGAACGCTGCGAGGCCGAATTCCATTCGCCATCGGCAGCCCCTGTCAGACAACCGACGCGGCGCAGCTCGGTCTGTACCGATTTGGTGACATCGGCCTGCGGCGGCCCGGCACTGAGGGCCGCGAGGTTCACACTTTTGTCCTTGTCGGCAGCGGCCTTTTCAGCCGCGGCGCGCTTCTGCTCGGCGGCGGCGGCCTGATCCTGCGCCACCTGCTTGGCTTTCTCAGCCGCGATGCGCGCCTGCTCGGCGGCCTTGGCGTCAGCCTCGGCTTTCGCCTGCTGCGTCTTCTGGGCGCCTTCGGCAGCGAGCCGCGCCCGCTCCTGTTCGGTCAGCCGCGCCTTCTCGGTCGCGGCGACCCGGGCCTCTTCGGCCGCGATCTTCTCGAGCTGAAGTTTGGCGAGGCTGGCGTAGAATCCATC
This sequence comes from Bradyrhizobium ottawaense, assembly GCF_900099825.1. Classification (NCBI taxonomy): domain Bacteria; kingdom Pseudomonadati; phylum Pseudomonadota; class Alphaproteobacteria; order Hyphomicrobiales; family Nitrobacteraceae; genus Bradyrhizobium; species Bradyrhizobium ottawaense. The sequence goes on along the minus strand of NZ_LT629693.1, from coordinate 4,153,924 downwards.
AGGGTATTGCGCCAGGAAGGCGTTGAGCGCGCTCTTGTTGCCGACTTGCAGCGCCAGTTCGTAATCGCGGCGAGCCTCGGCCTGCGCGCTGAGCGCGGGCACAGCTGGCGCGGCTGCCGCGGCGGGGGCCGCGCGGGCGGGCGCCGGCACAAGCGGCACGTCTTCACCGCCGAGCGAACCATAAACGAACGGCTCCTGCCGGTTGTTGGTGGTCTTGAGCACCTCGTCGCGGACAAAGCCGAACGCACGGCGCACGTCGAGGCCGGGCGTCGTCAGGTGATGGGAAAGCGCTAACGTAAACGGGCTATTGGTACCATCGCCGTCGGCGGCGGTGGAGCCGGCCTTGGCCGAATAGGCGATCAGCACGTTCGGACTGGTCGGCTCGACCTTGGCGAGGCCTTGGCCAACCGCGCGCGTGGCAACGGTGCGCTTCATCTTCTTGGAAAACGGATTGTCGCGGCAGGCGTCGAGAATGACGAGCCGCAACTTCTTGGCGGGCTCGATCGCGATCAGGATGCGGTCCAGCGAAAATGCCTCGTCATAGATATCGGTATCGCGTTCCAGCTTGGCATCCACCGGAATGAGATAATTGGAGCCGTCGACCTCGATGCCGTGGCCGGCGTAATAGACCACCGCAATATCGGCATCGCGCGCGCGGTCGGCAAAATCGCGCAGCGCGCGCCGGGTCTCGGCCGCCGGAAGGTCGCGGCGGGAGTCGACGACATCGAAGCCGGCATCCTTCAAGGTGGCGGCCATTTTGGCGCCGTCGTTGGCCGGATTGGCGAGCGGCGCGACATTCTGGTAGGCGGAATTGCCAAGCACCAGCGCCACGCGCTTCTCGGCAAGAGCCGGTTCGCTCACCAGCAGGAGGGCTGCGGCGGTCAGAATCCATCGATACAATTTTAGAGATCCGGATTTCATCATGACGCGTCCTGATCCTCGCACTTTCTAACACACCGGCCTGCCTACCAGAAGCCAAAGCCGGGCTTTGTGAGTTGGGTCACGATCCGCTCCGGTGCCGATCGTGCGACCGCTCTGTTATTAGTCCGGCAAACCCGCCGCCGGTTCGCCCGCCTTCGCTTTTTCGTCGGGTTCCCGAAGGGGTATAGACCCCTCATGGCGGCAGGGTATTCCCGAAACGCGCGCCCGCTCAGCGCGGCACGACATGCCCTTCATACTGCGGCAAATCGTCCGTGATCGAAACCCAGGGCGCCTTGGATCCCACGAAGATGTGGGCGGTCGGGCGGATCGAGGGATCGTCGACCAGCGTGCCCATCGCGACATGGACGTAGGCGCCGTCGCGGACCACCGAATAGAGCAGCGAGCCGCAGCGACGGCAGTGCGCGTTGTGGCCGGTCGCGTCGCCATGGATCATGAGGCCGTCATCGCCCTTGGTGACACGAAGCTTGTCGCGCGCAATGCCCGCGAACGGCTTGAACGCCGAACCGGTGGTCCGCCGGCAATTCGAACAGTGGCAGTTGAGGGCGTATTCGAAGGCGTCAGCGACGGCGTAGCCCACCGTACGGCAGAAGCATTCTCCGACCAGGATGCGAGCATTTTGAATTGCTGAACCCGACACGAATTATTCCTCGCGGTGATGACGAACTCACCATAGCGCATTGGGCCGGTTCGTGGCTTAATTCAGCCCAAACAAACCTGAATCCCGGAGGATACGCCGTGAGCCATGACCGATCGACCGTCGAAGCCGTGGTCAAGAACTACTTCGATGGCCTCTATGAGGGCGACGCCGACAAGCTCAGCGCGATCTTCGACCCGACCGCGGATTTGCGCTGGGTCGAAAAGGGCGCGTTGCAGGTCCTGACCGTGCCGGACTGGCTCGACCGCGTCCGCAAGCGGCCGTCGGCGAAAGCGGAAGGCAAGCCGCGCGAGGATTTTATCGTCACGATCGACCGCTCGGACGACCAGACCGCCTTCGTCAAGGTGCGCTGCCAGTTGCCGCCGCGCTATTTCACCGACTATCTGGTGGCGATGAAGCTGGCCGACGGCTGGAAGATCGTATCGAAATCCTATCGCTACGATCTCAGGGAATGACGGCCGCGCGGAGTGCAACCATGCGCAAGATTATCGCCATCCTCGTTCTCGCTTCCTGTCTCGCCGCCTGCGGTATGATCAATACGCTTGTGGACGGCTACAAGCATTCGCAGGCCGTCGCGAGCGATCTTGAGCAGGTGACCGGGCTGAAGCCGGGCGTAGGTTTCAACTGGCACAATGGGCGGCTCGTCTCGGTGACCGTCACCTTCCCGAAGCTGTACGACGCCAAGCCGCTCCGCGAACTTGCCGACGCGGTGCGCGCCTCGGTCAGAAAGCAGTTCCAGCAGACGCCCGAGGATATCGAACTCGGCTTTTCGCTGGGCGCGACGGCGCCGGACACGTCGGCGCAAACGGAGCGACCGCTTCGACAGGCGGCCCTCGCACCATAACCCCGGGTTCCGGATTGTCCTGCGTCCGTGCGCCCGCCCCCGGCGGCATTGACCTTGCAGGTGTTTCCCTGCGAATGGGGACCACTATGGAAGCCAAGTTTCAGATCTTCTTGATCCTGCTCGCCGTGCTGGCAGGGACCGCGCTGTTGGCGCGGCGCATCAACGCGGTGCCGGCCATCCTGCTGCTGCTGGCCGGCATCGCACTCGCCTTCGTGCCGGGGATGCCGTCGATTGAATTGCCGCCCGAACTGGTGCTGCTGGTGGTGCTGCCGCCGCTGATCTATTCGGCCGGCGTTGCCATGAGCTGGCGCGAGTTCAAGTTCAACCTGCGCGTCATCATCCTGTTGTCGGTCGGATGCGTGATTTTCACCGCCTTCGCGGTCGCCGCCGCCACGCACTATCTGATCGGGTTGCCCTGGGGCGTCGGCTTCCTGCTCGGCGCCATTGTCGCCCCGCCGGACGTGGTGGCGCCGCTGGCGATCGCACGCAAGCTCGGGCTGCCGCGCCGCATCCTCGTCGTGCTCGAGGGCGAGGGTCTTGCCAACGACGCCACCGCGCTGACCCTCTATCGCTTCGCGGTAGTTGCGATTTCGACCGGGCTGTTCTCGCTGCCGCAGGCGACCGGCACGTTTGCGGCCATCGTGGTCGGCGAGATCCTGTTCGGCGCGGCGGTCGGCTGGCTCTCGCTCCGCGTCCGGCATCGCGCCCGCGATCCGCAGGTCGAGATCACGCTGTCCCTGATCACGCCCTACGTCGCCTACTGGATCCCCGAGCATTTCGGCGGCTCCGGCGTGATCGCGACCGTCGCCTGCGGCCTCTATATCAGCTGGAACGGGCCGCTATGGATCTCGTCGGCGACGCGTCTGCAGGGCATCTTCGTCTGGGACCTCGTGATCTACCTGATCGAAGGCCTGCTGTTCCTGCTGACCGGCTTTCAGATGCGCTCGCTGCTGGAGAAGTCGAAGGCGTTTCCGCTCCACGACATTCTGTTTGCGGTCGGGCTGGTCGTGGTCATCGTCGTCGTCGCGCGCTTTGCCTGGGTCTATCCCGCAACCTATCTGCCGCGAACCTTCAACAAGCGGCTGCGCGAGCGCGACCCTTACCCATCCTGGCGCACGGTGTTCGTAATCGCCTTCACCGGCGTGCGCGGCGCGGTGTCGCTGGCCGCAGCGCTTGCGCTGCCCTACACCCTGTCGAACGGCGAGGCGTTTCCCTATCGCGACCTGATCCTGTTCGTCACCTTCGGTGTCATCCTGATCACCCTGGTCGGGACCGGATTGGGATTGCCACCGCTGGTGCGATGGCTCGGCGTCGCGCAAGCCGGCCATGACGAACACATCGCCGAGCATGAAGCCGAGATCGAGGCGCGGCGCGAGGCGCTCGCTGCCGCCCTCAAATCGCTCGATGCCATCACCGACGACCGCGAACTATCCGACGAAGTCGTGAAGCTGCTGCGCGCGCGGCACGAGATTCGCGCCAACCAGTTGCCGGATACGCTCGATCCCGACAAGCACGACGTCTCGGCAGCCGGCACCGCGCTGACACGCGAACTGATCGCGGCGGAGCGAAAATTCATCCACGTTTTGCTGCGCGACGGCAAGATCACCGACGAAACGCGCCGCCGGATCGAGCGCGACCTCGATCTGGAGGAGGCGAGCCTGAGCAACCGGGAGTACCGGCGGATACCGTTGTGACGATATATCACCACCTGTCGTCCCGGCCTTGAGCCGGGACCCATACGCCGCGGCCTATCGATCGGGCGATGGAGTTGCCACCTTCTTCAACAATTGCAGCCGGTGGTTATGGGTCCCCGCCTTCGCGGGGACGACGAGAGAGCCCTACTCCGCCGCCGCATTCCTGCCCGGCGCGCCGACGTATCCGGCCGCATCGCCGAACCGTTCGATCATGACCGCGGTCAGGTCCTTGGCCTTGCTGGTGACGCAGGCGCCGGAGCGCACCGTGTAGCGGTCCTGATGCGCGACGTGTGAGGGCGCTTCGCCCTTCTGCAGCGCGCGGGCGGCTTCCATCACCAGTTTGCGGAAATGCAGAATCCCGAGATCGGTCGGCCCAAGATGCTCGCGGGTGCGATCGGCAATCCGGCCCTGGCTATCCTGCACGGCGGCGTCCTGTTCGGACACGCCCTTGATGCCGGTGTAGCTGCTGGTCTTCTGCAGTTTGCGGTCGATCAGGTAATCATTCGCCCTGTTACGCAACGGTATGTAGTTGTCGTCGACCTCCGACATCACGCCATTGCCACGGTCATAACCGTCGCGTTCGGCCTGCGTCAGCGGGCGCTCCGGGTTCCAGGCATAGGTGTAGATCCAGCAGCCGGTGTCGGTGACCGGAACGAAGCTCTGGCCGAAGATATTCTCGCCGGGCATCGAGCTCGGCGCATAGGCGTGCACCGGCATCAGGAACTGGGCGATGCGCCAGTAGATATTGTCGGTGCCGGTCAGCCGGCCGCCGGCGACCGTCAGGCCGGCCTCGTGCGGATGGATCTTGATCACCGGGCGCGGATCTTCGGCGATCCAGCGCATATGGTCGGTGGCGACCCGCGTCAGCGGATTGACGAAATGCTTCTTGATATCGAGGATTTCGTTCTCTTCTTTTTCGAAGCTCAGATGCGCGAAGGTGAAATGCGCGGTGTCGATCGCGCCTTCCAGCGCTTGCACCCAGTTGCAGTCCTGCCACTTCTTGGTGACGTAGCGGTGCGAGGCCGGCACCAGCGCCATCTCCAGCGCCGGCAATTCCGGAACCTGCTCCGCCGGGCCCATATAGGCCCAGATCATGTCGCCCCATTCGCGCACCGGATAGGACTTGATGCGGATCAGGTCCTTGGCGTTGAGGTCGGGATACGACGTCGGCATGTCGACGCAGCGGCCATCGGTGTCGAATTTCCAGCCGTGATAGACGCAGCGGATGCCGCATTCCTCGTTGCGGCCGAGCCAGAGATTGGCGCCGCGGTGCGGGCAGTACTGGTCGATGACGCCGACTACGCCGCGGCTGTCACGGAAGGCGAGCAGTTCCTCGCCCATCACGACAATCTTCTTCGGGGTGCCGTCGGCGTCGGGCAATTCCTTTGACAGCAGCACCGGCAGCCAGAACCGCCGCAGCAATTCGCCCATTCCGGTTCCGGCGCCGCTCTCGGTCAGGAATTTGTTGTCTTCCGCGCGGAGCATGGGGCGTCCTCCGATGTTTGTCTTGCTTTTGGCCAAGCTTGGCGCAGGTCGCGCGAGCCGTCAACGCATTCCAACTAGACCGGCCGTTCGCCCTTCACCGTTACCCGCGTGCCGGAACGGGTGTGCGGCCAGTAATCCCACATCGCGCGGTGCTGGGCGCAGCGGTTGTCCCAGAACGCGATCGCGTTTTCGGTCCAGCGGAAGCGGCACTGGAATAGCGGATTTTCCGCGTGCTGGTAGAGATAGGCCAGCATGGCGTCGCTCTCGTCGCGGGGGACGCCGATCAGGAAGCGGGTGAAGCCGCGGTTGACGTAGAGCGCCTTCTTGCCCGTCACCGGATGGGTGCGCACGACCGGATGCTCGGCGCGCGGATATTGCGGCCGGTCGGCGACGCCGTAATTGGCGTACAGCCCGCGATAGGTCTGCTCGCCGTCATGCAGCGCGGTGAGCCCATCGAGATAGGCCTTCATCCGGTCCGACAAGGATTCGTAAGCCGCGTACATGTTGGCGAACAGCGTGTCGCCGCCGCGCGGCGGGCACTGCTTGATGTAGAGGATCGAGCCCATCGGCGGCTCCTCGTCGCAGGACACGTCGGTGTGCCAGCCCTCGCCATTGGCGCGTGGGCTATCCTTGTCGGCATAGATCTTCATCAACGCCGCATCGTCGCCTTCATGCGGTGCGGCGGGATGGATGTGCAGGTCGCCGAACTTGCGGCCGAAGGCGAGGTGCTGGGCCGGGGTGATGTGCTGGTCGCGAAAAAATATCACGAGGTTTTCGGCAAGCGCGCGATGGATCTCGTCCATGGTGCGGTTGGAGAGCGAACCCGCGAGATCGACGCCGGAAATCTCGGCGCCGATGATTGGCGTCAGCTTCTCGACGCCGATGGTCTCGTAGGGCTCGGTCTCGCCGGCGACGTGCCGGTAGCGAGGTCCCTGCTTGCTGGACAGCGAGCTCATGGACGTCCTCCGATGGCTTGTTTATTTGCGCCATCGTAGCCCGGATGAAGCGAAGCGCAATCCGGGATCGAACAATCCGCCAACAACCCAGCCCCCGGATTTCGCTGACGCTCATCCGGGCTACGGGCGACGCGTTACTCCGCCGCCGTCACCGTGCTCGCGGGGGTCTTGCTGGCGGCGCCGTAGCGCTGGTCGATATAGTCGATCACCAGCGCCTTGAAGTCGGTGGCGATCGAGGGCCCGCGCAGGGTGCGGAACTTCTTGCCGTCGACGAACACGGGCGCCGCCGGGGCTTCGCCGGTGCCGGGCAAGGAGATGCCGATATTGGCGTGCTTGGATTCGCCGGGGCCGTTGACGATGCAGCCCATGACCGCGACGTTGAGTTCCTCGACGCCGGGATATTGTGTCTTCCAGCCCGGCATTTCGGTGCGGATGAAATCCTGGATCGAGCGCGCCAGTTCCTGGAACGTGGTCGAGGTGGTGCGGCCGCAGCCGGGGCATGCCGCGACCAGCGGCACGAAGGTGCGGAAGCCCATGGTCTGCAGCAATTCCTGCGCGACCTGAACTTCCAGCGTGCGGTCGCCGCCGGGCTCCGGCGTCAGCGAAATGCGGACGGTGTCGCCGATGCCGTCCTGCAGCAGGATGCCGAGCGCGGCCGACGAGGCGACGATGCCCTTCGATCCCATGCCGGCCTCGGTGAGGCCGAGATGAATGCAGTAGTCCGACCGCGACGCCAGCGTCTGATAGACCGCGATCAGGTCCTGCACGGCGGAAACCTTCGCCGACAGGATCATCCTGTTCTTGGGCATGCCGAGCTCTTGCGCGCGGGCGGCCGACAATAGCGCCGACTGCACCATCGCTTCACGCGTCACCGCGCGGACATCCTTCGGCTGCGGCAACAGCGCGTTTTCGTCCATCAGCTTGGTCAGCAATTCCTGGTCGAGCGAGCCCCAGTTGGCGCCGATGCGGACCGGCTTGCCGTTCTTGTTGGCGATCTCGATGATGTCGGCGAACTGGGTGTCGCGCTTGTTCTTGAAGCCGACATTGCCGGGATTGATGCGGTATTTGTCGAGCGCCTCGGCGCAGGCCGGATAGTCGGCGAGCAGCTTGTGACCGATGTAATGGAAGTCGCCGATCAGGGGCGTGGTGATGCCCTGCTTGCGCAGGCCGTCGCGGATGTGCGGAACGGCAGCGGCAGCTTCCTCGCGATCGACCGTGATGCGGACCATTTCCGAGCCGGCGCGCGACAGTGCCGCGACCTGCGCGATGGTGCCGGCGATATCGGCGGTGTCGGTGTTGGTCATCGACTGCACGACGATCGGCGCGCCGCCGCCGACGGCGACATTGCCGACCATGACCTGGGTGGTTTGATGCCGGGCGCGCGGGCCGGCGACGTCGTCTTGCGGGAGTTTTTCGGGCTTGTTCATGGGGCCTCGAATATCAGGTTTTGGTGACATTCACCAAGGGAACGGGGACGACAGCGCCCACCTTCTCCCGAATTGAAATTTTACTCTGTTTATTCAATGACTTAGACAAGCCACGACGGTCGAAGGCGCCACCATCGGCGACGCCTTCCCGTAACCCACTATATTGGACAGGAATCGCTGGATTGGAAGGGCGAGCCGGGGTCTGCGGCCGCCTTTTCATGGCGGGGTCCACGCCGTAGCATCGGCCCAGATATAATGGGAGGCAGGCATGTCGGGACGTAACGGGCTGATCAGCACGGCGGAACTCGCTGATATTCTCGGCCAGCCGAACCTGCGGCTGTTCGACTGCACGACCTACCTCGAACCCGCGCCTGAAGGCAGCAGCCTGCCCTATCTGGCCGTGCCCGGACGGCACACCTTCGAGGCCGGGCATATCCCGGGCGCGGATTTCCTCGACCTGCAAGCCGAGTTCTCCGATGAGGATACCGAGCTTCGCTTCATGATGCCCGGCGTCGCGCTGCTCTCGGCGGCGTTCGGCCGTCATGGCATCTCCAGCGACAGCGAGGTGGTGCTGTACAGCATCGGCACCCCGATGTGGGCGACGCGGTTCTGGTGGATGCTGACGTCGCTTGGATTTGAAAACACAGCCGTGCTCGACGGCGGCCTCGACAAATGGAAGCTCGAAGGCCGCGCGCTCGAGACCGGACCGGCGAAGGGCCACACACCCGCGACCTTCACCGCGAAACCGAAACCGGGATTTTTCGTCGACAAGCACGCGACGTTTGAGGCCACCACCGCGCGCAACACCGTCGTCGTCAACGCGCTCGGCCCGCAATTCCACAAGGGCCTCGAGCCGAGCCGCTACGGCCGGCCCGGCCGCGTCCCCGGCAGTTGCAACGTCTCGGCCGCGACGCTGCTCGATTCCGCCACCAAGGCGTTCATTCCGCTGGCGGAAGCGGAAACAAAATTCACCACGCAAGGCATCACCAGGGACAAGCGCGTGGTCGCCTATTGCGGCGGCGGCATCTCGGCCACGATCGACCTGTTTTTGCTGCATCGGCTCGGCTACCAAAATCTCACGCTCTATGACGGCTCGATGGGCGAATGGGCCAAGGATGCGTCGCTGCCGATCGAGACGGATTGACGAAACGCGTTCCACCCACCGTCGTCATACTCCGCGAAGGCGGAGTATCCAGTACGCCGTGGCTTATCGATTCAATCATGAACGTCTCTGGGATACTGGATCGTCCGCCCCAGTGCGCAATTGCGCACAAGGCGGACGATGACAACTGAATACGACCTCGTATTCTCGCGGCGCCACGCGCCCGAAGTTTTGCATTTCGTTGTCCCTCCTGAGAACAGAGGGCGCAGGGAAGACCGGGTGCGCGCTGCACCCGCGGTCTCGCGTGCTTGATGCACAAACAAATACTGCACACGAGCATACAGGTTCAGCGGAGAACACCCGGCCTTCCCTGCGCAATGGCTTTACGGCTTATACGCGTTCGCCCTGGTGACCGGCTTTCTTGCCACCATCATCAGCGAATTGCTCCGCTCACTTGACGCCAGCACCGGGGCGTCAGGCCCACACGACTTCACCGTACGCAACAGCAGCGTTCGTCTTCGCCGCTATCGCGTCCACCGCTACCCGCCCCCACGTCTGCGACGATGGCCTACGCCCCTCTGGTGGGACAGGATGGCGCGAGTCGTAAATCTGATTTGCGCGACGGGAAAAGCGAAATATTTTTATGCGAAGGGCTGGACAGACTTTGGTGATTTGCCCGTCGTGCCAATTTGTCGCGGGCCTTGTGGGTTGCCTCGTCGGGCAAATCAGTGCGTCCCAACAGGGATGGAGATGGCGCTGGCCGGCTCACGCCTTGCTTGTTGCAACGCACGCCTTCAGCGCGTCCTTGCCGCTGCGCGATCGGTCTTCGGCTGCTCTCCGAAGACCGTCTCGTCAACCAGGCGCCAATACGCTTCGACCACCTTGGTGTCCCCGGATGACAGTCCGCTCGTCACCTGCATTTCAGGACCGAATTCCGAAAGCGCGGCGGTAAGGCTGACCATCATATAGTGGAAAAGAATCGGATCGACCGCAGGAAGCAGACCTCGTTTCTGGGCCTCAATGATCTGAGGCAGCAACCGCGCCAGAAGCGGAGCCAGGACCGTTTCCGCCAGCCATTCCAGCCGCGGATTATTGGTCAAGGCTTCCTGGCGCATGAACCGATGAAATTCGGGAAACGCGACGGTATACCGAAACAGCGCCGTGTACTCCTGGCGCAGCCGCACCAGCGGCGACAATTCAGATCCTTCGGGCGGCAAAATATCCCACGCGGTCCGTATCTGCGCGAAAGCATGCTCGGCCGCGGCCCGCCAGAGAATGTCCTTGCTGCGATAATGATAGGTGATCAGTGGATGTTGCAGATCGAGCCGATCGGCGATAGCGCGAATGCTCGCGCCTTCAAATCCTCGCTCGGCAAATTCCGCGATGGCGGCATTGAGGATCGCCGCCCGCGTCTCGACCGAACGCTGTTGTTCGGCTCTCTTGCGCGGGCGCTCCCGGCGCCCGGCAGCCAGTTTCGTTTTCTTCGGCATCGGGCCTTCAGTTAACATAGCTCCCAACCGAACGCCACGCGGAGTGTTGAATGGCTCTTCATGAATGTATCACAGGCCGCTGGTTGGTCGGCACATGCCCCCTCAGGCGTGTTCGGCGGCGGGAGCGTTCACGTCTCGTCCGGAGCCGACCAGAGGTTTTTCTTCAGCCGGATAGCGATAGGGACCGAGCGAGAGTATCGCGCCGCTTGCGAGAAGCATGAACGCGCAAAACGTCCAGAGGGCGGGTTCGTAGGAATGCAGCCGCTCGAAAGCCAGGCCCATCATGTAGGGTCCGACAGCCGAACCGACGACAAAGCTGGCGAACAGGTATCCGTACAACTGACCGAAGCGTTTCATTCCGAAATATCGGGACGTCAGAAATCCAATCATGTCAATTTCGGTGCCGGATGCCAGACCGAGACTGATGATGCCCACGACCGGTGAAACAGCGCTGTCGAGCAAGTAGATTCCCAGGCACGGGAGCAGAAAAAAGAACGCTGCGACGAAAGGCGCGAAGATCCTGTCAACCAGATATCCGGATAGCAGGCGCCCAGCCATCGTGGAGAGGCCGACGGCAATCATCAGGGTCGCCGCCGCTTCAGGCGAATAGCCCTTGTCCGTCAAGAGCGGCACCGTGTGTACGACCAATCCTTGCGTCACGGTCGAAACCAGCAACAAGGCGGAAGCGATGAGCCAGAACCGCCGGCCGCCAAGTGCCTCCCGCACCTCGAGGTCGGGCGGCCGGTCTTCGGAGGCCGAAGATGGCGCGAGCACACTGTCGGCCGCAGTCTTTGCCTTCGGCTCGCGAATGAACAGAAATACGGCCGGAAAGGCCACCATCAGCGTGAGCAGGCCGAGACCGGCATAGGCTGCGCGCCAGCCGAGATTGCCGATGAGAAACTGGGTGTACTGGGGAATCAAGGCCGCTCCCAGACCGATCCCGCTCATCGTTATTCCCAGCGCCAGTCCTCGCCTGTCGTCAAACCAGGCAGAGACGCATTTTGCATAACCGAGCGGTCCCTGGCCTGATCCCAAGACGCCGGTGATCGCAAACAACAACATGAATACCACGATTGATTTCGGGGTCAGCGCAATGAGTGCGACGCTTGAAGCGCAAAGCACAGCGACCGGAAGCAGAACGGTCCGGACACCCCAGCGGTCCATCATCGATCCCACGAAGGGAATGGTGATCGCAGAGCAGATTGCGGCAATGCCTCCGGCGGCAGAGATGCTCGCGCGATCCCAGCCGAATTCCTGGTTCAGCGGTTTGATGAACAGGCCCAAGGTATACAGAATGACGGGTCCTTGAGCCACCAGCATCGACAGCGTCGCGCCGAACACGATCCACCATCTGCTTGCGAAAACTGTTCCTTGAGACATGTCTTCCCCCTCCCGCGCTTTTCGATCGACTTTGCTCAGTGCCCCGACTTCGCGAGAGCATCCCGGGCGGCTTCTTCCGCGTCGTGCTCGAATACCCACTTTCCCTGCGCCATCCATTCGTGCAGGCGCTCGGCCTTTTCCGAAGGGTTGTCATGCTCGGAGCGATAGAGTTTGCCCGCGGCGCGCGCGAGCGCCTGGACGCGGCTGGTCCGCCCCAGCCTGAGCGCCTCATACAGCTTCAGGCGGCCTGCGACGTCGGCGGCGGTACATCCCTCCAGAACAACCGCGAGTGTCATTGCATCTTCGATTGACTGACCAGCACCCTGGCCCACGTGGGGGACCATGGGATGTGCCGCATCGCCCATCAGCGTGATGCGGCCAGTCGACCAGTACGGTAACGGGGCGCGATCGTAGATTCCCCAACGAAAGGTCTCGTCGAGCGAATGGATGGTGTCCTGGACCGGCTTGTCCCAACCGGCATACTCGGCCGCCAGCGCCTTGAGGTCGCCTGGCGCAGACCAGGATTCCTCTGACTCGGTGTCGGTGGGAACGAAAGCCACCATGTTGATCAAGCGCCCGCCCGCGACGGGATAAAGCAGGAAACTCCGGCCGGACCCAAGCCAAAGCGCGGGGTCCGTGAGATCGCGGGCCCACGCGAGCCGCTCGGCGGGGATCAGTCCCCGGTAGGCCATGATTCCTTCGCTTGTCGGGCGACTGTGCAGCCCGATTTCGCGCTGGACGACGGAACGAATTCCGTCAGCACCGATCACGACGTCTGCGTCCGCAGCAACGCCGTTCGCAAACGAAAAGCGGACCCGATCGCCGTCTTCCTTAAGCTGGATGCACCGATGACCGAGATTGACCGTTCCTTTCGGTAGCGCGGCAAACAGCAGGTTCAGGAAATCAGCACGATGAACGTTGTACCCCTGACCACCATCCCGCGAAAATGCAGGCGTTGCCGGCCCCGCCGGGGTGGTGATCGCATCGCCCTGCGACGTGCGTAGCGTAATGTTGCTGATCGGTGAGCCGATCTTCCGCAACTGGTCATCGAGGCCGATGCGCTTCAGCAATCGGGCGGCATTTGGATGGAGCGAGACCCCGGCACCGATCTCCCTGACAACCTCGGCCTGCTCGAACACGGTGACATCGAGACCCCGCGCCCGAAGTGCGAGCGCAGCAGTCAGACCGCCAATACCGCCGCCGATGATTGCAACACGGACTGAACCAGGCATTTCCTTCAGACCTTTTCTATGCGCACCAACCACAAGCCGCGCGAGGGTACCGATTGGCTGCGATTATCCGCGGGACCTCCCGGCCGACATGCCACGGATGCGCTTTTCGTCATGCTCATGTGCAATTTTTGTTGCGCGGGCGAATTCCTCAATCATCGTCTCACGCATCGCAAACTTCTGGATCTTGCCGGTCACAGTGGACGGGAATTGCTCCACGAACCGGATGTAGCGAGGAATCTTGTAGTGTGAGATGCGATCCTGACAGAACTTGCGGATGCTTTCCTCGTCGAGGGTGGCGCCGGCTTTTGAAATGATCCAGGCACAGAGTTCTTCGCCGTACTTTGGGTCCGGTACGCCGAAAACCTGAACATCCTGAATATCCGGGTGCCGATACAGGTACTCTTCGATTTCACGGGGATAGACGTTCTCGCCACCGCGGATCACCATGTCCTTGATTCTTCCGACGATGCGGCAGTACCCATCGTCGTCGATGGTTGCCAGATCGCCCGTGTGCATCCAGCCCGCCGCATCGATGGCTTCCTTTGTCCGCTCCTCGTCCTTCCAGTAGCCGAGCATGACCGAGTATCCCCTCGTGCACAGCTCGCCGGCCTCTCCCCGCGGCACGACCCGGCCGTGGCGGTCGACAATCTTGACTTCGAGATGCGGCTGAATCCTTCCAACCGTCGAGACGCGCAGTTCGAGCGGATCGTCGCGACTGCTCTGGAAGCTGACGGGGCTGGTTTCGGTCATCCCATAGGCGATCGTTATTCCACCCATGTGCATGGCCGATGCGACTTCCTTCATGACCTCGATCGGGCATGGTGCGCCTGCCATGATCCCTCGCTGGAGCGAGCTCAGATCGAAGCGCGAGAATTCAGGATGGTTCAGTTGGGCGATGAACATCGTGGGTACCCCATAGAGTACGTCACAACGCTCTGCCTCGATGGTCTGCAGGGTGCTCAGCGGATCAAAGGAATCGGATGGGTAGACCATTGTCGCCGCATGGGTGACGCAGCCGAGGTTACCCATCACCATGCCGAAGCAGTGATATAGCGGCACCGGGATGCACACGCGAGAACCGGGTCCGATCCCGGTCGCTTCGCCCACGAAGAAGGCATTGTTGATCAGATTGTGGTGCGAAAGCGTTGCGCCCTTCGGCAATCCGGTGGTCCCGCTGGTGAACTGGATGTTGACGGCGTCGTCCATCTGGACCGCCGCCGACACGGATTCCAGTCTCGAGTTACCGGCCCGCTGGCCGTTCTCCAGTATCCAGTCGAACGACAGGCAGCCATCGCACTTGCCCGCGATTGCGATGACGTATCGCAGCTCCGGCAGGCACGCACTATGCAGTTCGTCGCCTCCGTTTCCCAATTCCGGGACAATCTCGCGGACCATTGCGATATAGTCGCTGGACTTGAACCGGGCAGCGGTTATCAACGCGCGACATCCCACCGATTGCAAGACGTGTTCCAGCTCGCTCAAGCGATAGGCGGGATTGATGTTGACCAGAATCAGGCCGGCTTTCGCCGTCGCAAATTGCGCGATCGTCCATTCCGCGCAGTTCGGTGACCAGATCCCGACCCGATCCCCCGGCTCCAGGCCGAGAGCCAGCAGCCCCGACGCGAATGCGTCAGAACGCGATTTGAGCTCGGCGTAGCTCCAGCGAATCTTCTGGTGCGCGACGACCAGTGCTTCACGCGTTCCATCGCTCGCGCTTACTTCGTCCAGAAGTGCGCCGATGGTCTTTCCGATCAGAGGCGGTCCACTGTTGCCATGTACGTAGCTTTCGCGTTGCACGAATACCTCCCGTCGATAACGAAATCCTGGGTAACCGCCGGCGCGCACCCAAACTTGCGCCGGTTCATTTTCCTTCGAATACGAGCGTTGGCGGTTCAATGTCCTTGTCGAAGGCGACCGCTGTGCTCGCGAAGCCGCGCTGGGCGTCGGCACCGTTGTAGAGCTCCATCGCGATATCGAGCATCACCAGATCCGCGGCGGCAACGCCTCCGCTCGACCAGGCCTTGAGCAGCGTGCGCGTCGCGGCGTACGACCTGGTCGGCCCGGTCGCGAGTTGTCCGACCAAGGCGGCCGCCGTTGCCGAAAGCTCGTTCTCGGGCACCACATGGGTCGCAATTCCGAACACACCGGCGTCGCGTCCGGAAATCGGCTCACCGAGCATGGCCAGACGCGTGGCGCGCGCCCGCCCGGCGCGTTCGGCAATCCGCTGCAAGGCGCCGGCGATCGGCAGCATCGCCGTCGTGACTTCGACGCAGCGAAGCGTCGCATTGTCGGCCGCGACCAGAAAATCGCACGCCAGCGCCAGCTCGAAGCCGCCGCCGAAGGCGATCCCCTGCACCACGGCCACCGTCGGTATCTTCAGCATTTCGATCGCGCGATAGGAGGCGTTTATTTCGGCGACAAACGTCCTGAACCAGTTGACGTCCTTTCCCGGCCATTCGCGCACCTCGCCGCCGAAGCTGAAGTGCGGCCCCTCGGCGCTGATAACAAGCACACGGATGTCGCTTGCGCTGGCCTGGTGCACGGCCACTCTCAACGCTTCCGTGAAGCGCAGGTCGAGCCGGTTAAAAGGCGGATTGGCCAGCACGATATTTCCAATGGCACCGTCTCGTTCAAATCGGATCGTTGTCATGGCAAATGCTCCTCCTTGAGCTTCAGGCCGCGCGCTGGTTGGCGGATGCGGGGATGAGCGGCAGCAGCAGATGTGATGGACGCTCGGCATCCCGATAGATCCGGTGGGTCACCGTCTGGCTGCTGCAGACGTGGTACGGAATGTATTCGACGTTGGTCATCGCCCCGGTGCCGGTCGGGACATCCATGGAGGTGATGTCGAGGCAGATCCGATGACCCGCCTTGAACTGGTTCGCCGTAGCGAGAATCTGTATCTGGTACTCGACCACTTCGCCCGGCTTCACGGGAGCTACCGCATCCTGCGTCAGCTTGTGGAACGGCTCCCACGGCTTCGAACGCTTCTCGTCGAGTGCCCGATAGGATGCCTTCAGCCAGCCTCGCGTCAGCTCCCGTTCGGGCAGCGTCGACGGAACATCGCGCTCACCCTCGCGTGCGGTCCGAACCGAGACGTCGGGCCCAACGTCCTTGAGCACGATAATCCAGTTGGTGTCTTCCTGATCGATTGCCGCGTATAGCGTCAGCGTGATCGGACCGGCGACGGTAACGTCGTGCGGCAGCGGATCGGTCATGTAGCGCAGCCGCTCGACCTTGGTCGTCCGCGTCACCGGCATCTGCGTGAAGACATCGGGCTCGCGCGCCGCAGCGCCGACCTCGGAGGCCGGTCGCGGCGGCTCGGTCGACAGCGTCTCCCAATGGGAGAGATAGTATTTGGTCCACTGCGTCTCCGGCAGCGGCCAATTCGCTCCGGTCCGCCACTCGTTGGCGCCCATCAGCCAGTAGCGCACCGGCGGCTCGTCCATGATGCCGGTGCTCTTCCCCTTCAGCCAATGGTCGTACCAGCGGATGATCTCGTCGTGGTGTTGATGGAACGGCCGCTCCAGGTGAGCCGGCCCGGTAAACAGCAGCTTCTTTGGCGAATCGACATTCCCGAAGTAGTGCTGTGCACCCAGCCAATGGAGCTTGTAGGTGTAAGCGTAGGCTCCCGAGCCGGTATAGAACGGTATCTTGATTTTCTTGAAGGTCTCTTCGGCGCGCTCGACGGTGCCAGCGAGCTCCCAGGGATGCGTCATCATGAGATACATGATGAAGGTGCGCTGACCCTTTTGCGTGAGGATGTTGAAGAGATTGATGTACTGCTTGTAGTCGGGATTCCGCATCGCCCGGCGCCAGAGTTCCTCCTCCGCGGCGGTAAGTTCTGCGGGCCGGTCGCGCGACTCGTGAACCGTACTGAAGACGTCGAGCAGATAAGGGAAGGAATGCAGGACGCCACCGGGATTGAAGTCGCGGAATCCGAACATGCCGCCATAGGCGCTGCAGGCATCGTATGGAAAAATGGCTTTCAGCGCCGGATGTCCCTGCGCCGCCGCGCGCCATTGTTCTCCGGCAAATCCGGAGATGCCGACCATTCCGACCTTGCCGTCTGACCAGGGCTGCTGCGTGATCCATTCGATCAGGTCGTAGTGGTCGGTGTCCTCGTGGCCGTAATGCCCTTCTGACTTGGCGGAGCCCCTGGGCTGCGCAATCACGTGAACGTAGCCGTTGGCGATGAAGCGCCGGGTGTCGCCCGCCTCGATGGGGCCGAACCAGAGCGGCGCATGTGCCGGCTGCGGCGGCAGGATATCCGCGATGTCGGGACCCTGGATGTCCTTGTTGTGCAGCGCCGACGCATACAGCACGGGGTATTTTCCCGGCGCATCCGGCCGATAGACGTCGACCGCGAGCCGCGTGCCGTCCC
This sequence comes from Bradyrhizobium ottawaense, assembly GCF_900099825.1. Taxonomy (NCBI): domain Bacteria; kingdom Pseudomonadati; phylum Pseudomonadota; class Alphaproteobacteria; order Hyphomicrobiales; family Nitrobacteraceae; genus Bradyrhizobium; species Bradyrhizobium ottawaense. The sequence continues at coordinate 4,136,333 of NZ_LT629693.1, read as the reverse complement.
TCATGGCGACGTAAATGTCCCGCTCCTCGATCATCGCTCGTCTCCGCCCGTTTTTCGCGGCGCTGACTGCCGACTTCTTGCAATCGCGGCACCACACAGAAGGACTCATACCACTTTACTTTACGATCGTAAAGTATAATATTGATCACGACCGCGTGCGGTCGCACCGGATCGAATTCTCAACCCCTGCAAGGAGAGCTGAATATGGACGTCACGAGGTTTCTGCCCCTGCTTGGCCGCCTGCTTATCGGCCTGCCGTTTCTCATGAGCGGCGTTGGCAAGCTAACCGCCTATGGCGCAACGACGGCCTATATCGGCAGTGTCGGCTTGCCGCTTGCCCCGCTTGGCTGGGCGATTGCCGTTGCCTTCGAGATCGGCGGCGGTCTGCTGCTGGTGCTCGGTTTTCGTGCGCGAGCGGTCGCGTTCGGCATGGCCGTGTTCACGTTGGCAACGGCCATCTTCTTTCACCGGAATTTCGCCGATCAGAATCAGATGATCCATTTTCTCAAGAACCTCATGATCATCGGCGGCCTCTTGCAGATCGCGCATTTTGGCGCCGGACGCTTCAGCCTGGACGCGCGCGATCCGAAAAAAGTCGCGGGCGCGACGACATGAGGGACTGAATCCAGGCCGATGAATCAACCCTGGAAGAGCAACCGAGCGCGGCGCCGGCGAACATCGAACGCGCTCGGCAATGGGCCTTACGATGGCCCCTCAGGTGAGACAGGATGGCGGGAGTTGGTAAGGTGTTTCTACCCGACGACGGAAGCGGAATATTTTGTGCGAAGGGCATCACCCGATTCGCCGGAGCGTAGTGCCTGAATTGGCGGACACGGCACCGAGCCGAAGGAGCAGAACACACAGCAATCACCCGTCTTCGGCTTCACCTTTACGCCACAGCCTGTGCACTCATAGAAAAACTGACAGGCATCGGTCGGCATTGTCTCCGCTTTCGCGACGGCGCAGTGCGGACAAGTGATGGTCGATTGAAGCAGCATCCAATTAACTCTTGGGTGCCGATGGATAACCAGCCTTGGTGGTCGCCGACGTCAGCTGGTTCACATCGGCTTTGTCGTCGTCGTAAATGATCGTGGCCGTCCTGTCCTTGTAAGACACCGCGACGCTGGCAACACCCGGGACGGCTTCCAGACTACCCTTGACGATGGAAGGGCAGGCCGCGCAATCCATATTTTTTACGGCCAGCGTAAGGGTTTTCTCTGCTGCCATCACCGATGACGATGCGATGATGCCGAGGGCAAGAGCCGCAAGGGCCGGAAGCTGCCTGTTCATGGGGAATTCTCCGGTCACGAGTTGAGAAAGAGCGGCGCGACGAAGTCGAGGCCGAGCGCGGCGATAACGAGGATCGTTGCGAGGATGAGGCTTGTCTTGACGATGCGGTTCGGCAGCGGGCGCGCGCAGGCTTCGCCGTCGGTACAGGCGCGCATTGAGGAGCGGTAAACCAGCCAATAGCCGTAACCCAGGAACGCAAGCGTCGCGGCGATGAAGTACGGCTGATAGGCGGCAAGCCGGGTGAAATTCCCAATCCATGCCCCACTGACCCCGAGGCCAAACAGGGCGAGGGGCAAGATGCAGCACGACGAGGCCGCGAGCGCCCCAAGCAGGCCTCCCGCCGCCATAAGACTTTGCCGCAGCCGGTTGTCGCCAATGTGAACGGCTTGATTGATCGTCATGGGCTAAGCCATGCATCCTGTAGCCACTACAGGATCAAGGACTATTTCATGCGCATCATCACGCCTTCGGGAGCCGAAAGCTTCTCGATCGGTGAATTGTCCAAGCATAGCGGCGTGAACATCGAGACCATCCGCTATTACGAGCGCATCAAAATGCTGCCGCCGCCGCCGCGCACGGCGAGCGGGCGGCGAGTCTATGGGCCAGCCGAAAAGCGGACGTTGGCTTTCATCCGGCGTTCCCGTGAACTCGGGTTTCCACTTGAGGAAATTCGAGCCCTGCTGGCCTTGGGAGGGTCAGAACGTGCGTCGTGCGCCGACGTGCACAAGATAGCGAGCGCCCATCTCGCGAGCGTTCGCAGCAAGCTCTCCGACCTCATCAAGCTCGAAGCTATCCTGGCGGAAACCGTCGCCCAATGCACTGATGGCGCTACCCCCGACTGCCCGGTGCTCGATATTCTGGATGCCGGTCGGCAAGGCTAGACATCGAATGAGGTTGGCCGCTTCCGGTATTGGCAGCACTTAGTGGACATCACGCTGCGTGGCCCAATGTCTGCTGCCGGCGGCAAAGCAGACAGCCCGTATGGCGTGTCGCAACGTGTGCGCCGTGATCCACGGTCGGGGTTACACCTTTTCACTTGACCCATTCCGGTCGATACGGTGTGGCTCCATTCCAGCGGAGCAGCAGGCCGGGAGGTAACGTGGCAGATCGGAAAGCAGGCATCATCGGGCTGGGCATCATGGGTGGTGCGATGGCCCGCAACCTGGTCGAACGCGGCTGGGTCGTCATTGGATTCGACACCGATCCGTCGCGCCGCAACGAGCTTGCGCTTGCCGGCGTGACCATCGTCGACGGCGCGCGCGCCGTCGCATCCCAAACCTCGATGATCATCACCAGCCTGCCCAACGCCGATGCCGCCAATGCCGTCGCGACGGAAATTGCCGCGTGCGGCCCACCTGCGCGCATCGTCGTCGAAACCAGCACGCTCACCATCGCCGACAAGCAGCACTTCAAGGCCATTCTCGAGCCCGCAGGTCATATTGCGCTCGACTGTCCGCTCAGCGGCACCGGCGCGCAGGCCGCGGTCCGCGACCTCGTCGTCTATGCGAGCGGCGACAAGCCCGCGATCGCGCGATGTGCCGGCCTGTTTGCAGACTTTGCCAAGCAGAGCGCCGATCTCGGCGACTACGGCAACGGCAGCCGGATGAAATTCGTCGCCAACCACCTGGTCGCCATCCACAACGTGGCCTCGGCCGAAGCAATGCTGCTGGCCGAGCGGGCCGGCCTCGATCTGAACCAGGTCATCGAGATGGTCGCGCCTGGCGCGGGCGGATCGCGGATGTTCCAGATGCGGGCGCCGATGATGGCCAAGCGCAGCTACGAGCCAGCGACGATGCGAATCTCGACCTGGAAAAAGGACATGGCCATCATCGCCGAGTTCGCCGGCGAACTCGGCTGCGAAACGCCGCTGTTTACGCTGACGCAGCCGGTTTACACGCAGGCGATGGCGATGGGACTGGGCCATCAGGACACCGCCGCCGTGTTCGAGGTGTTGAAGGCAAACAACGAAGCCAGCGACTGACGCGACGGCTTCTCTGCAGTTCGCGCCGTTACCCGGTTCAGCGTACCGGCTTTTCGCGCGACGGCGGTGCCGTGATCTCGAAGTCGAACCCGTTATTGAACGGCTCATGGGCCAATTCGAAGTGCCACCATTCCCTGAAATAGGGACGAAAGCCGGCCTCCCGCATGGTGGCTTTCAGCATCTGGCGGTTGGCTGACGCGATGACGCCGACGCGCGGGTTCGACGTGGTGCCGAGCACATCCAGGCAATCATAGCCGGTGCCGAAATCGATCGTGCCGTCCACGAACCGCTCTGGCGCGGTACACGGCTTGAGCGGCGGAAGCGCGCCCGGCTGCGGTGCCATAGAAAACGAGGATGGCACGATGCCAAGATCCACGGTGCTGCCGCGCGAATGCGCCGAGCGGACCGCGAGATAGCCCAGCGCGAACAGGCTTTGCTTGTCGGTGCGCGGATAGAACTCGGTCTTCATCTCGGTGCGGGCCGGATCCCTGCTCCAGCGCAAAAAGTCATCGACCGCCCGCTTCGGCCGATAGCAATCCCAGACGATCAACGAGAGAGCTTTCGCGGCCAGCTTGTTCTGCACCGCCTTCAGCGCACGGGCGGCGGGCTCGCTCAGGATGCATTCGGCGGCGAGATAGCCCTTGATCGGCCGGCCCACGAAATTGTGCGATCCGGCATAGCGAATGTCCTGAACGATGGTGGGGTCAACCTCGCGCATATAGACGAACCCCCTGGGCAAAGCAGCGCCCGCCCAGGCCGCAACCGGCAGCAGCAGCGTTATCAGGGCTGCGCAGGTCCGTATCGGCATGTTGCGGCGCTCGTTGTGTGGCATCGTGTTCGCTCACGCCACCGTCAGAGCGGACCGAGGATGGCCCATCGGGAATCGCAGAATTCCTTCACGGCCGTGGCGACACCGTGGCTGACGACGTTGCGGTGTTCGTCGGAGTCCATTTTCAGCTCTTCTTCGCGGTTGATGATCGAGCCCGACTCGAGCAGGACCGCCGCCATTTTGGTTTTTCTCAAGACGATGAGCTGATCGTAGCTGTAGACGCCGGTCTCCTTGTTCAGCAGCGGGTGCTGAAACCGGCCCATGATCGGCTGGCTGTATTGTTTGGCATAGGTGAGCCCCTGCGCCTTCATTTCCCTGGCGAGCAGTTCGGCGAAGGCAAGACTGGTCTGAAAATCCGGATTGTCGCGGGAGACGAAGACCGAATAGCCGCTGAAGCGGTCGCTGTAGTGGCGCTTCTGGCCTTCGAATTCCCAGTCCTCGAGGAATTTGTCGGGCACGGAGTCGTGGTGGATCGACAACAAGAGATTGGGCGCCAGATTGTTGGCGGCGTTGACCCGGGTGACGAGGCTGCGCCTCGCCTTGCCCTCGGTCACGAGCAACCGGGTGCCGGCAAAGCCGTCGGCCTTCAGTTGCGCCTCGATCCGCTTTGCCAGCCGCAGGTTGAAGACAAACTCGGCGACATTGCGGGCGCTGATGGCGCCTTCCGATTCGGCGGTATGCCCGACATCGATGACGATGCGGAATTTTGGCGGCTCGCACCGTGTGGTGACCGGTTTCGCGGCAGCCGGATTCGGGGCGGCCGGTTTGGCGACGGCAAGTTTTTCAGCGCGGGGTTTTGGCGATGGCGCAGGTTTCGCCGGCTTGGCCCGTCTCGGCTCCGCGGCCTGCTTTGGCGCGACGGAATGCTTTGGCGGCTTGTTGGATTTCGAGCCCTTGAAGATATCCGAAAGCCAGCCGGCGTCGCTCGCCTCGATCGGCAGAAGCAGCAAGGCGGCCGTAGCAGTGACGATGATGCGACGGCCGCGATGGCCGCCCAAGCCTGCCCCGGCTGATTTTCGCACGACCGACAGCAATTCCTGCTTCCCCGGAGTGATTCCCTGTCCGCGTTGTCAGCATGGCGACACCGGACGCTTTTTAACAGCGACTATCGGCCGCGAGCCAACAGAAATTGGCGGCGGGCCGATTGGCATCACCCCTTCGGCCGCGCCTTGATCTCGTCGAAGGTGGCAAGCGCCCGTTCGAATTTTTCGTTGAACAGCCACATCGCATCCATAACTTCGCGGAAGGTTGCGGATGTTCTGGCCCTGTCAGCCTGCCCGAAGGCGAACACACTGTTGTTGCGCAGGTATTTCATGATGGTCGGATCGGAAATGCGATAGCCGAGCAGGTTGCCCGACCTGAGCGCGGACCGGGTCGGGCTCGGCACGATCTGGATCAGTTCGAACAGCTTCATCTGGTCGACCGGATCGGGCAGCGTTTTCACGATCGCCGGTATCTGCAGAAACAGCTCGGCATGGGCGTTCATCAGGCCGTCGCGCACCGCGGTCCAGTGGTTGTAGCGGCGATCGAGATTGCCGGCGCGCGCCTCCTCCTTGTCGTCGCGGGCGATCAGCGCGGCATCGAACGCTGCGATCGACGGTTTGATCGCCGCCCATTTTTTGCGGCCGTTCTGATCCTCGGACGGGCCGGTCTGAAAACTGCCCTTGTAGGTATTCGAGCGCGCGTTGCCGATGTTCTGATTGCCGTTGGTTTCGGCAAAGAACAGCCCGAGGCTGATGCGCCCCGCCGCGTCGGCCGTTGCCGTATCGAGGCCCCTGGCGCGCGCAATCGCGGTGCCGAGGTCGACCACGTCCTTGAACGGGGTTGCCGAGTTCTGCGCGCCGGCCGGCGGGGCCTGCATGATCTCGAACAGCTTTTTGTAGTCGTCGATCAGCTGCTCGCTGTCAGCGTCGAAATAGGCCGGCGGTATTCCGAACTTGTTGGGCCGGCCGATTTTCGACGGCAATACGTCGGTGAGGTCCTTGCGCGCGCCCATCATGACGTTGCGGGCGAGGTAAAGCGCCTGGCCCGGCAGGTTCGGCAATTGCTTCGACGCGAGCTGCGCGCGGCGCTGGGCGAGGATCGCCTCGAAATTTTTGACCGCGGCGTCGTAGGTATTGAGCGCGTCCGATTGTGGTTTCGTGAGCGCGCCCGCCTGCGCCATCGCAGGAGAGACCAGGCCGAACCGGCCGACCGCGGCCGGGACGAGGCAGAGCCCGAGAACGAGAGCCGCGGACGCGGCGCAACAGCTTTTGATTCCCATCGCCGTCCCCCAACGCTCAGGCTGGAGTGGATATCACGCGGCGCAGTCCGAAGCCTCCCCCTCGCGCGACCAAGGCCACGGTCGACAAACGGCGCTGCCTGCTGGAACCAGGCGTTCGCGCTAAATTGCACCGAGTACAATGTTTTATTTGAACCGAGACATAAATCGGAGCATTATTGCTACATTGATCACATTGCACCGATTGCACCGCGATTGACCCACGCCCGGATGTGCTGGACCCGCGGCCACTATGGAGAGAAGCCATGGAACTGACAGCAGCCACGGTTTTAATCGCTTTCGCCGGCGTGTTCCTGATCTGCTTCATGAAGGGCGCGTTCGGCGGCGGCTTCTCGATCGTCGGCATTCCGCTGCTGTCGTTCGTGATGGACCCGGTGACGGCCGGCGGCCTTCTCGCGCCGTTGTTCATCGCGATGGACCTGTACGCGCTTCGCTACTGGAAGCCGTCAACGTGGTCGAAGCCCGACCTGGCGCTGCTGCTGCCCGGGCTCGTGATCGGCATCGGCTTTGGCTATCTGCTATTCCGCGTGCTGGACCACCGTGCCGTCGCGATCGTGATGGCAATGACCACGTTGATGTTTGTCGGCCTGTGGCTTGCCGGAGGTTCGGAGGTGAAAATAGCTCCGCGTTCGTCGCCGAAGGCGGTCGCTGCCGGTCTCGCCTCGGGCGTTTCCACCATGGTGGCGCATTCCGGCGGACCGCCGCTGGCGATGTATCTGCTGCCGCTCGGCCTCAGCAAGGAAGTCTATGCCGGAACGACGAGTCTGTTCTTCACCGTCGGCAACGCGACCAAGGCGGTGCCGTGGTTGCTGCTGGTGAGACCGGCAGGCAACGTCTGGATCGTGATGGCGGCCTGCCTGCTCGCCATCCCCACCGGGGTATGGCTTGGTTGGCGGCTTCACGGCAGGCTGGACCAGCAACAGATTTATCGCGCCTGTTACGGATTGCTGGTCGTGACCGCATTGAAATTATTGTGGGACGGCGTTTCCGGCTATCTCGGATAAATTCGAACTGCGAATATCCCGCGTTGGTTCAAAAGCGCTGCTGACCGATCACGCCGGCACGTTCGGATCCGGCATCAGCTTCGGATCCGGCTTGTTGACGAGATAGAGCCCGGCAATGACCAGCAGCGCCGCCGCACCAAACGCAATGGTCAGCGAATCCTTCATGATGAAGTAGGCGGCGACGACGCCGAACAGCGGCGTGATGAAGGTGAAGGCCGAAAGCTTGCTCGCCGAATAGGTTTTGACCAGCGCGAACCACAGCACGAAGGTGCAGCCGACCACCCAGATCGCCTGATAGGCCAGGAGCGAGATCGACAGCAGACCCGGCATGTGGGTGATGGTCTCGCCGGACAGCCACGATGCCCCGGCCAAAATCGGTATCGACACCGCGACCTGGTAGCCGAGCGCCTTTTCAGGTGCGGCGTTGCGCAAACCCGTTCCCTTGGCGATCAGCGTGGTCGCCGCCCACAGCGCGCCTCCGGCGACCACCAGGAGATCGCCGAGCAGCACCTTGGCATCGACATTCGGCTGCGGCACGCCGATGGCGAGCGCCACGCCGGCGAAACTCAAGCCGAGCCCGCCCCATTGCAGGGCGGAGAGCCGCTCGCCGAGAAATTGATAGGAGCCCAGCGCTACGAAAAACGGCGCGGTGTAGAGAAACACCGCCGCGCGCGACGCCGAGGTGAACACCAGGCCCGTAAAGATCAGCACGAATTCGATCCCGAACAGCACGCCCGCCAGCAGGCCCGGGACGAGCGTGCCGTCGCGCTCAAGGAACCTGACGCCGCGGAACCAGCCGACCGCCAGCATCA